>JAAYDZ010000074.1 GCA_012728975.1 Bacteroidales bacterium
GTTTGAGCATTTCCCTTGCAGGCGGATAAACCGGATTGCCGCGTTCTTCGTCGCTCGTGCCGGCAGATGCTATTTCAAATTTATCCGCTTCACCAAGCTTAGCAACCTTGTGTTTCATAATAAATTCCGCCATCGGGCTGCGGCAAATATTGCCAAGGCAAACAAACAATATCCTATAATCTTTATTATCCATGTTTTAATTATTTTACACGCCAGGGAGAATCACCATAAAGCAGATATTTCTTCACTTTTCGAAGCCATTTTTGCTCCTCAGTCTTAATATGTTCACTGGTCAACTCCCAATCAATTTCGCCGGTAATATAGCTAAAAAGCATATTATCCTGAAGAAAAGGCTCAAGTCCGTTATATTCAAAGTCTTCAGGAAACTGCTCACGGACAAAGCGTATTAGACGAAGAGCATGGTTCAGTGCATGATAGGTATGTCCGGGAATAAACATCAGATGAAATCCGAAACAGACCTCATCTTTCCAGATACCATAGGCCGGTTCAAATCTGCACCATCTGATGTAAAGACTGTCATCGTAGAGCGGATTGGCCGGATCATTCCAATTTTTGAATCCATTTTTACGATTGAAGTCATAAAGCGGCTCCATAAATGGTGCACCAAATTGTTCAAATGGACGCGTGGTGCCATGACCGTAACTGACATTGGTTCCCATCCAGAGGCACTGACCGCTATAGAAATGGGATGTAAAGAGTCCGGCAAAATCAGAAAAAGGAGGAATACTCCAAGGCATCAGATCTTTATTGACCTTTTCCGCCTCCGCCGAAATTATATGAAGATGGAATTTTGCGTTAAGCTCATAATAAAAGAAGTTGGCAATCTCACCGAAGGTAAGCCCATGCCTATGCGGAAGTCCCATCACTCCCATTGTTCCTTCCACCTGACGACCGGAAGAATTGATCCCATCCATAACATAGACCGAGATATCGCTGCCGGAATGATGCAGGTCGTAGAAGAGCTTGAGCAAAGTGCGGGTAGCTGTACAATATCTCGAACCCACATCCTGTAGTTCTATAATCAATGCATCAATATCCTTAAGATATTCCATTGGAATGGAGTCACCGATTTCCACCAATTCAACACCCGGACAGCATTCACCATACAACGAATGTTCCGGCATGAAGAGGCGCACCAGATTCCTTTCACGAGCGATTGCTTCGAAATGATACTCTCCTTTGTCGGGGTGCCAGGCCACCTGGTTGCATAGCATAGCCAACTTTCCCTGCTTCAATACGAGGTCGGGTTGCTCTAACAATGGTGTGGTCCTGAAAGAAAACATACGAGTTGCGGGTTACGGGGTTATGGTTATGAGTTTTGAGTTATGAAATCAGAGTATCGGGTACTGAGTATTGAGATCACCTCTTGTGCAAGGGTTTCGGCGGCGGTTTCGGTTGGTGCCTCAGCATAGATTCGGATGATTGGCTCTGTATTGGATTTGCGCAATACAAACCATTTCTTCTCTTCATCAAAGTCCACTCTGAGACCATCGATGCTAGTTATGCGCTCAGATGAATAATGCTCCTTTACTGCCTCAAGGAGCGAATCGATCACAGCGGGGTCGGAGATCTCTATCCTATTTTTAGATAAGAAATACTCGGGATAAGTGGCACGTAAGGCAGATGCAGAGAGCTTTTTCTGAGCCATAAGACTCAGGAAAAGTGCTGCTCCGATGAGTGCATCACGACCATAGTGAAAGTCAGGAACAATAACACCACCATTCCCCTCTCCGCCAATGACTGCATTGACCTTTTGCATCATAGTAGAAGCATTAACCTCACCCACCGCACAGGAGTAATACTGACAGCCATGGGCTTCAGTCACATCCTTGAGAGCTCTTGAAGAGGAGATATTGGAGACGGTCGCACCCTTTCTATGCGATAGAATATAATCAGCAACAGCCACCAAAGTGTACTCTTCGCCGAACGCCTCCCCATTCTCAGAAATAAAGGCGAGGCGATCCACATCCGGATCCACAGCAACTCCGAGATCAGCACCACCGGCTACAACCACAGCGGAGAGCTCCTTCAGATTGGAAGGAACGGGCTCGGGATTATGTGCGAAATGACCGGTTGGCTCACCGTTGATTGTGACACACTCCACTCCCAGAGCCTCGAAAAGCTTCGGCATCACTATACCTCCCACAGAATTGATGGCATCAAGTACCACCTTGAAACCTGCTGCTTTAATAGACTTCACATCCACAAGAGGATATGATAAAACTGCATCAATATGTGCCCGGGTGAAATCCTTGCACTCCATCCGGCCGATGGAATCCACATTCTTATAATCAAAATCATTGGACCCGGCAATCTCCAGAAGGGAGGCCCCCTCTTCCGCCGTCAAAAATTCACCCTTATCGTTGAGAAGTTTGAGAGCGTTCCACTCTTTGGGGTTGTGCGAGGCGGTGAGAATGATACCGCCGTCAGCCTTCTCGAATATAACTGCCATTTCAGTCGTAGGAGTGGAGGCAAGACCCGCATTTACAACATCGATACCGCAAGCCGTAAGCGTACCGCATACGATGGAGTCGACCATATTTCCTGAGATACGGGCATCCCTGCCCACAACCACCTTATAACGGTTTTTGGATGGAAATTTTCTTTGGAGCTGACGCGCATAAGCCGAGGTGAATTTAACGATGTCAATTGGAGTCAATGCATCACCCGGAGTACCTCCAATGGTTCCTCTGATGCCTGAAATGGATTTTATAAGAGTCATAAGATCAAAATAATTGTGTGGTTGGCTTAAAATATGTAGCAAAGTTACAAAAAGCGACAAAATATTTGGCCATTCCCCAAATTATTTCTACTTTTGCAGCCCGAAAAAGATTTTAACAATTAACACACCGATAAGATGAAAAAAGGTATACATCCCGAATCCTACCGTCTTGTAGCTTTCAAGGATATGTCAAATGACCATGTGTTCATCACACGCTCTTGCGTCAATACCAAGGAGACCCTTGAGGTTGACGGCGTTGAGTACCCTTTAGTAAAGGTCGAGATTTCAAACACTTCACACCCTTTCTATACCGGTAAGATGAAGCTTGTAGATACTGCAGGTCGCGTTGACAAGTTCTACAGCAGATACAAGAATAAGAAGAAATAAGCCGCAAGGCGTTTTGTTTATATTTGAGGGGTGACTTTCATAGGTCACCTTTCTTTTTTAAACAGACAACAGCGACTGTGAAAGAGTTACTCACCAAATATGCACTTATGTACAACCGTCCCGAATATTTCGAGACGGACCCGGTAATTTTTCCGAAAAAATTCGCGCAATTGACCCAGTCGGGCAAAGCTTCCTTACAGGATGTAGAAATTGCAGCAGTAATTGCGGCACATCTTGCCTGGGGCAGAAGGGATATGACTGTAAGAAATTGTAACAGGGCTTTTGATGAAATGGAGTGGCAACCTTACCGTTATATTATGGAAGGGGAATGGCGCAATGAAAAAACATCCCTTCACAGAACAATCAAATGGAGTGACTTTGCGACCATTTGTTTCAGACTTCGCGACTTCTATATGCAATACGACTCTCTAGAGTTACTCACTCCCGACCTTTTCAGAACTGAAATCTACGGTCAGAAAAGCGATCCGAAGGCAGCCAATAAAAAGATACACCTACTAAGACGCTGGATGGTACGAGATGACGGTATAATTGACCTCGGATTGTGGAAAAACACCTCTCCTGCCGACCTTATAATACCGCTTGATGTTCACGTCCACCGCACGGCTGTAATGCTCGGTATTACATCACGCAAGGGCACCGATTTATCAACAGCTTTGGAGATCACATCCTTTCTCAAGGAAATATTCCCCACAGACCCCTGTAAAGGAGATTTTGCACTTTTCGGCTATGGCATTACACATAAAAAGAGTGAGAATGGAGAGATTAGTTGTTGAAAAAAAGGCACATTTAATTTGCCTATTACATATTTATTTTATTACTTTTGTTTTCGATTGAGGTGAGGATATGCCTAGTCTTTATATAATAGCAGGCTGCAACGGAGCAGGGAAAACCACCGCATCCTACACGATATTGCCCGACATGCTCAATTGTGATGAGTTTGTCAATTCGGATGAGATAGCAAAGCGTTTATCACCTAACAACCCGGAAGAGTCTGCCATAAGGGCTAGCAGGTTGATGATGGAGAGAATTGAAGAGTTGATTGACAAAGGAGCAACCTTCGGAGTTGAGACCACTCTGGCTACCAGAACACTTGTAAGGGTAATAGCCGAAGCACAGAAAAAGGGCTACATAGTGACTCTGGTCTTTTTTTGGCTCAAAATGCCCGAACTGGCTGTTGAGAGGGTGAAACTCAGGGTTGAAGCAGGTGGACACTACGTCCCCGAAGTTACCATCCGCAGACGTTATGATGTGGGTATCAGAAACCTTTTCAATCTCTATATTCCGGTGTGCGATTACTGGATAATGATAGATAACTCCAATAATCCTAGCACTATCATAGCCGAAGGTGGAACGAATGTTGTGACTAAAATACATAATAAAACCTTATATAACCTACTAATCAATTATGAGCGAACTAGAGACGAGAGAACTTAGAGAAACTATTATTCTAGGTTTGAACATCACTTTTGAGAGGCTCGTACAAGAAAAAAAACAAGACAATTCCGAATTGGCGTTTGCACGTAAAGGACAGATTGTCAGGGTAAAAGCCGATGAGATTTGTTAAACTTGTAACACTCTGCCAGCAAAATGAGAGATTATTAATCCTAAACACTACTGCAGCAATGCAGTAGTTTTTTTATTGATGAACCATTTTTTCGAATTGTTTAAAATAACCAAGGAACAGTTGATCCTTCTCATGGAGGAGGCTCTCGCTTCCGGGGGAGACTATGCTGACATTTTTTGTGAATACAGTACGCAGGAAGTACTAACGCTACGTGACGGGGAAGTCAATACTATCCGCAACGATATAGATTTCGGGGCCGGTATCAGAGTAATACGCGATGGTCGAACAGGTTATGCATATTCGGAAAGTACAGATATGAAACATCTGCGAGCAGCGGCACAGGCGGCTGCCCGTATTGCAGAGAGTACGGCCGGTGAGAGAATAACAGCCCCCTTTACACCTCTTAAACTGGCAAATTATTATTCCAAAACTTATACAGCAGCTGATTTTGACGTTTTCTCAAAAAAGGGATACCTCAAAGAGATCCACCAAAGACTTTCAGACGGTGACAACAGAATAGTGCAGATTGTCGGACAGAGTTCCTCTTCTCTAAGCAAGATAATGTTCTTCAACTCTTTAGGGGAATTTTACTGCGATGAAAGACCGCTGACCTCAGTAACCTTCAGTGCGATATTCAGCCAAAATGGCGTCACCGACAATTATACCTGTTCGAAAAGTTTCAGGATGGGAAATGAAATGTTCACACCCACCCTGGCGGATGAGATAGTTAATGAAATTCTCGAAGCCATTCCTACAGTGCTGGAGGCAGTTCGTCCCCAAGGAGGTGAAATGATGGTGGTAATGGGAGCCGGTGGATCAGGAATTCTGCTTCACGAAGCAATAGGACACGCATTTGAGGCAGATTTCAACCGTAAGGGAATATCTATTTTTTCCGACAAAATGGGCGAAAAGATCTGTAGCGAATCCATCAGTATAGCGGATGACGCAACTATCTCCGCTAACAGGGGTTCTCTCAATGTAGATGACGAAGGAGTACCCGGACAGAAGACCATGCTGATTACGGAAGGAATACTCACCTCTTATCTCCACGATCGCATCAGCGCCCGTCACTACAAAGTAGCACCCACCGGCAATGGCCGCAGAGAGTCCTTCAGGTTTGAACCCATACCGAGGATGCGCGCCACCTATATGGAAAACGGCTCCGCGAGTACCGAGGATATCATCTCTAGTGTGCGTAAAGGCATCTATGTTGACAAGTTCCGAAATGGACAGGTACAAATCGGAGCGGGTGACTTTACATTCTTTGTCAAGAGCGGGCGTATGATCGAGAACGGACGCCTCACCCACCCTATCAAGGATATCAACGTAATAGGCAATGGGCCCAGAGCGCTCGCGGATATTCTGGAAGTTGCATCCGATGGAAGAATGGAAGATGGCACCTGGACCTGTGGAAAAGGACAGCAGTGCCCCGTCTCTTGCGGTATGCCAACAGTACTAGTAAAATCACTTACAGTAGGAGGAAGCAATTGATGAGAGACATTACGATAAAAGCGCTTCAAATGGCGTTGGATGCAGGAGCATCGGGTGCGCGGGTTATTTTGGAGAAAGGCAACGGCGATATGGTAACAATACTCAACGGCGAGATTGACCGCCTCTATCAGGCTGCCAGCTCAGCTCTCAATTTCCATATCTTTGCCGAAGGGAGATATGGTACCTTTTCCACCAACCTAATGGATGAAGGAACGCTAAGGCAGTTTACTACAGAGGCGGTTAAGGCTACACTCCTGATGACTCCGGATCAGTGCAGAACTCTACCTGATAGAGCGATCTGCTATGAGGGTGGCGGACCCGACCTTCAACAGTATGATCCCTCTATTGAGACACGTCTACCTTCCAGAGGCCTTACTATTGCACAGGAAGTATCTGCCGAGATGCTTTCGGACAACAGGGTAATTTCAGCAGAAAGCGAGTATGCTGACTATGTGGAAGAATACTTTATCGCTGACAGCCTGGGATTTGAGGGATATCAGCGCAAATCTGGTTTTTCGATTGGCGCCACCTGTTCAGTTGCCGGTAACGGGGAGGAAAAGCCAGAAAGAAATTGGTATGAGGATGAGGTTTTCTTTGAGAATCTCCGGTACCAAGGATGTGGTACGAAAGCTCTCAATAGGGCAATTGAAAGTATAGGGCCACTCAAATTGTCTTCTGGAACATACAACATGGTCGTGGACAGTACTGTTGCATCAAAACTGGTTATTCCACTCACCGAAGCCCTCAAGGGAAGTTCTCTTCATACACGCAACTCATTTTTAGCGGACAAGCTTGGGAAGAAAGTTTTTGGGGACAATGTTTGTCTAAGAGATATGCCACATACTGTCGGCAACGCATCATCTCGTTTATTCAATATCGAAGGCATAGCAACCAAAGAGCGTGATATCATTTCTAGCGGTACAATATGCAATTATTTCATAGACAACTATTACAGCCGTAAATTATCACTTGAGGTCACTATAGGGACACCTTCGGTGGTAATGATGCCCAAAAAAGAGCTTTTGTCAAATAAAAAATTATCTTTGTCGGATATATTGAAGAGAGCAGTCAGGGGTATTTATGTAACTCAGTTCAATGGAGGCAACTGTAATGCCGCTACAGGAGACTTTTCTTATGGCATAGAAGGATTTTTGTTCAATAATGGAGAAATAGTCCACCCCGTAAACGAAATGTTGGTGTCTGGCAACCTAATTGGCCTGTGGAACAATCTCATCGCTACTGCCGATGACCAATTGAAAAGTCGTAAATGGCAAATACCTTCACTCTGCTTCTCAAAAGTAAATTTTAACGGACTCTGATGGAGAAAAAGAAAAAAGAGAAAAAGCCCGGTCTACTTCTATCGCTCGTTCCTGTAGTGATACTTGTGGCAATACTGGCTATTGGAGTAGCCATCTTCGGTGAAGATGTTACCAGCGGACCATCACAAATTGCACTTGTTACTGCTGCAATAGTAGCTTGTCTTATCGGTATGATATATCTCAAGGTACCTTGGGAGCGTTTTGGGGAAGCAATGGGTGACAATATGAGTAAAACCAGTGAGGCTATTTTTATCCTGCTTATGATCGGAGCACTGACCTCCACCTGGATGCTCTCAGGTGTCGTTCCCACGATGATCTATTATGGCCTCAAACTTATCCATCCGTCTATCTTTTTGCTGGTAACATTTGTGCTCTGCTCCATCATTTCCATCCTGGCCGGCAGTTCATGGACCACTGTCGGCACCATAGGAGTGGCTATGCTTAACGCAGGCCAGATTGTCGGCATACCTACCGGTTGGCTTGCGGGTGCTATTATCTCCGGTGCATATCTTGGAGACAAGATCTCCCCTCTCTCCGACACCACAAATCTTGCTGCATCGGTTGCTGGAGTTGACCTTTACAAACACGTAAGATACAATCTTATTACCACTATACCGGCGGCAATCATCTGTCTGATAATTTACACTCTGGCAGGATTCTTCATACCTACTACTTCGACTGTAGATGTAGGAGCACAGCTTATTGCTCTTCAAGAAACGTTCAATATATCCGGATGGCTACTGTTGATCCCCGTAGTGACCATTTACCTTATTTTTAAAAAGGTTCCCGCAATACTTACACTCTTTATATCGGCTTTCGTGGGTGCGCTGGTTGCTTTTTGGGCACAACCCCAAATTGTTGACCAGATTGTTACCGGAATGAGCAGTTTTAAGGAGTTCTTCTACACCATACTCAAGATGTTGTCCAGCGAGATCTCTATTGAAGCCAGCGACCCCATGATCAGCACTCTGGCCTCCACAAGAGGTATGAGCGGCATGGTCAATACCGTCTGGATTATAATCTGCGTGATAATGCTTGGAGGAGCCCTCTCCGCCAGCGGAATGATCCAGACCATAACAGAGAGCATGCTGCGTTTTATGCACAACTTAGTGAGCATGGTAACTTCCACTATTTTGACCTGCATTTTCTGCAACATCATACTTGCAGACCAATATATGGCCATATTACTTCCGGGTAAGATGTTTAGTGACGTTTACAGGAGAAAGGGCTACGCGCCTGAGATGTTGAGCCGCACCCTCCAGGATTCGGCCACGGTTAGTTCTGTAATGGTACCCTGGAACACCTGTGCAGTTGCACAAGCCGGAGTGCTGGGAATCTCCTGCATGGTCTGGTTCCCATATGCATTCTTCTGCTTTATAACTCCCATAATATCGATTATCATAGTAGCTATGGGGTACAAGATACGCCGCCTCCCTGTTGAGAATGACAAACCTGCCCCTGCAACATCTGAAGCATAATACATTTACAATAATAACCGAAATTAACTATAAAATGAAAATTAAAGACAACAAAGTAGTATCTCTGATCTACAATCTGGAGGTCAATGGTGAGACCAAAGATTCCTGCGACAAAGAAAATCCGCTTGAATTTATAATGGGCATGGGCTATCTGCTTCCCAAATTTGAGGAAAATCTCCTCGGAAAGAGTATTGGTGATAAGTTTGACTTTGTTCTTTCAGCAGCAGAAGGTTATGGCGAACTTAATCCCCAAGCCATAGTCGACCTTCCCAAACACATATTTGAAGTTGACGGTGTGCTCCAGGAGGAGCTTCTCGTACCCGGAAATTTTATTCCCATGATGAATCAAATGGGTGGTATAATTCCCGGCAAGGTTGTGGAAGTGAGCGAAGAAGCTGTAAAGATGGACTTCAATCACGAACTGGCAGGACAATCACTTCATTTCACCGGAGAAATCACTGCTGTTAGGGAAGCGACCGAGGAGGAGCTTACCAACGGACTTCACGGTGAGAGAGCTATGCATAACTGCGAGGGCAATTGCTCATCTTGCGGGGGCTGCTAAGGTTGGTTGTAATCCGCGGCACGCGATATAGGAGCTACATCTATTGGAGAGAAAAGTCCTTTTCTGTAACGATATAATCCGGCTATGCCTATCATTGCCGCGTTATCGGTGGTGAATCTGAATTCGGGCAGGAATACGTTCCAGCCCCTTTTTTCTCCTTCCAGAGTGATACGCTCTCTCAGGCACGAGTTGGCGGAGACACCGCCTCCGAGGGCAATCTCCTTTATACCGGTCTGTTTTGCAGCAAGGATGAGTTTCTTAAGCAGAATATCTATCAGATCTTTCTGGAATGAGGCACAGATGTCTACCTTATTTTCTTCGAGGAAATTGTGGTTTTCCGCAATTTTATCCCTTAAGAAATAGAGTAGCGACGTTTTTATACCGCTGAAACTATAATTCAAACCGGCAATATTGGGCTTTGCAAAACGAAATGCGGATGCATTTCCCTCCTTTGCAAGATGATCTATAATTGGGCCTCCCGGATATCCGAGTCCGAGCAATTTAGCGCATTTGTCAAATGCCTCTCCTACAGCATCGTCTATAGTATGACCAAGGATTTCAAAATCGATATAATCATTTACCAGGACAATCTGTGTGTGTCCTCCCGAGACAAGCAGTGAAAGAAAAGGAAACTGAGGCTCTCGGTGTTGCTTGCCCTCAATCCTGATAAAGTGAGAAAGAATATGGCCATGAAGGTGATTAACTTCGACAAGAGGCTTACCGATAGCAATTGAAAGCCCTTTGGCAAAGGAAGTGCCCACTAAAAGCGATCCCAACAGTCCCGGACCACGGGTAAAAGCTATTGCCTTCAATTCTTCTGCTGTGACACCGGCCTGTTCAAGCGCCTGGGAAACTACCGGAAGAATATTCTGTTGGTGTGCACGGGAAGCGAGTTCCGGCACCACGCCGCCATACTTTTTATGCACCTCTTGAGAGGCCATAACATTGGATAGCAGATATTCTTCCCTAAGAACCGCTGCCGAAGTATCATCACAGGAGGACTCTATCGCAAGGATTATCGCCATATCTTCAGTTTGGATTGAAATTTGTGTACAAAATTAGTAAAATTTAGTACTTTTGTTAGATATACTGAAAATTAAAGCACATTAAGACCTGGAAAAAAATAGTACTTGCGGTGGTCATTCTTATTGCACTTGTTCCGACCACCCTCTATGTTGCAATACAAATGCCTGCATTCCAGACATTTGTCTGCAATAAGGCCTCTGCTGTGCTATCAGATAAGATCAATGGAAACATATCTGTTGGCAATATCTCATATGCCCTTTTCAACCGTTTGATTGTCAAGGATGTTCTGGTTGCCGGGTCTGCAGGCGATACTATTCTCCATGTGGGGAAGATCTCTATTAACCTCCATGCAAGAAGTCTCCTTTCGGGAGAGATGAAGACAAAGAAAATAGTTATCGAATCGGGTGAATTTAACATATGTAAGGTGACTCCTGATGTGAGCAACATCTCTCTACTTATGAAAACAGATGAAACGCAACAGATGGAATACATAACGGGAGCTATGGAAGAGGAGTCTGAAGAACAATCGCAAAAATGGCCTAAAACTGTAGATATTGACAAAATCGAGATACGGGACTTTAAATTCAGAGCGCTTGACACATTCAACATCACTACCTATTCCGATCCCAGAACTATCGACTGGAACAACATAGTTCTAAACGACCTCAATCTCTCCGCACGCAATCTTAGTATGGAAGAAGATATAACGGTCGAGTTGGATAATCTATCGTTCAAGGAAGGCAACGGACTGAACATTAATACCTTCAGCGGAAATATACGTCTTGGTGAGGTACACGAATACAATGGCCTTGATACAATTACCCGTAAGGAGATTTACATTGACGATATGCTCTATGATGATGGCTATTCAATACTTGTTACGGATTATTACTCGATGAGATTTGACGATTTTAGTGACTTTTCGGATTATCTAAGAAAGGTCTATATGGGTCTGGATCTCAAGGAGGGTTCATTTCTCGATTTTCGATCTCTAAGAAGTTATACCGATGCTCTATCATATTTTACATTGAATTTCTATTTAACAGGTGAAACAAAAGGCACTGTAAGTAATTTAATCACCCATTCTCTGAAAGTGCAATCCAAATCAAGACAAACATTGCTCGACTTCTCAGCTCACCTTTCCGGTCTGCCGAATACTAACGAGACGATGGCTACTTTCGACATTAAGAGATGCTACACCACCACTTCCGATATTGCTGACATAGTTGAGTCCGTTACCGACACCCCAATTAACAAAAAAGCAATCAGCTCTTTCGCCAGTGGAGAAAGAATCCACTTTGACGGCAGTCTCAATGGCTTCTTTGAAGACTTTGTGGCATTTGGCGAACTTGGCTCTGAGGATTTGGGAAATTTCAAGGTCGATATCATCTGCCGCAACGAAAGAAAGGTAGGATATGAACTCATAGGATTTATCAAAAGTAAATCTTTTGATCTTGGGCGTCTTCTGAACAATTCACTTTTAGGCGATTTGACCTGCGATGCCACTATTTCAGCCAAGCTCGGTAAGGAATCTAGCATAGATATCGAAAATATCAGCATAAGCGAACTCGGATTCAACAATTACAACTATAGCAACATCCTTGCTACGGGAAGGCTTGCCGACAAGGAATTTGACGGACGCGTCATATGCAGCGACCCGAATCTAAACTTTATGTTTCATGGACTCTTCGCCCTATCGGGTAAGAGCAGCAATTCTCTATACAAGTTTAACCTGGCACTCGGTCACGCCGACCTCCACGCACTCAATTTCGATAAGAGAGAAATCTCGAGGCTCAAGCTCCTGGCCGATGCCGACTTTACTAAAACTACATCCGGGGATCTCTTCGGGGATATTCTTGTGAAAAATTTTGTCTGCTCTCTGGGAGACGACAACTATGATGTCGGCAACATCCACCTGCGTTCCAATTCATATAAGAACAACTATACACTCCAACTTCAATCTTCATTTGCCCGGGCTGATTACGCAGGTACCGCTCCAATCTCCTCGTTTATATCAGACCTGCTTAAACTTACTGCTGAGCATCATCTAAGCCATTTATTTGAGACTAAGGAGACTGAAGTGCTTCCCGACATACAAGAGAATTACAGTTTTAGGATTCAGACTTACGATATGCGACCCGTCTGCAGTTTTCTTATGCCGGGCCTCTATGTGGAAGACCGAACAAACATAAACGTCAGGATGACAAGTGACGACAAGGTAAAAATCAATATCAACTCCCCTCTGTTGGCTTACAAACACAATTATATCAGAGATCTTGACTTGACTCTGGACAACAGAGATAGCATGATCACCACAATCTTCAGATCCGGAATGCTGCAATCCGGCAATATAAAAGGTTATGACGCAGTCATTAAGGCACTGATAAAGGATAATTCAATAGCAATAAATCTTGGATTTGATAACGGGGAAGAAGCAGCCACATACGCCAACCTGAATGCCAGCGTATCCTTCCCTGAACCCAAAGAGATGGGATTGAATATTCTTGCCGACTTTTATCCCTCGAATATTGTTATAAATGGAGAAAACTGGTCCCTGAACCCATCTTCAATAAAATATAGAGAAAAGGATATATCAGTTGCAGGCCTTGGTCTTTCCAACGGAGACCAGACGATCCGTTTTGACGGAAGACTCTCGGAAAGTCCCGAAGATACACTGACAGTAAGATTAAATCGTTTTGATGCATCTGTGGCCAATCCACTTCTGGGCATGCCGCTCGACATAAAGGGATTTCTGACCGGCAAAGCGGAGTTTTTCGGCCTCTTTTCTGACAACAAGGGCCTTTTGCTCAATATAGATGGGGAAAAAATTTCAATCGCAGGAGACCAACTTGGAGACCTGGGTATCCATACTCAATGGAATGAGGTCGGTCAATGTTTTGATTTCCAGGTTAATAACAAAAAAAACGAATTAACCCCTCTCTATCTTGCCGGGTCTTTTTATCCTAATAAAAAGAGTGTCGAAGGAAACTTGTCATTGGACAAATTTTCCCTCATCTGCCTCAATCCTTTAGTCGAAGGGTTACTATCCGATGTCAGCGGAAGCATTTCCGCGGATATCGGCATATCGGGAACACTGGACAAACTGGCCCTTAACAGTAGCAACGGACACTTTGACGACTTTAATTTTATACTGGACTACACAAAGGTACCATATACAGTAAACGGACCTTTCAGCATAAGTGAAAAAGGAGTATTCTTTGAAAAAGCAATTGTAACAGACAGATACGACCATGAAGGAACCCTTTCCGGAGGATTGTATTATGACCATTTCAAAGATATGCGTCTTAACGCCAGACTGAATGCAGAACACCTCCACGGCCTCAACACCACTGCTGCGGACAACGAATTATACTACGGAAGAGCATTCGCTACCGGTACAGTCCGAATAAGCGGACCGTTCAGAAAACTTCTGCTTGATATGAACATCACCACCGGACGAAATTCCACTGTACATATTCCGTTGAGCTCATCCTCAAGCAGCCACACTTCACTGCTGACTTTTGTGGACAACACCACAATCAAGGCTATGTCTGCCTATGACTCATTACAGGTGATGAACACAATCGCCGATAAGAGAGGCGGCTACGAATTTGCAGTCAGAATGCGCGTCAATGCCACTCCTGACGCCGAAGTCCATCTCGAGATAAACAAAGCGCTTGGTGATGTCCTGAAAACTCGCGGGTCCGGACAACTGGTTATTAACACCAACACCGCTACAAACCTATTTGATATAAAAGGCAACTATAATATTGATGAAGGCAGTTATAAGTTCGTGATGATGGGACTCGCATCCCGTGACTTCATCATAAATCCTGGTGGCACCATCAATTTTACGGGAGACGTAATGAAGTCAGACCTCAATCTCGAGGCCATATACCGCACAAAAGCTTCAATAGGTACCCTGATAGCTGATACCACATCTATTAGCACCAGACGCATAGTGGACTGCGGCATTGGCATCACCGGCAAACTAGCCAATCCGGAACTCAGCTTTTCTATTGATATTCCGGACCTGGACCCCGCCGTAAAAGGGCGTGTAGAGAGCGCACTAAGCACTGAAGATAAACGTCTGAAACAGCTGCTCACTCTACTCCTCTCCGGAAGTTTCGTGCCTGATGAACAATCGGGGATTGTTAACAACACCACCGTGCTTTACTCCAATGCTTCCGAGATTATGGCCAACCAACTCAATAATGTCTTCCGCCAACTCAATATCCCTCTCGATCTTGGATTTAATTACCAGCCCGGAGAGAACGGACGTGACATATTTGATGTGGCAGTTTCGACTCAGTTGTTTAACAACCGCGTCAACATAAACGGAAATATTGGTAACAGGCAATATATGACCTCCAACCAGAGCGATTTAGTTGGTGACGTTGATGTAGAAATAAAAATCGATCGTACCGGCAAGGTACGTCTTACTCTCTTTTCCCATTCAGCAGACCAATACAGCAATTACCTCGACCAGTTACAACGTAATGGAATAGGTGTATCATATCAGGAAGAATTTGATGACTTCAGAGAACTCTTCAGAAAGATTTTCTGGAGCAAAAGACGCCGCGAGGAGTACGCCGCTCAGCAGGCAAGAGTTCTTGAATCACGCCGAATGGATCCCCTACAACGAATGGAGGAGCAAAAATCAGAGCAAACGCAGGGAACCACCACCAGGTGACACCTCAAGTAGTGCCTCCCGTCCTAATACAAGCGAATAATTGGGTTGCTCATGACCACATGGAAACCCGAAAAGTACCGGACAATCAAGACGATCGGTATGCTCCCTTATGAGGGTATAAACATCCTTTTCCCACTTATCACTATCAGCTGTATCTGTAAACTGACCTATTATCACGCCCTTGAGACGGTCCAGCATACCCGCACAGCGCATTGTCAGCAACATTCTGTCTACCGTATGCATCTTCTCATCAATATCTTCAATGAAGAGAATGGAGTCTTCTTCAAATAGATTCTGTATAGGGGTACCTATAGTACTGGCAAAAAGGCAGAGATTGCCTCCGACCAGCCTACCCCTACCCTTTCCAGATTTACTGAATGGGTGTGGTGCGGTGGAATAGCGCATTTTTCGGCCGAAAAGTGCATCATAAAGTGAATCAAATGTCTCCTGCTGTGCATCTCCAAAGGTACTGGGCATAGCTCCGAGTATCGACTCAACGCCAAGCTTGCGTAGTGCGCTATGGAAGATTGTAATGTCACTAAATCCGACCAGCCATTTCGGATTTTCCTTGAAGAGATTAAGATCCAGGTGAGTGAGAGTGCGCATTGAACCATAGCCACCGCGATAGGAAATTATCGCCTTCACCTCATCGTCAAGTAGCATTTCGCGAATATCCTCGGCACGAAGAGCGTCATCTCCGGCAAAGTCGCCCGGAAGTGAGTTGTAGAGATATTTTCCCTTCTTTACTTTAAGCCCCCAGGATTTGAAGATGGAACTCCATTTCTCTTCGTATTCTGATGTGAGTTGAGATTGTGAAATGGCAGATGCCATTGCTACCAGTCCTATTGTATCGCCCGGTTTCAGATATTGGGGTCTGATAAACTGTCGCATCTATCTATGAATTATTATTTGTTATCGCGTTTTCGCTTAGGATATGCGATACGCGCGTGATATGTTTGTTTAATTTGTCGCTTAAAAGACTCTTTAACCATATTAATTTCCTTTAGCGAAATATCGGCACGAACAAGCTGTTGATCAGAGAGCCGTGAGCCTAGAATCTCTTCAACAAGTTCGGAGATACTCTCGTCGGTATATTTCTTGAGTGAACGCGAAGCGGCCTCAACAGCATCCGCCATCATAACTATCACCTGTTCTTTAGTAGTAGGGAGCATTCCTCTATATTTGAAAGGCGCCGTATTAGCAGGATCTCCCCCACTATTACAGTACACATTGTAAAAATAAAGGGTCATCGATTGTCCATGATGCGAGCGTATAAAATCCTTTATTACATCCGGAAGATGAAATTTGCGGGCAAGAGCCAGCCCGTCATCTACATGGCGAATTATATCAGCAGCACTCTCCTCCGGAGTGAGTCCTTTGTGATAACTATCCTGTCCGCTACCGGGGTTTGTGTTCTCTACAAAACAGGCGGGATTCTCAATTTTTCCCACATCATGGTACATCGCACCTGCTCTCGCAAGCATCGCATTGGCTCCGATTTCTCTCGCAGCTATTTCTGACATATTTGCCACCACCAGTGAGTGCTGAAAAGTGCCAGGTGCCTTATGCGATAATTCCTGAAGCAGTTCGTTGCTACTGTCTGTCAGATCAAAGAGACGAGAGTATGATGTGAATGAAAATATTCTCTCAAATAAGAATACAAACGGATTGAGGACAACGCACAACACTGCATTAATAGCGATGAAAGTCACAGTATAGCTCTTCCAGATCATTGCAGCATCATCCGTCAAAAGACGGAACGAAAGCAACAGTGCCATCATTCCCACAAAAATAAAGATTGCATTGAGAAACAATTTCCATCCTCTGTTGAAATAGGTATACGTGAGCAGTCCGATACTGCCCGCTACCAGATTGATCCCGAAAAGTTCTATGCCATTCTCTGCAATCAGTAAGAGTGGCAAAAGTGAAATGACATAGACGGGGAAGATGACTTCATTTTTGAAAAATGAAGCAGCAATAAGAGCAAATGCAGCAAACGGAACCAGATAAATAAGATTGGCTCCCAGACGATGGACCAAAGCAGTGGCGGCAAATGATAAAAACACCATCAAAAGGATAAACAACAGCTGGCCGGTATGTCCCAAAATCTCTTTTGAAGTGAAGAAAATGGCCAAAAAAAGCAGTGAAACCAACAGGAGTACTGTTACAATATGACTTACAATAAGCCATCCGCGCGAAGAAGAATAGCCGAAACTTCTGTTATACTCAGCCTTATAAGAATCCAGAATCTGCTCAATCTCAGCCGATACAATCTCCCCTTTGGAGACAATCAACTGCCCTGAATATATAATGCCTTTAGTGGGCGAAATGTAGTTGACCGCATCGCGATGCAAAAGCGCAGTAACATCTTCATCATACTCCAGATTTGGAACAATCCAGGAAGGAATGTTAAGTAATGTAATTAGCGAATCAGTAGCCACTTTCGGGAATGTATAGCGCAGATCTGCCTGCAACAGACTGGCAGCTCTTTTTTGATCGTAAACCTCTAAAGCAGGCATCTCCGTCACCCTTCCGTTCCTATTGACAAATATTACCCTGTCAGAGATATCGTCTTCATCGAAAGTAGAAACTATTCCACCTGAATATGCATCAGACAGGAACTCGACTATATGGTGTGAAATATCTTTCGGAATAGCTTTCTCTATGGAAAACCTAGCGAAACCGTCCACCATCTTTTCACCCGTCTCATCATTGAAATTGAAATATTCCACTATACGTGAAGTCTTCTGCTCGATTTCAACAAGCATCTCAGCCTCTGTCTTTAGAATGGGAAAGTCTATGGGAGCAATTAGCGTCTCGTATATCCAGGCTTGTCCGCGTGCATACTCATACTTAAATTTACCTTCGTTGGGATAGAGCAAGATCATCAGTACAGCCAAAACAGCAAACCAGATGAGTGACCGGTAGTTTTTGAGGTTTCTTGTTGTTTCCATAAATAATTTTATAATTTTGTAAAGATAAGAAAAAATTGTGCTACAATGAAAAAACTAATAATAGCTGCTGCCCTTATTCTGGCCGCATTTACCATGAATTCACAGGAACTTCTTGTCATCAGTTCCGACCTCCTTAAGTGTGACGATTCAATCCTTGTATTCACTCCCAAACACTGCGGGCATTGCGGTAATGAGACCAAAGAAGCCCTACCCACACTCTTTCTGCTTCATGGCTGGTCCGGATGTTACCGCAACTGGGCCGACAAGTCAGACTTGCAGCAGATCAGCGACCGTTTCGGGTTCAGGATCATCTGTCCGGATGGTTTTTACAACAGTTGGTATGCAGATAATGTAGACAAAGAGAAAATGCAGTGGAGAAGTTTCTTTGACCAAGAACTCTATCCGCAAATGGTGGAAAAATACAATCTCGACCCCGAACAGACATTTATCACGGGCCTTTCTATGGGAGGTCTCGGTGCCATAAACATTTTTCTTGACGACATATCCAGATTCAGAGCTGCCGGCTCCATGAGCGGTGTGCTGGACATCTATCATGCCTCCCCTAATCTACTTGATAAGGAACTCAGCCAGATTCTCGGTCCTTATACGCCTGAGAACCCGCTCTACGATGCCAATAATCCAATAAACAACCTCGACAAGGTGGCCGGATCCGGCAAACTGATGGTAATTTCCTGCGGATATGAAGATTATTATGTAAAATCAACCCTTGACTTCTCAACCAAATGTAGAGAAATGAAGATCCCTCACATTATGCTCCTTTCCCCCGGACGTCACTCCTGGATCTACTGGGATTACGCTCTTGTAGAACATCTGGAGTTTTTCAAGAAAATTCTGGATGGAGCGAATCTGGGTTACTGAGTTGCTCCGCAACTAGTTTTGAGTTAGGAGTTATGAGTTTCGAGTGGGTGCGAGGTGCGGGTTGTTTGGTACTTGGTGGAACTGGTAGTTTGGGTTTGGATAATTGTGTTGTGCGGTAATTGAGAAAAAGTAAGTGAATAAAGAATAATAAAAAAATAATGAACAGGCTCTTACTGAACCTGTCCATTATCGTATATTTTAGACTTGTGGTGTTTAACGTCTTCTGTGTAGCATCAATATATTTTCGTATTTAACGAAAGTAGAGGCTTTAATACGATTACTTCCCCACAACAAACTTCAACTCGAAAGTCGAAACTGCAAGCTCCAACATCTGTATCCTTTATCTCCCAGCTCAAAACGAAAAAAATCCCCACACTTCACAACCCACATCCCGAACCAACCCGTACCCCGCAACTCGCAACACTACTCACTCCCCACTACACACTCAGAACTTACTCGGAACAACATACTCAGAACTACTTAACAGACATATCTCTGATTTCTTCTGCGTCATAAACACCCTTGTCGAGCTTCACCTTGATCTCAGCGAATGCATTGAGAGTATACTCCACATCCTCTAGTGAATGAACTGCGGTAGGAATTATACGGTACATTATGATGCCTTGAGGAACCACGGGATATGTAACGGTAGAGCAGAAAATCTTGTAATTCTTCCTGAGGTCAATCACGATGTTCGTGGCCTGTGCCAAATTACCATCCATAAACACAGGGGTAACGCATGCCTCAGCAGGTCCGATGTCGAAACCTCTTTTGCGAAGACCCTCCTGGAGAGCCCTTGTAACAACCCATAGTTTTTCACGAAGACGTGCGCCCTCTTTACCGCGGATAATTTCGAGACGTTTGAGAGCACCCTCTACGATAGGCATTGGAAGTGCCTTTGCATAAATCTGTGAACGAAGGTTGTACCTGAGATAATTAATTATAGCTCTGGGACCGGCAACGAACCCGCCGATGGTGGCCATTGACTTTGCATATGTGCCTATGTATAGGTCAATTTCATCCATCACACCAAAATGTTCAGAAGTTCCGCGGCCTTCCTTACCCATAACCCCGAAACCATGTGCATCATCAATAAGAATACGAAAATTGTATTTCTTTTTGAGATCCACAATCTCTTTAAGAATACCTAGAGCTCCGGTCATGCCATAAACGCCCTCGGTTAGAAGAAGAACTCCTCCCCCTTTGGCCTTTGCCTCAGCGCAAGCTCTTTTAATGATCCTTTCGCAATCAGCAATATCATTGTGACGGTATTTATATTTGGCACCGAGATGGAGGCGAATTCCATCCAGAAGGCAGGCATGACATTCGTTGTCATACACTACCACGTCATGCCTACACAAAAGCGCATCAATGGTAGATACAATGCCCTGATAACCGAAGTTGAAAAGGAAACAATCCTCTTTTTTCTCAAAGTCGGCAAGCTCCCTTTCTAGTCTTTCGTGGAGAGCGGTGTGTCCGGTAAGCATTCTGGAGCCCATAGGATAAGCCATACCCCATTTTGCAGCACCCTCAGCATCTGCTTTGCGTATCTCAGGATGATTAGCAAGACCAAGATAGTTGTTTATACTCCAACATAGGACTTCTTCGCCCTGGAAAAACATCCTGGGACCAATTTCACCCTCAAGTTTGGGAAACATAAAGTAACCAAAAGCTTTATCACGATATTGGCCCAAAGGACCACCTGAGTCTTTGCTTAATCTTTCAAAAATGTCCATGGTAAAAAATATTTAGGTTTTAGTAATTATTATGCATCAATATTAGCGTAACGAGCATTCTGCTCGATAAATTCCCTGCGTGGAGGCACATCGTCTCCCATAAGCATCGTAAAGACGCGATCTGCTTCAACGGCATTCTCAATGTGGATCTGACGGAGAACACGCTTTGAAGGATCCATTGTGGTGTCCCAAAGCTGTTCAGCATCCATCTCTCCAAGGCCCTTATAGCGCTGAACTCTGACACTGCCCGGATTGCCCTTACCCATACGCTCAACCGCCTCGGAACGCTCTTCATCAGTCCAGCAATAGTGCTCTTCTTTGCCTCTCTTGACAAGATAAAGGGGAGGGGTAGCAATATAAACATGTCCATTAGTGATAAGGTCAGGCATATAGCGGAAGAAAAACGTCAAGATAAGGGTGGTAATATGGCTTCCGTCCACATCAGCATCCGTCATGATTACTACCTTATGATATCTGAGTTTGGAAAGATTAAGGGCTTTTGGATCCTCTTCGGTCCCTATTGTAACTCCGAGTGCAGTGTAGATGTTGCGAATCTCCTCACTCTCGAAAACACGATGCTCCATCGCCTTCTCCACATTGAGTATTTTGCCTCTCAAGGGAAGAATAGCCTGAAACAACCTGTCCCTGCCCTGCTTTGCAGTACCTCCTGCCGAATCTCCCTCCACGAGGAAAATTTCGCACTTTGCCGGGTCCCTATCTGAACAGTCGGCCAGTTTACCAGGCATTCCGGAACCTGCCATCACAGTTTTGCGCTGTACCAGTTCACGCGCCTTACGGGCTGCGTGACGTGCAGTAGCGGCCATAATCACCTTATCAATGATGACCTTGGCATCACGGGGATTCTCTTCGAGATAGTTTTCCAGAGCCTGACTGGTAGCCTGGGATACAGCTCCCATCACCTCACTATTGCCCAACTTGGTTTTAGTTTGGCCCTCAAATTGGGGTTCAGCAACCTTGACGGAAATAACTGCAGTGAGTCCCTCTCTGAAATCTGAAGGATCCAGGTCAAATTTGAGCTTAGCCAGAAAACCATTCTTTTCAGCATAACTCTTAAGAGTGGTGGTCAAACCACGGCGGAAACCGGTAAGATGCGTGCCGCCCTCTATTGTATTTATATTGTTAACATAGGCGTATATATTCTCCTTGAAATCGGTATTATACTGCATAGCAATCTCAATGGGAATGATCTTGTCTGTTTCCAAATATATGGGATTCTCCGTGAGTTTATCACGTGATCCGTCCAGATAAGCCACGAATTCCAAGAGTCCCTCCTGGGAATAGAAAACATCCTGTCTGGCAGGTGCCTCAACTTCGTTGCCGTGGTCGTCTGTAATCATTTCGGGAGCCCTATCATCCCTAAGAGTGAGTTTCACTCCTTTGTTGAGAAATGCGAGTTCCCTCAGGCGACGTGCCAAAGTATCATAATCATATACTGTTAGGGTGAAGATCGTATTATCCGGCTTAAAGGTGATGATAGTGCCTGTCTTTGTAGTCTCGCCTACCACTTTTACATCGTAGAGAGGCTTACCTTGCGAATACTCCTGTTTGAAGATCTTGCCTTCACGATGAATCTCAGCGGTCAGGTGTGATGAAAGCGCATTCACACACGAAACACCTACACCATGGAGTCCTCCGGAGACTTTGTAACTGTCCTTACTGAATTTTCCTCCGGCATGAAGCACTGTGAGAACCACCTCGAGAGCCGAACGACCCTCTTTTTCGTGAGTGTCCGTAGGAATACCACGGCCATTGTCCGATACTGTTATGGAATTGTCAGGGTTTATTACTACAGCAATCTCGCTACAATAGCCTGCGAGAGCTTCATCGATGGAGTTGTCTACCACTTCATAAACCAGATGGTGCAAACCACGGGCAGCTATGTCACCGATATACATCGAAGGGCGCTTACGCACCGCTTCCAATCCTTCAAGCACCTGAATACTATCTGCGGAATAGTGATTTTCCGCTTCAATAATCTCGTTTTCAATCATTATTTTCTTGTTTCTAATAAAGAAACAAAGGTACGAAAAAAAAAGGTAAAATCCTTAAAATTTCACATAGATTCCACCACCGAAATTCCGTGGTACGGAATTGTGCATCGGCATATAGCGATTGCCTCTATTGAGGAGATTCCCTCCCTTGAGAAAAACACCGAAATAACGATTTAAGGAGAAGTCCAGAGTAATACCCAGGTCGACTATGGAGGGTATCGTGTAGACACCATTACAGTCACCGGTCACTTCACTTACATATCTGCATTCCACTTTCGCATTGATGCGATTACGCCAGTTCCAGACGAAAAAGAAATTTGTAGTTATACTGGGTAGCTGAGTCATTTTAGGACGCTCACCGCTAAAGTAAAGATTGTATCTGAATTCTGCTCCGGTAATGATCGCTCCTGATTTCCAAAGTGCATCCGCACCGAATGATAGGCGACTGAAATCCCAATAGGTTGCAATAATATCAAAGGGCTCCGGATCGGACATTACCGGCTCGAAAAGAAGCTTGTCACGAAATATGGTGTATGATGAGATAAGATTGAAAGCCATTCTACCCATAATGACAGATTCAAGTGAGAGTGTTGCATCCAAGGGCCTGGATCCGAATTTCAGGTCTGTACGAGGGGAGATCAGAGGCATATCACCTGTCATCCCGAGGAATGAATTGAGTTCATGGCCTCCACCCACAACGGTATGTATCCATAACGACTGTTCTGCAAGTTCAAATCTTGCATCCACATCGGGAAATATAGTACTTGCTATAGAGGAATGGTTATCACCATTCTCATTTCGGCTTTCTTTCGATTTGTGAACGCTGAAACGGTTACCGAATTTCGCCCCAAATTTGCCTAAAAAACGTCCCTTGTTGTATTCATAGATTGGAGAAATTTCCAATATTCCGGCTGTATGATCCCGAAAACCTCCATACATCGAAAAAGACATACCAAAGTCGACATAGATGCGGTGCACATCGAATGTAGTGCCCACCATAGCCCCTATTGAGAGATTGTTTTCTCTCAGTGTATCTACCATTCGTTTGGAACCCCTTATGAAAGCAACGTCAATATCGTAATATACGCTGTGATCAGAACCATCAGCCGACTTAACATTCGCTGCAAAATTACCTATACTAATATCGTGCAGAGCTGTAATCGAATCGCGTCTGCCGGTATACTTTGAAAATAAACCTCCGGCATCAAAGGAAAACTCTCCCTCTTTCCATGCATATTTCAAATTGGCTCCGAAATCATTACGCATCTTACGCACATCAAGAGTATACTCTCCCACCGCTGAGGGTATCTCTCCCCAATAAGAATCGTGGTCGGCATAAATGCCGGCATAAAAACCCTTTTTGGTAACAGCCTGAAGATAGAGCTCAGCAGAAGGCGTGAGAGGGAACTGTGTTCCCAGCTTTATATATGAAATTGGATGACGGGGAGCCTTTGCCGGCTTGATTGCAGCTGACTCATATGGTGAGAATTCGTAAAGGTCGCGGTAGGGTCGGTTAAATATGGAATAGTCAAAACTGATATTGAATTTGCGCAGAGAGTCTGCGACATTCTTGGGTATTTCGGGCTTGTGAATTTCTCCGAGCTTGACATCGAACTCCCTGCTAACCTCGACAGTTGGATCGATTGTCTGCCCGAAAAGTCCGACAGGCATCAGAATTAAAAGTGCCAATATGAATATCGTTTTCCTCATCTTCATCTATTTCAGTTTGTCAAGACGCATTTTTACCTGTTCCTTCACGTCATCAGCATCTCCGGTAGGCTCATAGCCATCAAGTACGCTTTCGTATGTAGCTTTGGCCTGTTCTACATCTCCCCTATCTGCAAACGAGTCACCTAGGATGATAAAGGCCTTTGCAAGCCAGTAAATCTGGGAAGTCTCGGAATCAGAAAAGTCATACACTCGATTTTCGACTGCAATGAAATCACCCGCTCCGTAGGCATCCGTAATTAAAAGATATGTGGCTTCAGCCCCATAATTATCGTGAGGATTGCGCGCGAGAGTGTTAAGTATCGGCTTGGCTTCCTCCCTGTTGTCAAGATATAGAAGACTCTTGGCAGTTATATATTCCGCCTCACGACGCATCTCATCGGGAAGTTCAGAGACTCCGCTCACCCTTCTTGCATCTGCAACTGCCTCTTCATACTGCTTGTTGTTATAATAGGAGCGCATACGGCCGAAATAGCCGGTGTTCTTCATATTTTCGCTATTCGCAATGTAAATTAGGGATTCATATGCGGTTACAGCTCTCGAATAGTGCTCGAGCTCGTATGAAATATCTGCATAATTGAGAGTAGCAGCCTCAGCAAAAGGCCCCTCACCCCGTTTTATGACCTGAAAATAAGCGTCTGAAGCTGCCTCTTTATTCCCTTTGGCCTTGAGAGACTCTGCAAGGTAATAATATGCCTGTGCCGTCTTTGATCCCGAGGGATAGTTTTTAACAAATGACTGAAGGGATGTGATAGCTGAGTTATGATTGCCGGAAAGGTAGCGCTGTTCGGCAGCATTGAAGAGCATCAGTTCTTTTTCATCTGCACTCTTGATATCCGACATTCCCAGAGTTTCAAGGTATGCAAAGTACTCTTCAGGCTTATTGATGGTCTGGTAGACACTCTCCATGCCCGATATAGCATTGGGAACCTCAGGAGAGAGTGGCATTCCTTCAATAATGTTCTTGTAGTATTCAATAGCCTTGGTATACTTGCCGTTATTGGCGTTAATCATGGCCAGTTCAAGCATAGACTTGGTGAAATAGATGCTGTCCGCATCGTGTCCTATAAGGGTGTGGAAGCAATCGGCCGCATCATCATCGGCCCCTCGCTGTACTAATGTGCGTCCCAATTCAAAGAGGCACTGTGAGTAAAGTTCTGCGTTGCGGTTGACTTTGAGTGCCTGTCTGAGTATTGATATCTTTCTGGTATCATTTCCAAGAAGTCCGTAGGCGACAGCACCCTGATATGCCGGATATAGGTCATTTGAAGTGGGATATCTGTTGAATACTCTCTCATAAGTGGCAGCTGCTTCCTTGTAGTTGTTCTGCATAAAGTAAGAGTCTGCCAAGCGAATTCTTGCATCCCTTTCAAACTGCTTACGACCGCTTCTACTGAGGTATTCGGAAAACCATTTCTGAGCACCGTTAAATCTACCCCACATAAAATAACTGTATGCAAGATTATATATTGCTGTTGAGTATTGCTCCGAATCGAGGAAATGGGGATTTTCCATCAGGCGGAGATTGATATCAGTAGCCTGGCGGTACCTGCCATTACGAAAATAACACTCTGCAAGCCAATAATTGGCAAGCGCCTCAAGGCGAGGGTCGTGCCGTCCATTCTCTATTGAGAGTTCCAGCATCGGAGTGGCCGCCCTATAACCTCTGTTCTCAATAAGCTGCATGGCCCTGAAGAATGCCGCTTTCTGAAGATTGGACGAAGATTCATCTGAAAGTTCACGAATCTTTGTAAGGGCAGCTACCGCTGAGTTATAATCATTGCTAAGAAGGTATGCTGCAGCAATATAACTGTTGATAATATCATCTTTTCCACTCTCGGGATAAAGCTCCATATATTTTTCGAAACCCGAAATATCACCATTGACATCAAAAGATAATTTGGCGTGATTGAAAAAGGCATCTTCTTTTATAACATTGTCAAAATCGGATTCAGACGCCGCTTTAAAGGCCTCCATCGCAGCTATTTTGTTGTGCTGGCGGAGATGGCTGTTGGCACTATAATAGTAAGCACTTTGTCCAAGAGCATCTTCATTGCCAACGACATGACTGAAAGATTCTATAGCCTGAATAAATGACTGAAGTGTATATGAAAGGAGACCGGAGTAATAATAATCCTTGCGTGTAAGATTGCCTCCTGAAGTGGTAAACATATCGAAATATTGGGCTGCCAAGGTGGGCTGTCCCATCGAAAAATAGGCCTCAGAGACTATTCTGGCTAGGTTAATTTGTAAATCACGATCAAGTGTACTGAAAATAGCCGGACCGCGATCAATCACATATTCATAGTTGCCAAGCATAAACTCCGATTCAACGGCATAATATGAGGCCAATACCGAAAACCGGGGATCCTTCTCCGCTTTGCGGAAAAGCGGCAGAGCCGCAGTAAAATCCTTTTCCAGGTAACGCACATAACCTAAATAATACTGGCTGGGTACTGAGAAGGGACTGAAATCGCCTTCGATAATAGAGATCAATCTTTTGGCAGCCACATCAGTATTGCCTGCTCTGATGTAGCAATATGCACTTTTGAAGTCGTATTCAATCTGTTCCTCAGCATAGAGAAAGGGCTTTTTTATCGAATCATAGATGATGAGCGCATCGGCATATTCCTCTCTATCGAACAGACGTGAGGCAAGGGCAAACTTAACCATCTGAAGTTCTGGGGCGTTGGGATATCTATCCTCGAAATTCTTTACCAGACCGGCAATATTGGATCTGTCAAGACGGATCGCGCACATTGTCTTATAAGCCTCCACTTGAATAGCAAAAATGGAAATATCGCTATCCGGATCAGGTGTTACCAAGTTTAACATCTGCTCTGCCGAGTAGAAGGCCCCTTTTCTGTAAAGGTCAAGCGCTGACTCAAGACGGCTATCTGCATGATATTCCTGTGCCATGACATGTCCTGGTAATATCAAAGCAAGAAACGCAAGAATCAATATGAAGCCTTTTCTTTCCATCAAATATATCAAGTAAAAATAAATCCTATATCTGTCGCATTAAAGTTTGTATTTCAAGTGAAGCGTTAAATCCTAAGGTATTATAACAAACTCATACGCGCCTAAAACAGGAAACGCAAAATTACAAAAAAAAACTCATTTACTGAAGTTAAATAACAAGGGTTGATCAGAAAAAAGAAATGACCGATCAGAATGAAAATCCATAACCGATGCTTATATTTAAATTTCTGCCTACGGTAGATGCTTTGTAAAACTCACTTTCGCACACCGATTCTGTAGTAACGACCAGTTCCGCAAAGGATTTTTGTAGTGGTTGCTGAAAATTAACATCCAGGATCAGCGCACCGTTGTCGAAAAGAAGATACCGAGTTGATAAACCAAAATTCAAGAATATGGATGATGCACGTTGTGTGTATGATAAGTTGTACTGAATACCATCTTTCTCAAAACTTCTCGATGATTCCTTATTTGGTAGATATGTCATATACCCAAGTCCTACTGCGGGATGAATGCTCCATTTGTTTTGTTCAAATCGATAAATAATACCGACATCCAGGGCCGGATGTACCTTAGTCATTATTGAGTATAATTCATCATATATCATTTGAAATATATCTTCTATGAAGCTTGAAGGGTAATATTCCGATTTTTTGGTTTTATACAGATTCACCTGAAAGCTCACATACCCTCCGATCCTTTCTGAAAACAGATAAGTAAACCGCAATCCTGTCATTGGAACAACTTTCGGCTTCGAGTCAAAAAGCTTGGATTCAGGAACCGAACCGGTAGAGATCAGATCAATATTCGCTCCCGCAGTCACATCAAGCAAGAATTTTGGGCTATACCTTTTTAAATGGTTATTCTCCATTTTTGCCTGTTGACCATAAGCAGACAAACCGAAAAAAAGAAATATTAGGATTAGGTTATATTTAGTCATACCTCTTTCCCATCATTTCCAAATGGCATTGTAAGAGTTCACCGGTTTGTTCATCGCGCAGGTGTAGGCCGTTTCCCTCACAATATTTATAAGACTTACAAGTGGCGCATTTTCCTGTTTTTGTCCAGGATCGGTCACGCATTATCTGATATTTGGTATTCCAAACTGTCCAAAAATCATCTTTATAGATATTTCCCTGAATGTAATCTCCACGTAAGCTGGGACAGGCGCTAATATCACCATTTGCCAATACTGAACCAATATGAATGCCAGCCTGACAAAAGAAAGGTGCATCTCTCACTTGTAGCTCATAATCTGCCAAATAGCCCTCACATCCATATGAAGCCCGTATTTTTCCCTCTTTTCTGGTCTCTTTGATAAAATCCATCATCTGAATGAACTCCTCTGTGGAGAGTTTGAGCAACGGGTTATCTTTTGCTCTTCCCTTCGGAAAAACGGTAAAAAGCCGCCAGTGAGTAACGCCAAGTGAAAGTAGCAACTCCTTGAGTTTGTGTAAATCGGGCAATGACTTTTTATTCACACAAGTAACCACATCATAAACCAAATCTGGAGTGGAGGCTACTCGCCGTATAGCATCTACTGCACGCTTCCAGGAACCTTTTTTGCCGCGGAACCACTCATGCGACTCTTCCGTATATCCATCCAGACTCACAGTTACCGAGCGCAATCCTGAACGAAGCAGCTTATCCAATCGTTCTTGTGAAAGTCCCCATCCATTGGTTACAAATCCCCAGGGATATCCCATATCATACATAGCTCTTCCGCACTCTTCCAAATCATTTCTCATCAAAGGCTCTCCGCCGGTAAGTACAATCATGGTTTTGTTGGGATTTACATGAGGGCGAATATCCTCAAGCACTTTAAGGAAATCCTCTTTGGGCATATCAGGAGTAACTGATTCGCGTGTGCAATCACTTCCGCAATGAATACAGTTGAAATTGCACCTCAGAGTACATTCCCAAAAGAAATATGTAAGTTCGTGTAGTTTTGCCTGCGTTTTTTTATGCTCGCGAAATAGGTTCAGGAGGATTTTTTTACGTAATTTCATCTTCACATAGTTTTTTCTACTCTTCCTCTTTCATTTCTTTATACGTTGATGCCGGAACACCATACTCGGGAACAGGTAGAAAATGTTGTAGTTTGAAATTAACATCTTTCTTTTCAAAAACTCCGTCATACCAACTTCCACTGCCTTTCTTTACCTGTTTCATTTGCTGGGTATTTACCAGAATCGAATCCGGACCATACCATCCGCCATCATCCGTACCTTCCAAATCTTTAGCCACAACCCAATAGTCTTCTCCCGGAAAATCGTTAAACTTCAATTCATAATCACCACGAGCATCGGTCCGTACCGTATCATTCTTGGGTGAGTGACGCGATTTTCTTATGACTGCAATATTTTTAATCGGTTTTTGTGACTCCTTGTCCGTTACTTTTCCTTTAATAATATGATCTGCCGATGGAACACCATACTCATATGATGTTCTAAACCAGTCACATCCGGTCAGCATCCCTACTAGAATAAAGAAGAGGGTCAATATTTTCCCGTAAGTTTTAATCGCAATTCTTTTCATAGCTAGTTCGATTAGGGCTATTCTTTATTTTTCTGATCTATCTCTTTATACTCCGCCGACATAACGCCGTACATAGGACCAAATTGATTATCCGGACTCAGTATAAAGTTAACATCTGACTTTAAGAAAACTCCGTCGTACCAGTTTCCATCACCTTTTTCAACCTTTTTCATCTGTGACCACTCTACTTTAATAGAATCAGGTGCGTACAATCCGCCATTATCTGTCCCATCTAAATCTTCAGCAAAAATCCAATGGTCCGTTCCGGGAAATTCGGTGAATTTCATTTCAAAATCACCACGAGAGTCGGTCCTTACCGTGTCGTTTCCGAAGTAGGTCGCAGTATGTGATTTCCTGATGATTGCAATATTTTTAATAGGCTTTTGAGTTTCGCGTTCCGTCACTTTTCCTTTAATGATGAATTCTGCTGATGGGACACCGTATTCACAACGTATGATTTCACAGCCGCTCCCAATTCCCAAAAGGGAAAACAGCAGGGTTAATATTTGCCCGTATGTTTTAATCGCAATTCTTTTCATAACTTTCTGTGCACTGAGATTTTTAAATAAAATACTTTTGTCTAATTATATATATATACGCAGTGACTCACAAAATACTTCCATCACAGATCAAAGACTGTGCGACAAGACATCTTAATTCAATAATATAATAGATGCATAAAACGCTAAAATCGTTGCAATGAAAAGGAATAATTTACTCTGTTCTTTACAAAGTTAAATTAAAACTGTCGATTTAGAGCAAAATTATCAACTGAGATTTATTTAATGTGAATAAAAATGTAATTTTGCATCCAAACAAGGTCAAAACATGGACGAAAACGATATTATCATAGAATTTGAGGATGTGGAGATCACTAACGGAGAAATTCCCGTCATTACTTCCCTCAACCTAATTATCCGTGAAGGAGAATTTATCTATCTCACCGGCAAGGTAGGTAGTGGTAAAACCTCCATAATACGCACTATAACCGCAGAAAACCCAATCACCTCAGGCAATGCCCGCGTTGGGGATTTCAACCTCTCCAATCTTAAAAAGAGGAAAATACCCTACCTCAGACGCAAAATCGGAGTTGTTTTCCAGGATTTCCAGCTCCTGATGGACAGGAGCGTAGAGGATAATCTCCTTTTTGTCCTAAAATCCACCGGATGGAAAGATCGCAAGCTTATGGAGGAGCGAATTAATAACGTTCTTGATGCAGTGGGGGTGGCCAGCAAGGCCCACAAAATGCCACATCAACTCTCCGGAGGAGAGCAGCAGAGAGTAGCCATAGCTCGCGCTCTGCTCAATGAGCCACGTCTCATACTTGCTGACGAACCTACCGGCAATCTTGACGGTGAAACCGCCGCAGGCATAATGCGTCTGCTTTTCGAAATCAACCGTACCCGCAAGACTGCCATCCTGATGGTTACACACAATATGAATATCGTACGGGAGTATCCCGGAAGAATACTTGTCTGCGCTGATAATGAATGCAAAGAAATATCAACAGATTATAGAGTGGTTTGAGGTCAATATGCCGGTAGCTGAAAGTGAGCTGAACTATAAAAACCCATTTCAGCTGCTGTGCGCCGTGATACTCTCTGCCCAGGCTACCGATAAGCGGGTCAATATTATTACCCCTGAACTCTTCGAACGTTTCCCTACGCCCGAAGAGATGGCCGCATCCAGTGAGGAGGAGATATATCTGATTATACGCTCTATCACTTATCCCAACAGCAAGGCACGCCACCTACTTGGAATGGCACGAATGCTGGTGAGTGACTTTGGCTCTGTCGTACCGGACGATGTAGAAGAATTGCAGAAACTCCCCGGTGTCGGGCGTAAGACAGCCAATGTGATTGCATCCATAGTCTACAACAAACCGGTGATAGCTGTTGATACGCATGTTTTCCGTACTGCACGCCGTCTGGGACTCTCCTCAGGCGAGAGTGTCCTTGAAGTCGAAAAAGATCTAACCGCAGGCTTTCCTGAACATCTCCGTGCCAAAGCACATCACTGGTTGATACTTCACGGACGCTATGTATGCACCGCCAGAAAACAAAAGTGCGAATCCTGTGGACTCGCACCATTCTGTGATTATTTCAACAAGAGCGATAATTCCTGATTAGAATCTCTTGGTAACACCTATATAGGACCTATAAGGAACATCATCTCCAATGAGCCTGAGGTTGTATTTACCATCTACAAATACGCCCCAGCCATTGCTGAAGTTGTACTCTATACCTGCGCCGAAATCAATGCCGAGGTGAAAGTCAACATACCTGCCGAATCCTGTGCCTATACCGATAATGGGATAAATGTTGAGACCATCAATAAGATTAATCAGGTAATGGAAGCCTACATCTACACCAAGATAGGTGTGATAGGAGTGATCGTGAGGGTGAAAAAATAGATCAAAACCTGCCCTTCCCCTAAAATTATTGGCATTGAAGTCACCGTGAAGGCCCAGTGTTGTACCCCAATGTGCATAACCAATATGTGCACCCACTGCACCAAATGTGGTAGGAGCTTTGTGAACCTTCTGACCTTGTACAGTTGTCTGGGCTGAAATGGAGGAAGCACCGATGAGTGCAACTGCCAGTAAGATGATTATTTTCTTCATTTGATAAAAATTATTAGTTAAAATTTCAAATTTGACGTACCTTTATTATCTGATACGGTAAACAAATATAACACTTTTTTTTAATTCTTATCTTTTTTGAAGAACAATCCTGACATATTCAACACCACCCTTTCCGATTTCAGGTCCTGTTTAAAGCTGGAAAGGTCCTTGTCTGACAATACTATAGTCGGTTACAACTCTGATTGTTCTAAATTTTTCGCATTTCTGAAGGAAAAAGGCATTATTTCGCCGGAGGCGGCAACATCTGAAAACATCTCGGAATACCTTGCGCAGGTGACCGGTGCAGGGCTCTCCAAAAGAAGCCAGTCCCGTCTGGTCAGCTCCCTCAAAGCACTCTACCGCTTTTTGGAAAGCGAAGGGCGGCTCAAGAATAATCCCTGCGACAGAATTGATACCCCAAAGGCAGGCAGATATCTTCCGGAGGTTCTCTCCGTAGAAGAGGTGGAGCGCATCATCGATTCTGTTGATCTTTCGAAAAGCGAAGGACATCGCAACAAGGCCATCATTGAAGTACTCTACTCCTGCGGACTTAGAGTGAGCGAACTGGTAGGATTACGCATTAGTGATCTGTTTCTGGCCGAGCAATTTATCCGGGTCACAGGTAAGGGATCCAAGCAGCGTCTGGTGCCCATCGGGGAACCTGCTGTTCTCAGTATTTCTTTATATATGGAGATTCGCAACGTTGGTCCGGTAACAAAAGGAGCTGAGGACATACTCTTCCTCAACCGTCGGGGAAACAAACTTACACGGGAAATGATTTTTCTTATTGTACGCAGACAGGCAGAAATTGCCGGAATTCGTAAAAATATCTCTCCTCATACGTTCAGACACTCTTTTGCCTCTCATCTGGTAGAAAACGGAGCCGATTTACGCGTTGTGCAGGAGATGCTGGGTCACGAAAGCATACTAACCACAGAGATCTATACGCATATCGATACAAAGAAATGGCAACAAACTATTCTCCAATTTCATCCCAAAAGAAAATAATTTTTGCTACCTTTACGAATCAGATTTCGACATTCAATTACAACACAACACTTAACTTATATTTAAATCATGGCTTACACCACTACAACTAAACAGAGCTATGGAAACAGGGTTTCCAAATCATTTAAGGGTATCGGTAGCGGTATCCTGCTTTTTATCATCGGCACGGTATTGCTATTTTGGAACGAAGGAAGGACAGTCAAAGTTAAACGCGCATTAAATCAGGCTGCGGATGTAACTGTGGAGATGCCCGACATCTCCCGAATAGATCCACAATTTGAAGGTAAGATGATATACGCCATAGGCGAAGCATCTACAACTGAAGTTCTTAATGACGGACTCTTTGGTATATCACTAAATGCAATCAATCTCTCGCGCAACGTGGAATACTATCAGTGGACCGAACAGAGTAAAGAGGAGAAAAAAGAGAAAATAGGAGGCGGGCAGGAGATTACAACTACCTACACTTACAGTAAAAAATGGGTCTCTTCACCTGTAAATTCTTCCGAATTTGCGGACCCTGCTTACCGGGATACCAATTTTGTACTTACTACTATTGAAGATAACCAAGTTGTTGCCGATTTAGTGGATTTCGGAGCTTACAAACTTCCTCCCTTTCTCAAAAATGGTATCAGAAGTTCAGAACAGGCCACTCCTCAGCTCACAGAAGAGATGATAAATGATTGGAACGAGGTGCTCTGGAAGAGAGACAGCTCCGCAACTGTTACAGTAAGTGCAGGTCAAGCCTATTTGGGACGCGATGTCAATAACCCCGAGGTTGGCGATGTCAGAGTAACATTTGGGTATACTCCCACCCCACAAACAGTATCTATACTTGCAGTAGTAGTTGGTGACACATTCGGTGAATTTGTGGCTAAAAACGGCAAAAATGTCTCCCGTATTGCGCTAGGCGAGGTTTCCGCTGCAAATATGTATGACGCGGCACAGAAAGAGAACAAGGTCATTGCCTGGATCGTCAGAATTATTGCAGTTATACTTATTATCGGTGGCCTGAAAGGTATCTTCAACTTCCTCAGCACTCTTTTCGCGGTTGTTCCATTTATACGAAGAGTTCTCGCTGCGGGCATCAACTTTGTCTGCACCGTAGTCGGTCTGATATGGAGCCTTCTTATATTTGTTATTGCCTGGATATCCTACCGTCCGGCACTCGGCATCACCTTCCTTGTCTTGATCGCTGCACTTATAGTGCTGCTAATAATGCGGTCGAAGAAAAAGAAAAATACTCCCGCTGATATGCCCGCCTAACAATCACAGAGATGATTAAACGAGTGCTTTTTATTTGCCTCCTTGCGGTAGTCATGGCAGCAGGTTGTTCTACGGGAGACAAGACTCCTCAGGCTGTTACCGGCATAACTGACAACCCCTATCAAGGCTTTCGAACTCGAAATGATTTCGGACTCAATGGTCCCGTAAAATCATTCACCGAGATCAGATACCACGATATGCAACCTTTCTCGCGCACATGGCACTTTGACCGTAACGGCAGAGTGTTCTCAATAGTTGAGGAGGATGTACACCCTCAGACTCGTCTGGAAATAAGCATAGATAAAAAAGGGAATCCAATTGACACGACCTATTCCTTTACAGATTATCTTCAGTACGCTTTTGATATGCAGGCCAGCAGTTATCTTCCTGACGGAAAGCCTCTCAAAGAGGTCTATAGAATGGATGGTGAATTGGCTGAGATATATCAATACAACTATGACACAAAAGGCCGCTGTGTCAGGACCGACATAGTCGAGAGAAACGGTAAACTCAGAGGCTCTTTTCTCTATTTCTACGATGATTATGGCAACCTGACAAACGAAAGGTATTGGAGCAGCAAATATGCCGTTGATGGTAACGACATCATTTCAGAGACCGTAAATGTGTACGACAGCAAAGGCAATCTGATTGAATCCAGCAGGTACAATGTTGGAAAACTCGAGATGAGAGATGTCATGTATTATAATGACAAGGGAGATCTGTTACGTCATTATACCGAGTATGAAGGGGGATTTGCCACCGAGATCTTCTACACATTTGACAAAGATGGCCGGTGCAACGGCGACAGGTTCTACTCCCTTGAGGATGACCGGCGTGTGATAATGACCAGAGATAGTTCGTTCATTGACGAAGCTGGACACAGACATGAGGAGCAATACACTTGGACAGGTGGTCTTCACACCAGTGAGGCCATTTTTGACAAAGAGGGAAAAATGGTGGAATACAATTATTATGGAGAGTTTGCACAAGAATCCCGTATTCCTGACAATACCATCACCTTCTATTATGATGAGGATGGCTACCTTAGCAAAGCCGACCTCAAGAGCCAATATGATGTAGTCCCCTACTTTTTTGGAGAGAAAGACAGTTTCGGTAACTGGACCCGTCGCTCCCTTCCCCCTGATGAGGTATTTGACACCTACGGTATCGGCATAGAAGAGTTTAGCTACTTCCTCCGACGCTATGAAAGAAGTTATACCTATTATGAAGAGGAATAGGCCAATTAATTATAAATGCAAGACAGGTGCACTAATGCACTAATAAGCATGGAATCTTGACAGATAGTATACTTGAACGAAAGAAAAACACAAATATTTATTAACATATAAAACTTAATTCTATGATAACAACATTGATTGTGATAGGCATCCTTGCCATTTTGTTGATCTGGGTGATTTCCGTACAAAGGAATCTTATCAGCAAAGAAGAGTTGTGCAAAAACGCAATGAGCCAGATAGGTGTCCAAATGTCAAGTCGCTGGGATGCACTAACAGCACTTGCGGAGCTTATCAAATCCTATGACGAACACGAATACAAAACTCTTAGGGATGTGATTGCACAACGTGCAACCATCACCGGCGCAAGCTCTGCAACTGATACTGATATGCAGGAGACCATTCTTACAGATGCTATGAAACGCCTCGCTGTGGTAATTGAAAAGTACCCCGACATCAAAGCGAATCAAATGTATATTAAGACTATGGACAGCGTCAATATGTATGAAAATCAGGTACGTATGAGCCGCATGGTTTACAACGACAGCGTGACCAACTACAACAGGCTTATCCGCCAGATTCCCAGCAATATCGTAGCTTCATTGTTCGGTTTCAAATCCAAGGAGTATCTTGAAGAAAACGAGGCTAAAACCGAAATGCCCAAAATGAACCTATAATGGGACTAAGAAAACTGTTACTCACATTTTTAGCTTGCATTGCCGCTTTCATTGCGACAGCGGCAAATACAACAATTCGTGATATAAACATCACTTATATCCTTACACCCGAAGGCCATGCAAGAGTTACTGAAGTGTGGGATGTCAGCGCAAAAAACATTACTGAGTGGTATTTGGTCAAATCTAATATGGGCTCTGCTGTCTCAATTACAGACCTGGCAGTAAGCGATGAGAATGGTCTCAACTTTATAAATGAAGGGGAATGGGATATAGACCGCTCTATTAAACAAAAGGCTGGCAAATGCGGTATTGTCCACAAAGGAGTTAATGATTATGAATTGTGCTGGGGTATAGGCTCCTATGGAGACCATATTTTCACAGTAAAGTACACTATCAACAACTTTGTGCTGTCAATGGAGGATTATGATGCGATACATTTTCAATTTATCTCTCCCGACCTCTCCTCCGCTCCCGAACATGCAAAGGTAACTATCAGATATCAGGATGACCTTTACCAGCTCGATACCTCCAATACCCGTGTTTGGGGCTTTGGCTATGAAGGCACCTGTGAGTTTATAGATGGTGCCATTGTAGCCGAATCCGGCAAGCCTTTCAGAAAAAATAGTTCTGTCATCATTTTAGCGCGATTTGAGAAAGTAATGTTTCAGGATCTCGTAAATAATGATGACCGTCTCTTTGAAGAAAGGCACGCCATCGCGATGGGGGGCAGCCACTTTGATGGAGAACCCTCCGATAATGACTACTCAAGCAACAGTGGCCTCAGAGATGCATTTATTTGGATATTGTGGATTTTAGTCTTTATTCTGACAGCTTTCGGCATAAAAAAACAGGGCAACAAGTTCAGGAACATCAACACCTTTGGAGTCAAAAAACTCAAAGATGTGGAGTGGAGCAGGGAGATTCCATACAATGGGAACCTGCTCGCTACAAATTATGTTATTACCAAAGCTCCTTCCCTATTTAAGACACGCAATAGTTATGCTATAGCTTCTGCCTATATTCTGAAGATGATACAGCAAAACATTCTCATCACAGGGAAGGATGAGGAGGGAAAAATCACTATTGCTTTTAACGACAATGCTGATCTCGGAAAGCTCGAATCCCCCGCAAAATCACTTTTCAATATGATGAAGTTGGCCAGCGGTGCCAACAAGATTCTTGAAGACAAGGAATTTTCCAGATGGGCCCGCAAAAACAAAAGCACCCTGATTGACTGGACAAAATCGATCACCAACAAGGGGCGTAAAGCTCTTACAGATGAAGGTTTTTTCTTAAAGCACAAATTTACACCGCTCGGTGTACAGAACAACAACAAGGTGCTTGGATTTTTCAAATATTTGCAGGACTTCACTATTATCAATGAAAGAAAAGCAGTAGAGGTGCACCTATGGCAGGATTACCTGGTATTTGCCACTCTTTTCGGCATTGCTGACAAAGTAGCGAAAGAGCTTAAAGATATTGATCCTATAGCCTTCGAGGAGATAGTAAACTACGATTTTGACACATTTACTACAATTCTACACCAGACAAACTCACTATCCAATGCTATAACGCGGAACTCCTATGAGACATCAACATCTTCAGATGGCTTCTCAGGAACAAGCTCATGGAGTGGTGGCGGAGGAAGCTCTTCCTTTGGCGGTGGTGGAGGATTTTCAGGAGGCGGTTCCGGCGGCGGAGGCAGATAAATTTCATTTGTCTGAATTTCAAAAAAAAATTACCTTTGCGACTAAAATAGAATTCTATGAAGCGCAGAGGTATTTTTTTATTGACCATTATTCTAATCAGTGTACAGGTATACGGACAAAGCAGAACCCACACACATGATACTATTCCGCAAAAGGATACCCTCACCTACTTTGAGGAACTGCTGGTGATAGACACTCTGGACACCGATGACAAATTCACAAAAATAATCCTCTATGATGACTATACCTGGGCATATTTTGATCTGGGCAGGCCGGTGATAGATACAGCGGAGTTCTTTGATTCATGGGAAGGAACCGGCGTACATTCCTTCAGGGATGTAAAACTCTCGGACCTTCCCGAAGAAGTGGATCTACTGCTGGTAGATTCCCTCAACGGATTCTGTGTGCCCTATCAACAGAAAGTGGGGTCCGGTTTCAAGTTCAGAAGGACAAGGGAACATAAAGGGGTTGACTTATCGCTCAAAACAGGAGACACCATCAGAGCTGCCTTCGACGGTATGGTACGTCTATCTGAAGGCACAAGAAGAACCGGCGGTTACGGAAATCTGGTTGTAATACGCCACCCAAACGGACTCGAAACCTACTATGCTCATCTATCCAAACGAATAGTGGATAGCGGAGAAATAGTCAAAGCGGGTGAAGTGATCGGGCTGGGAGGAAATACCGGACGCAGCAACGGTCCACATCTGCACTTTGAGACCAGGTACAAGGGACATCCGTTTGATCCCCAGCGTATCATCGACTTTGAGAAAGGCGTGCTCAGGGACTCGCTATTTACTCTGAAAAAGCACTACTTCAGTATCTATTCGCACTATGGACAAACTGACGAGGAGTCTTTGGCTGCTTCACAGCGCATTATCCATACCATCAAATCCGGAGATACTCTTGGCGCACTCGCCATAAGGTATGGCACTACCGTCAGAAGAATCTGTCAGCTCAACGGTATAAGTGCCAACAAGATATTAAGAATCGGCCAGCGCCTGATAGTAAGGTAATATTCGCTCCAAAAGCATTATACGAGTGCTGTCTCCCTCCTTCCGAAATAAAGAGTGGAGTTCTTTGAGGTAGGCGTAGGGCACGAACCCATACCCTCTGCATACCAAATCTTCCCCGGGGAGAAAAAACATCTCTCCCTGATTGAACACATTGATGCAGAATAGCACCTTATCTTCCTCAATCCATGCCGGAATCAGCGTATTGCGATATTCTACGGGATATACCGGAAGGGAGCAATCCTGTACAAACATAAAATAGAGAAGCATCAGAACATGTTTTCCTCCCTCTCCACGGTTAAGTATTGTTGCCGGCATCTGGTATTCGGGAGAAAGGTCCTCCGATGGAAGTGCTTTGAATCCAAACCTATGGAAAAAAATGTGATTGAAAACCCCGCAGCTCTCCATTGCAGTCATCCCGCTACTCAGTTCCATAACCATCTCCGCTGACTTACCGACAAAGGCGTTGACCAACTCGCGCCAATCCTCTCCACGATAGAGAAGCTTTGTAATCAACACAGCAAAATTGAGAAGATGGAACTGTTCCTCCTCTTCAGAACGGGCAGCTTCATTCATGGAATTTATGACCATTTCATAATAAATCTCTTCCAGACGACGTCCTGCCTCTTCCCTGACAGAAGGATCACTTTCAAGGGATGCAAGCTCTTCAAGGGCTGAAAGCATTTCCGGCCCATGCCTGAGGACTTCGGCAGTTACACTTCTTGCTACGACCTGGTCAGGGTCGTCAAGCAACGCATAAAGGGAGTGCTGGAGATCAGTTTGCATCAGATGGATTTGCCGGTAAGTATATCGAGTGCCAAACTGACAAGGCCCTTCATCAGGAGATGGTAGTCAGGACGACTCTCTTTTGCATATCGGTTGGCTATAACAAGGCAGATTGTGCCGGCGTCATGTCCTAGAAGTGCGGAGAGACCCGAAAGTGCAGAACTCTCCATCTCTATATTGGTAATCATTCGATCACCATATCTAAATGATTCCAAATTGCCGATAAGATCATCAAATGTGAGCGGGAGTCTTACAGATCTGCCCTGGGGACCATAAAAGCCCGGAGCTGAGATAGTCACCCCCATAACCGAATTATTTTCAAACAAGGGTATCAGACGCTCTGAGGATTTTATGAAATAGGGAGCCGGAAGTCGCTCAGGCCAATTCATATGTTCTACAAAAGCAGACTCCATGGCAATATCCACCACATCACTGCATCCGGCATACCAGTTAAGAAGCCCATCGAACCCGATGGAATATTCCGAAAACACATAACTTCCAAGAGGTATGTCAGGCTGAACAGCACCACAGGTGCCTATGCGAAGCAATGTCAACCGTTTATGCACCGGTTTGACACATCTTGTCTTAAAATCAATATTTGCCAAAGCGTCAAGTTCGGTAACCACGATATCTATATTGTCAGTACCTATTCCTGTAGATATGACTGAAACCTCCCTGCCATTGTAGCTGCCTGTAACTGTGCGGAATTCGCGCGATGATTTATCTACCCTGATGGAGCCTTCTTCAAAAAATGAGGCCACAAGTTTTACCCTTCCGGGGTCACCAACCAGAATAACAGTATCTGCCAGATCTTCAGGAAGTAGATGAAGGTGGAATATCGATCCATCGGGATTAATTATGAGTTCTGAAGATGCTATAGGTAATGTAGACATAAGTGTCGTTTTTTGTGTTTAAAAATCAAATATAGGACTTTTTTTCCTAATTTTGCCAAATCAATTCACTCACCAGTCAGTATGTTCAAAAAATTTCAGACATATCTAATAATTGCAACGGCGTTGCTGCTTGGCTCAATGTTTTTCTTAAATATGTGTCATGGAGTGATTCCCTCCGACACCCCTTCGGAAACATGGGAGCGTATTACTATCAGTTTTTTTGAAAGGAGCCAGTTTTTGATAATGACATTCGTAACCTTCTTTTTAAGTGTGATTGCTCTCTTCTATCACAAAAAACGTCTGCTGCAAATACGTATCTGTCTGCTCAATTCAATTATTCTTTTTGCTTTCCAGATATGGATAGTAGTGGAGTTCTTTAAACTTATACCTTTTTATTCACTTTCAATCCCCTCACTATTTCCCACTATCGCCATTATCCTGCTGATACTGGCAATCAGGTATATCGGCAGAGATGAAGCCGCGGCAATATTTTCAAGCGTATATCAAAAGGAAGATTCCGGCAAAAGAAAAGGAAAGAAAAAATAGCCCTACTCGTCACTCTTACAATATTTCTGAATAACGCTGTAGGCATCCTGAATACCCAGTTCCCCTGCCATACTAAGATCCATACACCCCTTCTCTTTGTCTTTAAGGTATATCAGCACCAGACCACGGTTGTAATAGGCTTCACCTATATTAGGATAGATCTCCAATGCTTTGGTATATTGTACTATAGACTCGGGAAGGTCATCAGAGAGGCAGTAGAGATTGCCGAGATTGTAGTAAATGTAGGGGAATGAGGGATCTATCGAAGCCGCCTTTTTCATATCGTGAATAGCGGGTGTATAGTCGTATGTGTGACGAACCTGCTCCTGTACCCTCGTCTTGACAGTATTGTCATTGTCAAGCGTAAGCACAGGTACGTTATTTTCTATAGATGAGATGAAATCTATCATTTCCGCCTGAAGGGCACCTCTGTTAATGTAGTAAAAGATATTTTCGGGACTCTTTGAAATAGCTTCGTCATAGCAAACCATTGCAGTATTAAACTGTTTATTGTCCGTCTCGAGCAATGCCTTGGCAAAGAGATTTATGTCATTACGGTCAACGCGGAGCAGACGATTGACCTCTTCGCGAATATTTTGGGAGTCAGGAAGGTAGCCTCCTTTTGATGATTCGAATTTGACAGCAATAGGAGATGCACTGATAAAACTGTCAAGCGATGCATCATCAAACCTGCGGTTGATAAGAATATTGCCTTCCTGGCGGATATCATCAGGTGTCACAGCAGCAAACTTATAGAGAGGTTTGAGCCGGATATCCACATCTCTATACTGTAACAGTTCGTTATCAAAATCCTTCTTGGCAAAGTCCGCATCAAGTGCCAGCAGGTGATCGTATTTCCGCGTGGTATCTGCAAAGGCAGCATATCCAGTAGAGTCCGAGGTCTGTGCACGATATTCTTCAATTTTCCTTTGTGCAATTTCGTAATCCTGTCGCGAGGAATTGTACTGCCCAAGCTGGCTCTTGGCATAGGCTCGGTTCATATAGGCTTTCGCAAAGTCCGGATAGAGGTTTATGGCTTTTGAGTAGTCATCCATCGCATCACGGTAACGGCCCATTTCCATAAAGACGGCAGCGCGATTGAAATAGGCCAGCACGTTATTCGGATTGATAGCCAACACTCTGTCGTAGTCATCGAGTGCTCTGCGATAATCTCCTACCTGAGCTCGGATAATAGCCCTGTTATAAAGGGTAAGAGCATTGCCAGGCTCCTGTTCCAGCACCTTGTCCAAGTCAGCCAACGCTCCTTCAATATCCTTCATTTCGTGTCTGATTATTGCTCTGTTGAAGTATGCGAAGGTATTTGCAGTATCAAGTTTCAGTGCGATATTCAGATCTTCAAGAGCAGGTTCCAGCTCATTTCGGAGCGCATAAATTCTGGATCTGCGCACATAGGCTTCGGGGTCGTATCGATCTATGGAGATAGCTTTATTGTAGTCATCCAGGGCCTTCGTTGTGTCTCCCAGATAGAGGTAGGAAGCACCCCTGTTCAGATAGGCATTGCTTTCACGGGGCTCTTTTTTGATGAACATATTGAAGTCTTTGACCGCTTTCTCGAACTGCTGCGAAAGAAAGTAGGTAACCCCTCTGCTGAAATAGAGGCCGGTATAGCCAGGACGCAAGTCCACAGCCTCCTCAAGGTCTTTGAGCGCAAGATCATACTTGCCTATCCTGCTAAGGGTAATGGCACGGTAGTGGTAAGCAGGAGTATATATGGGATTAAAGTGGATAGTCCTGTCGAAGTCCATCTGAGCCCCTACAAGGTCGCCGAGATTGTATTTTGCAATCCCCCTAAAGAAATAGGCTTCAAAGATGGTGCTGTCAAGACGTGACAAGATATTAAAACTCTCTATAGCGTGGGAGTACCGGCCTTCAATCAATGCCTGTCTCCCCCTGTAGTAAAAATGATCAAGATCATACTGACACCAACCTGACAGAGCGGTGATGAAAATAAAGAGAGAGATGAAAACGGCTTTTTTGAACATATTGACAAAAATAGTACTTTTGCACTTTGCTTTGACAAATTAATGAAAAAAATTGCACTATATACGTTATTTATGCTTACGGCATTACCACTATTTGCACAAATAACGAACAAATACGAACAAAAGCTATACCGTGGCAAACAGCAAGAGATACTCTCTCATATCGCTGATGATATGGCAAAAGGGCGGGCGACTGGCACAATCGGCAAGCAGGCAATCGAGCAGTATATAGTCCGCAGGTTTCAAGAGTATGGTCTTAAGCCCTTTAACTGGCACTACATTCAAAGTTCCAGATGCAACGACTCTTTAATAGCAAGAAATGTAGTCGGAGTAATCCCTGCCACCGTTCCAACAGACAAATACGTAATAGTAGGAGCTCATTATGACCACATAGGTGAGATCAACGGCAATATTTACAACGGGGCTGATGACAACGCTTCGGGCGTAACTGCCCTTATCAACCTTGCCGAAATGTTCTCCGAGATGAAGAAAGATGGCAAGGGTCCCGGCAAAAATATTGTTTTGGTAGCGTTTGACGGCAAAGAGTTCAATATGTGCGGCTCAGAGCATTTCGTCAAAAATCTACCCTTTCCGGCACGCAATATAACCTGTATGGTAAATCTTGATATGATTGGCACCGATCTAGAACCGGTGGGATTCAGACGTGACTATCTAATCGTACTTGGAGAAGAGCGCCTTGACACCAAGTACCGAGGCATTTTAAGCTATCTGAGCCGAAGAAAGAACTACGAGATGGACCTTGACCTGACATTTTATGGCAGCAAAGACTTTACAAAGATTTTCTACAGAATGAGTGATCAGTACTCTTTTGCCAAAGCGGGAATTCCGGCCCTGCTCTTTACAAGTGGCATTCATCAACATACCTACAAGCCATCTGATAACCCTAGTATCATAAACTACGACTTGTTGAGAAAACGTACTTTGTTGATCTTCAATTTCCTCTTCAGAGTATGTGAATACTGATTCCAATATTTGGGGATTATTCACTATATTTGTTATTTGTAACACACGATACCTATCGTGAAGACATTTTATACAATGAAATATTTTAAAATCACTCTAGCGGCTATCGCCGCCTTGTTTATCTCTCAAACCTTATCGGCTCAAGTACCACTGAAAATCGTCATTGGAGGTCAGGACACAGCTTACAACCCAAAACACACCATTGTGTGCATCACAGACCCGGGAAATGTCGCCGCCATCAATGAAAACCAATTGAAAGTATACCGCACCGGCGCTTTCGGTACGGAAATAGACCTCAGGCGTGGCAACAACAAGATTGAAATAACACTATTCAAAGGCAAAAACAGACGCATTGAAACCCTCAATGTCTATTACGATCCAAATGCCAAAAGACCGGTACCTCCCGAACCTAAAATGACGCTGGAAGAGGCCAAGGCACTTTTGGAAAAATCACAATACAAGGAAGAGCTTTTCTACGGTATCTCCCTTGACGGGACATATTTACAGTTTGGTGACGGTGATGATCGTCTTGGCGCTTCTAAAATGGGATATGTTGATTCGGGAATAGTATTCAAGGTGGTTGCATCAGTCAATGATCTCTACAAAGTACAACTTTCACAGAATAAATTCGCATACATTCCTCAGGAATATCTCGAAAAAACCGACGAAAGGACTTCACAGGTCAACACCGGCAGCTGGAGCGTCACAAACCTCGGCAAGGCTGATAGAGTGAGCATATCTTTACCAAAACGTCTCCCCTATGTATCCTGGACACAACTTGACCCCACCACTATCTGTATCGATATCTTTGGGGCCACCAACAACAGCAACTGGATAACCCAGCACAGAGGTCTTCAGATGATCTCCTATGTGGATTACAGACAGGTGGATAGCGATGTCTTCAGGGTAATTCTCCGCCTCAAACATAAATATTGCTGGGGTTATAAAATAGGATATAATGGAAACAATCTGGTCATCGATGTGCGTCATACCCCTACACTCTCACTTAACGGGCTGAGAGTGGGCCTTGATGCCGGCCACGGTGGTTCATCTCTAGGCGCTGTAAGTATTACCGGAATCCGGGAAAAAGATGTCAACCTTGATATTGTGAATATGCTCAAAAGAGCTCTTGAAGCCAAAGGCGCAACAGTCGTGCTTAGCAGGAGCGGCGATTATGATATATCTATGAGTGAAAGAAAACGCATCTTCAATGAAAACAATGTCCACATAGCACTCTCTATCCACAATAATGCCGGAGGATCACCGGTCAATCCTATGGGATCGAGCACCTACTACAAGCACATTACCAACCGCGACTTTGCCGAAACAATGCTGGAGAGACTTCTTGAACTTGGAGTGCCAAACTTCGGACTCGTGGGCAACTTCAACTTCTCGTTGACAGCACCAACAGAATACCCTGTGGTGTTGCTTGAACTCCTCTTTATGAGCAGTATATGGGATGAAGACAAGCTCATCGATCCTGACTTTCAGAAGAAAATGGTAAACAATATTGTGCTCGGCCTTGAGGATTATCTCGAAAAGGCAGATGCATCCATCGAAGAGCCCGTCGCTAAAAAGAAGAAAAAAAGATAGAATAAAATAAACTAATGGAGTTCAGGCTCAGTTCGTCATACAAACCTACAGGTGACCAGCCGGAAGCTATAGAACAGATCTGCAATTCAATAAGGGAAGGCACAAAGGCCACAACACTTATGGGTGTTACAGGATCCGGCAAAACCTTCACTATGGCCAATGTTATAGAACGCCTCCAGCGGCCGACACTTATCCTGAGCCACAACAAGACACTAGCCGCCCAACTCTATGGCGAGTTTAAATCATTCTTCCCTGACAACGCGGTGGAATATTTCGTATCATACTACGATTACTATCAACCGGAGGCCTATCTGCCAACGACCGATACATATATCGAGAAGGACCTGAGCATCAACGACGAAATTGAAAAACTCCGTTTGAGCACCTCCTCGTCCCTTCTTTCCGGACGGAGGGACATCGTTGTCGTCTCCTCCGTATCCTGTCTCTATGGCATCGGAAATCCCGAGGATTTTCATAGTACCACCGTCCATATCAAGAGAGGAGAATTGTTTAGCAGACAACAGTTCCTGTATAAGCTGGTTGACGCTCTTTATTCACGTAATGAAATTGAGTTTAACAGAGGCAATTTCAGGGTAAAAGGAGAGTGCGTGGAGATATTTCCCGCTTATGGCGACATCTCATTCAGGGTACTCTTTTTCGGTGATGAGATTGAGAGTATTGAGATGACCGACCCCTTAAGCGGTGCCACGCTGGAGTATTTAAATGAATTATCCATCTTCCCGGCTAATAATTTCGTCACCACCAAGGAACGTATCCGCAGTGCGATTCACAATATCCAGGACGATATGATGGCGCAGTACAACTATTTCAGGGAGATTGGTAAGCATCTGGAAGCAAAAAGGCTCAAAAGTCGTGTAGAGTATGATTTGGAGATGATTAAAGAGATCGGCTATTGTCCGGGTATCGAAAACTATTCGAGATATTTCGACGGCCGCAAGGCAGGTGAAAGACCCTTTTGCCTGATAGATTACTTCCCGGAGGATTTTCTTACGTTTATAGATGAGAGTCACGTCACGCTGCCCCAGGTGAGGGCTATGTATGGTGGCGACCGTTCCCGTAAGGAGACTCTTGTGGAGTATGGATTCCGTCTTCCGGCAGCTGCCGATAACCGTCCTTTGAAATTCGATGAGTTTGAGTCCCTCATAGGTCAGCGGCTCTTCGTAAGCGCAACGCCCGGAGAATACGAATTGGAAGCCTCAGGGGGTGTGATTGTGGAGCAGATAGTGCGTCCCACAGGACTCCTGGATCCTCCGATCGAGGTCCGCCCCATAGCCAATCAGGTGGACGACCTGCTGGAGGAGATAGAAATACGTGCGGAGCACGATGAGAGGGTGCTTGTTACAACTCTAACCAAAAGGATGGCCGAGGAACTCGAGAAGTATCTGACCAAAGCCTCCGTAAGAGCGCGCTATATTCACTCGGATGTAGATACACTGGAAAGAGTTGAGATTATTGAGGATTTCAAGGAAGGCAGGTTTGATGTATTGGTGGGAGTAAACCTGCTGCGTGAAGGCCTAGATATACCTTCAGTATCGCTGGTTGCTATACTGGATGCCGACAAAGAGGGATTTCTCCGCTCCGGAAGAGCCCTTACACAGACTGCAGGCAGGGCAGCGCGCAACCTTAACGGCAAGGTGATAATGTATGCCGACACCATTACCCGTTCTATGAAAGAAACAATGGATGAAACTGAGAGACGCAGGGCCAAACAAGAGGCCTACAACAGAGCTAACAATATTACTCCCACACAAGTGGCGGTCTCTGCAAGGAGTGTTCTATCAAAAAGCACATATCAGGCAGAAGAGGAGGCAGAAGTGCGAATGCTTTCAGAGGATCCTGTCATCAGCAAGATGTCTCCGGCAGAGCTGATGCACGCAGTAGAGGCTGCTAAAAAGAAGATGGAAGAATCTGCAGCTGAATTGGATTTCATACTCGCCGCAAAATACAGGGATGAGATGAATTCCCTTAAAAAATTATTGAAATAACAAATAACCATGATTCCCGAAACAATTGAAAACATAATCCGAAACTACAATGAAGAGGATGCTGCAATGGTTATACGTGCCTATGGCATAGCTGAATCTGAACTGAAAGACAAAACACGTGGCAACAACAGGCCCTTTATCGAACACCCTCTTGGAGTGGTGTCAATCATTTCGGATATGGGCCTTATGGCAGATTCCGTAACAGCCGTATTATTGCACGAGGCCAATCGTTTTAAGGCAGAAACCCCATCTGAACTCAACAAGACGGCACTTTTCAATAGTTTCAAATCTAATTTCCCGAAGGAAATCATAGAGATCGTGTCAGGCCTGAACAACATAGCTTCTATAAAGCTTCAGGAGACTAACCTTGATGCCGAACGCTATCGCAAACTCATCGTATCTTATTCCAGCGACCCGAGAGTAATCCTTATCAAACTCGCAGACCGTGTGGAAGTGATGCGCAACCTCGACATTTTGCCCGCTTCCAAACATAAGTCCAAGATAATGGAGACTATGTTGCTCTATATACCGCTAGCCCACCAGCTGGGGCTATACCTTATAAAAAGCGAGCTCGAAGACCTTTTTCTAAAATATGCGGAACCGGAGCAGTATCGTGCTATCACCAACAATCTCAAGGCCACCGAAAGGGACCGCAATCTGTTGGTAAGCCGCTTTGTCAACCCTCTAAAAGATACACTTAGCCGTAACGGCATCGAATATACCCTAAAGGCACGCACCAAGAGTGCATACTCTATCTGGAAAAAGATGCAAACCCAGAAGGTACCCTTCGAGAAAATTCATGATGTGTTTGCCATCAGATTTATCATAGAGTCACCTCCCGACAGGGAAAAGGAGCATGAACTATGCTGGAAGGTCTATTCTCTCGTGACCGAAAAATACCAGCCTGACCCCTCACGCCTACGCGACTGGATTACAATACCAAAGGAGAATGGCTACGAATCCCTTCACACAACTGTACAGTACAGGGAGGGTGTCACAATTGAAGTGCAGATACGCACCGTAAGAATGGATTATGAGGCGGAACATGGTCACGCATCGCACTGGTCATACAAAGGTATAAAGAGCGAAAGCGGTATAAGCACCTGGCTGGACAGAGTGCGAACTATTATGCAGGATGGTAATGACATGCAGCAATATAATCAGGTTTCACCTATCCTGCTTAACGAGATTTTCGTCTTCACTCCCACAGGAGACCTTAGACAACTCCCGGAAGGGGCAACCGTGTTGGATTTTGCATTTGATATACACACCAATCTCGGCACAAAATGCTCGGGAGGTCGAATCAACGGTAAAATGGTCCCCATAAAAGAGAAACTCAAGACCGGTGATGTGGTAGAGATATTAAGTAACAAGAACCAAAAACCCACCGCTGACTGGCTCAATATAGTCGTCACTTCCAAAGCACGGAGCAAAATCAAACAGAGACTCAAGGAGGAGGAGAACAAGAGAGCATCTTTAGGAAAAGAAATTTTCGACAGGAGACTCAAAAACTGGAAAATCGAAATAAATGACGAAATACTCCACACCTTAATCAGGAAATATAAATATAAAACCATAAAAGAGTTTTATAGCGCCATCGGAGACGAAACCATCAATATGATGGAAGTAAAGGAATTCCTTTCCGATGACAAGAGGCAGGAAAAGTTACCCGATACTCTTGAAAAGGTAAGCAGGAGCAGTACGAAAGAGGAGTCTACCGACTATCTCGTTATTGACGGCAAGCTCGGAAATGTGGATTACAGGATGGCAAAGTGTTGTAATCCTATTTTCGGAGATGACGTATTCGGCTTCGTAACCATCAGGGAAGGTATTAAGATCCATCGCATTTCCTGCCCCAACGCTGCACGCTTGATAGAGGCATACCCCTATAGGATCCAGAAGGTAAAATGGAGGGAAAACATCAATAAAGGGAGCTTCCAGGTAACATTACGCATAATGGCTTACGGTGATTTCGCCACCACAAACAATGTAATAACAACCGTAAATTTGTTCAAAGCCTCCATACGCTCTTTCAATGTCAATGAAAAGAGAGGAGAATTCGAAATAATGATGCAACTTTATGTCCCCAATAATCTCGAACTCGACAAGATAATAGCATCACTCAAGAAGCTTGGGTATGTAAGACAAGTAACACGGCTATAATACTGCAGAATGGCCGAGAAGTTCATACATATTAAAGGAGCCAGGGTCAACAATCTAAAAAACGTTGACCTGAAAATACCGCGGGACAAACTCGTGGTAATCACCGGTGTATCAGGTTCCGGCAAATCTTCTTTGGCATTCGACACACTTTTTGCTGAAGGACAGCGCCGTTTTGCCGAAAGTCTCTCCTCGTTTGCAAGACAATTTCTCGGCAGGATGAACAAGCCCGCAGTAGACTATATTACCGGCATACCACCTGCCATTGCTATCGGCCAGCGAGTGCACAGCCGTAATTCAAGATCCACGGTTGCCTCAAGCAGTGAGATTTACGACTATCTCAGGCTGCTTTATGCCAAGATTGGTCGGACATATTCCCCCATTTCCGGAAAGGAAGTGACCTGTGATACTTCTAAAAGCGTTTCCGATTACACTATTGCTTTAGGAGAGGGAAATACTGCACTTATTCTGGCAGACATAGAATGGAAGGAGGATGGCAAGGTAGAAAAGCTTATAAACTTCAAACAAGAGGGATTTGTCAGAGTAGCCTCATCTGAGGGTGTTATTTTTAGGATAGAGGAGATCCTGCAAAACCTTGGGGAGTTTGAGCAAATGGAGCTATATCTACTCGTGGATCGTATTATTATAAGTGACAATGAGGAGATCCGCAGTCGTTTACTTGACTCTGTGCAGACGGCATTTGTACAGGGAAACGGACGTATTGCCCTCTTCTGCGATGGGGTATTAAAGAAGCTTTCAAACATCTTTGAGAGCGACGGAATGGTATTCGAACGTCCGTCCGAATATATGTTCAGTTACAACAATCCACTTGGCGCCTGTCCCAAGTGCGGTGGTTTCGGCAAGGTTATGGGCATTGACGAGTCTTTGGTAATCCCTGACCCATCGTTGAGCGTATATGAAGGTACGGTGGCATGCTGGAGGGGAGAGACCATGAGCCGTTTTCTTAATGATTTTATAATGGAATCCGCACAAACCGGATTCCCAATCCATAAGCCATACAACAAGCTTTCCCAACAGGAAAAAAATATACTTTGGGAGGGAGAGAAGGGAAGTACGGCCATCACCCCTTTCTTCAAATGGATTGAGAGCAAAAGGTATAAGATACAATTCAACTATATGCTCTCAAGGTACTCCGGAAAGACTACCTGTCGTCTCTGTAACGGCACCAGACTCAAAGAACAGGCTCGCTGGGTTAAGATAGGTGGAAAAGATATCACCGAACTGATGCAAATGCAGGTAGAAGATCTTGCAAAACACTTTGAGGCACTTATGCCTGGATCTCAATCCGGAATTGAACTGGATGAATATGACTACAATATCGCATCAAGAGCACTCAAGGAGATAAGGCAGCGGTTAGAGTATATTCAAGCTGTGGGACTCTCCTACCTCACTCTGGACAGACCATCTTCTACACTCAGTGGAGGAGAGAGCCAACGTATTGCCCTTGTAAGTTCTTTGGGCAATAATCTGGTAGGATCTATGTATATCTTGGACGAGCCGAGTATCGGTCTACATCCCAGGGATACTCAACGCCTTATATCCGTACTGAAAAAACTACGTGACCTTGGCAACACAGTGATCGTAGTTGAGCACGATGAAGATATTATACGTGCTGCTGACCAGCTCATTGACATTGGACCGCTGGCCGGAAAAGAGGGTGGAGAGGTAATCTATCAGGGACCGGTCACCGGTGAAAACACTTCGTCAATCACACTCAAATACCTTTCTGAGAGAAATTTTAAGCGCATACCTCCAGCCAGGAGAAGCTGGAAATATTCCATTGAGGTGGTGGGCGCAATGCAGAATAATCTCAAGAATATCAATGTCCGCTTTCCACTAAAATGTCTCACTGCAGTTACAGGGGTCAGCGGAAGTGGCAAATCTTCTCTCGTGGGAGAGATACTCCATCCTGCTCTAAATCGCCATATTCACCAACTTGGCAGCAAACCCGGACTTTTCAAAGAACTGAGGGGAGATTTAGGCCGGATAAGTTCGGTGGAGTATGTAGATCAAAACCCCATCGGCAAGAGCACAAGATCCAACCCTGTAACCTACCTTAAGGTCTATGATGACATCCGCAAACTTTTCTCCGAGCAGCCCTATGCAAAAATGAATAATTACGGGCACTCTCACTTTTCATTCAATATCGATGGAGGACGTTGCCCTGAATGTCAGGGAGAAGGAGTAATAAAGATAGAGATGCAGTTTATGGCCGATGTGACCATTACTTGTGAAGCATGTGACGGCAAAAGGTTCCAACCCGATATTCTCGAAGTGAAATTTCAGGGTAAAAACATCAGCGATGTCCTCAGTATGAGCGTTGATGAAGCCATAGAATTTTTTTCGGCACAAAATGACCCAACGGCTAAAAGGATTGCCGACAGACTCCAGCCCCTCAAAGATGTCGGACTTTCCTATGTCAGTTTAGGGCAAAGCAGCAGTACCCTTAGCGGAGGAGAGAGCCAAAGAATCAAACTGGCTTCATTTCTGGGAAAGGAGTCCTCTTCGGGAAGTATTCTCTTCATATTTGATGAACCAACCACCGGACTTCATTTCCAGGATATAGAAAAACTACTCAAGTCATTTGACGCTCTTATAGAAAAAGGACACTCTGTGATTGTAGTAGAGCACAATTTGGACATAATAAGGGCAGCCGACTGGATTATTGACCTCGGTCCTGATGCAGGAGACAAAGGTGGTGAGCTTGTATTTGAAGGCACACCGGAAATGTTGGCTCTCCATCCTGAACTCCCTACAGGGGCCGCTTTAGCGGGAAACTTCCGGAATTAGTTTCCACAATATTAACTCTTTGATTATATTTGTATTCTCAAGAAGATGAAAAACCTAGCCCTATTGCTGATGCTTACATTGCTCTCCTTCTGCGGAAGTCAGAGGGAGAAGACTTCAGATGTATCTTCTGCAAATAATGGGATTCGTACTTCAATTCTACCCCTTCCTGATACCTCTTTCTCTTCTATTGAAGCACTGATTTACGAAATCAATATTTTCGATACAATTAACAGCGGAGTCATTGCTAACTTGAATAACCTTTACGATTCAGTTCAGGGTGTTTTGACCTTCAGAGGTGGTCCATTCAGGGATTATCCAAAATATGGAAAGGTATCAAGCAGACCTGACTCTATTGCCATTGACTGGATCTTTAAGACTGCAGTCGACACCACTAAAACACCTTATGGTATCTGGGGCGGCGGAACCGGATGGACAGGACAACCCCTTTTGACAGAACTACCAAGTGATACTACGGGTATAATTGCTCCGAAAAGAGAAATTATTGTCGGTTCTCTCGCAGGAGAAGTTTATTTTTTGGATTACTCAACCGGCCAGCCCTCAAGGAATACAATCGATGTGGTCAACGTCATTAAAGGCACACCTTCACTTGATCCCGCACTCAATAACAATCTATATGTGGGACAGGGAGTAGAGATCAACCCTCCTTTCGGTGCTATGGTGATAGATCTAAATAAACATGCCATAACCCATTTCGTGCCGAAAGACCCCCATGCCTGGCGCGGATGGGGTGCATATGACTCTTCTCCTATAAAGGTCGGACAATTTCTTTTCAGACTGGGTGAAAACGGTACAGTGTACAAATACCTTGTAGAACAGGGATCTCTGAATCTCCACTCCACCATGAGATACCGGGTTAAAGGCAAAAAAGCCCCCGGTATCGAATCTTCACCGGCAATCTATCGCAATTACGGCTATTTTACGGATAACAGCGGTAATGTGATCTGCTTCAATCTGAACAATCTCAAACCTGTATGGAGATATGACAACCATGATGATAGTGATGCTACTCCGGTACTGTGCGAGGAAGATGGTATCCCCTACCTCTATACTTCCTGCGAAGTTGACAAACAGGATTCCACAGGTTTTTCCTATTTTATAAAACTCAACGCCCTGACCGGAGAAAAAGTTTGGGAAAATAAAATAGCATGCAAAAAAGCATATTCTCAGGGAAAATGGTCTGACGGGGGCATGTTCTCCACCCCGCTACCCGGCATCGGAGACTGCAGCGATTACATTTTCGCATCTATAATAACGCATATGCCTGCTTACAAAGGCATTTTTATAGCAATTGACAAAAATACAGGCAAGACCCTTTACAGCATTGACCTCAAGCGCTACGCCTGGGCATCACCCGTACCTATGTTGGATCCCGAAGGTAAAATGTACATTTTTGCAGCAGACTGTTGGGGATATGTCTATCTCATAGAAGGGGCTACGGGAGAAGTGATTCTTACAGAGAAAGTGGGCATAAATTTCGAGGGATCGCCCATAATAGTGGACAATACTGTGATCATCGGGTCCCGTGGAAACGAGATATATAAGATTTCAATTCATTGACTAAAAAGATAGATTATGAACAGAATGTGGACAGAGATAACGGACATAGCTCTCCCGGCACCACGCCGTAAAGGAGGAATGCCTCTGATGGAGGCTCTTAACCGTAGGGAATCATCAAGAGAATTAACCTCTCAACCACTTGATATGCAGACGCTTTCTGACCTGCTATGGGCTGCCTGGGGATTCAACCGGGAGCACAAGCGTACTGCTCCCTCATCACACAATCGACAGGAAATCGACCTCTACGTCTTCCTAGAAAGCGGCACATACATCTATGATGCTGCAGGCAACCGTCTTCTACATCACGACGACGATGACCTGCGTAGCCTTACCGGCACCCAAGACTTTGTTGGTACTGCCGCCGTGGAAATCGCAATGGTGGCCGATACCACAAAAATCAAAGGAAAGACTCTTCAGGGTACAATTGAGGCCATATATGCCAACACCGGATTCATATCCCAAAACATCTACCTCTTCTGTGCTCAGGCAGGCCTTGGAGGTGTCACCCGCGCCATGGTCCCGAAAGAAGAACTGGCACAAAGGTTGCGGCTCAACGATAGTCAGGTCATAACACTAGTCCATACTGTAGGATATAAAAAATGAAAAACAGAAAATGGAACAACTCGAGATACTTTTTGAACAATTCACCGGCGAAAAGCCACTATCAATAGAAGAACTTCCCTCATCCGGCAGTAACAGACGCTACTTCCGCATACAGAGTAAAAACCACACTTTGATTGGAGCACAGGGCACCTGCGTAGATGAAAACATTGCTTTCATGACCATTGCAAAACACTTCCGCAAACGAGGACTCAATGTGCCGCAGGTATACAGCAGCAGCGAAGACAATATTTACTATCTGCAAGAAGACCTTGGTGACGACACACTTTATAGTCGTATAACACAGGGACGTGAAAGTGGCAAATACTCTCCAAAAGAGAGGGAATTGCTGTTAAAGACAATCCGCAAACTGCCTGAAATCCAGTTTGAGGGAGCTAAGGGACTCGATTTCTCCGTATGCTATCCTCAACCGGAGTTTGACGAAAGAATGATCTTTTTCGACCTTAACTATTTCAAATACTGCTTCCTCAAAGCGACAGGTATTGAATTTAGTGAAATCGAGCTGCAGAATGATTTTGATAAAATGTCGCAAGTGCTGATGCACAGCATGTCCGACACCTTCCTGTACCGTGATTTTCAGGCCCGAAATGTGATGATAGTTAAGGATGAACCCTATTTCATAGACTTCCAGGGAGGACGCAGAGGACCTATCTTTTATGATGTGGCATCATTTATCTGGCAGGCTAAAGCATGTTATTCAGAAAATCTCAAAAATGAACTTGTGGAAGCCTATCTGGATGCTCTCAAACAATACATTCCTGTCGACAAAAAACAATTTCGCACAACTCTGCGCCATTTTGTGCTCTTCAGAACTCTTCAGGTGCTGGGGGCTTATGGTTTCAGAGGATATTTCGAGAAAAAACCACACTTCCTGCAGAGTGTACCCTTTGCGATAGACAACCTCAGAAAACTTCTGGTTGAACCATTTCCTGAGTATCCCTATCTTTCAGAGATTCTTAGAGAATTGACTCGTATGCGCGAATTCTCGGAGATGGGAGTTGACCGCCGCCTTGAAGTTAAAATTTACAGTTTTGCCTACAAGAAAGGCATACCCAATGATGTGAGCGGTAATGGAGGCGGATATGTATTTGATTGCCGCGCCCTGGAAAATCCCGGGAAATATGACCATTTTAAGCATTTTACCGGACTGGACAAAGAAGTTGCTGATTTTATGGAGGCGGAAGGTGGAGTTCAAAAATTCCTTACCAAGGTCTACTCACTTGCCGATACCCATGTCCAGAGGTATATAGAGCGCAAGTTTACCCATCTGATGTTTTGTTTCGGTTGTACCGGAGGCCAGCACAGATCAGTCTATTGCGCACAGCATCTGGCAAGACATCTGGCCGGCAAATTTAATATCAGGATTCACGTCTACCATAGGGAACAAGGTCTGGAGCAGGAGTTTTAAGATGAAACCTTACGCTCTGATATTCGCCGCAGGACTTGGTACAAGACTCAAGCCACTGACTGACACGATGCCAAAGGCTCTGGTGCCGGTCGGTGGCATACCATTGCTTGAGAGGGTGATTCTACGTTTAAAGGAGGCAGGATACCGTCATATTGTGGTCAATGTCCACCATTTTGCGGAGCAAATTATAGATTTTATTGATCAGAATGATTCGTTCGGAATCTCAGTCGAGATTTCTGATGAGAGAGATCTGTTGCGCGAGACCGGTGGCGGTATAAGACATGCTGCTCAACTGCTGAGTTCTGACCATTTCCTGGTTCACAATGTCGATATCATATCCGATCTGGATATTCCTCTTTTCGAAAAAAAATATCTTGAAACAGAAAGGGAGTGCATTGACGGGGAGAAGCCGCTTTTAGCGACGATTCTTGTGAGTGAGCGCAAGACGCAGCGTTTTTTCCTCTTTGACAATTATAACTATCTGGTTGGCTGGACCAATATCGCCACAGGAGAAGTTCGTTCTCCATTTACCGACCTAAATCCCGACAAATATCGCAAACTCGCTTTCGCGGGAATTCACAACATATCAGAAAAGATTTTTCCACTTATGGAGGAGTGGCCTGAACGCTTTTCTATCGTAGATTTTTATATCGCAAATTGCGATAAATTTCTCATTAAAGGCATCGAAATGCCCGGGCTTTCTATCCGTGATGTGGGCAAGATAGCCGATCTTGAACAGTTTAACTTTTAACCTGATTTCTTTCAAACCGGTCACATTCCGGAAGTTACTTGTACACCTTCTTACAATAGTAGGGTTTATTCATCTATTCCTGGCGAATTTAATGTCCGGTGAGAGATTATGGTGCAAAATTGTGTTTTTACACGCTAAAATGTTAACTTTATAGTTTAAAGAATAAATAATGATAATAAATAAACTATCTATGAAACGTACATTAATTATGCTTGCAGGAGCAATCACAATCCTTGGTTGTGCCGGTTGCGGCAGCGACATCAAGTTCAAGAGCATCGATGATATCGAAAAATACCGCGCCTATTACAATGAATCACTTAAAGAACTCTCCGACGTATCCTATCACGGACGCAGCAACTATGGAGATGGTAACATCAAAGCAGCTGCATACTTAATAGGCGAACTGCAGAAGATGGGTATAGGTCCGATGGAGGACGAAATTGGAGCAGAACCCCAACAGGCGACACCTCCCTTCAAAGGTACCGCCTCACCTTGTGGCCCGATGCGCTTTGAAGGAACTTCCGATGACCAAATGGCATATCTACAACATTACTGCTTGCCGCTTAATGTGATGCGTGGTGCAATGCAGTTCATCGTTGACGGCAATGAACTTGTTCCTGCCGTTGATTATGTCGCAAAGGAATTCTCACCCACCTGTAAAGGTGAATTTGCTCTCGCATATCCCAGTGTTGAAAAATACACTTCTGTTCAGGAGCTTGCCGACCATCTCAACAGCGGTATTTACAAAAAGAAATTTGTAGTTATCGAATGGGAACCCTATACTGAAACAATAGGTACAAATGCCTTTGACAGGTATCGTGAATTTTTGGATATGCTCCAGGCAGACAAGGTAGCCGGAGTTATCTACAGATTAGAATCCAAACTCCCCTACTTCAAGGCACGCTCCTATTACGTAACTCCCGTACCTGCATTCTTTATATGGAACGGACTTGCAGAGGGAGCACAAAAAATCAGCGTGAATATGGAGAGTAAGTTGATTGAGTGTCACGATGCCCATAATGTTCTGGCCTCAATCAAAGGCACAAAATATCCTGAAAGGCGTTATCTGCTGATGGGCCATTTCGACCATCTAGGCTATATGGGAATAGAAAATGTACACCCCGGTGCCAACGATAATGCCTCAGGTCCCAGCATGATGCTCGCCCTTGCAAAATATTTCTCAGAGAATCCCCCCGAGTGCACCATTGACTTCGCATTTTTCGATGCGGAGGAGAACAATCTTCTCGGATCCTTCTACTACAAAACCAATCCACGCTATCCCCAGGAGAATATCAGATACATTCTCAATTATGATATGGTTGCCGACACTCCCGAATCTATATACCTTCAGGTTCCCGAAGAAGGTATGGCGGGTTACGAACTGATACAGAAAATCAATATGACATTTGAAGAGCCTTTCAATTTTATATTGGACGACATCAAGGATGACAGCGACAACTATTTCTTTGCTCTTGATGGAGTACCCTCCCTCTATTTCCATACGGAAGGCAAATACAACCATATTTACCACACACCTTTTGATACTTACGATAATATCTCTGATATAGGTTTCGAACGTCTATTCACACTTACGATCAACTTCATTGACAACTATTGAGAATAGCCTAATAGAGGTTCCAATTTGGTGTTTTGTACACTAATCAGTAACTTTGAAAGTTTATTGTTAAGTCTTAACACGAAGAATATCATGTTGAACCATTCATATTGTTCTGACAAATATCAGTACACGATGGGAAAATCATACTACGACAGTGGCATGAAGGATACCATAGGTATATTCAATCTCTTTTATAGAAAAGCACCTGACAACAATAACTGGGCTGTAGTCAGCGGCATTAGTGAGGCGCTTGAAATGATTGCCGGACTTGGTTCAGAGGATGAGTCTTTCTTTGAGAAATTCTTACCTGGAGATGAGTATGCAGAGTTCCGCTCCTATCTCGCAGGAATGAAATTTACTGGCCAGGTATATGCGATGAAAGAGGGCGAGATTGCATTTCCCAAACAACCGATAATCACTGTCGTGGGTCCCATCATTGAGGCGCAGGTGCTTGAGACGCCTCTCCTCTGCATAATGAACCACCAAATGGCAGTAGCCACAAAAGCTTCCCGCGTCACACGAAGCACTCCCAAACCGGTCAGCGAATTTGGCTCGCGCAGGGCACACGGTCCTTGGGCCGCCCAGTATGGCGCCAAGGCAGCTGTTATCGGAGGATGCCAAAGCAGTTCCAACATTCTCGCCGGTATAGAGTGCGGATTTGAATCAACGGGCACAATGGCCCACAGCTATACTACATCATTCGGCTGCTCCATTGAGGGTGAATACAAAGCCTTTGACACTTACATAAAGACACACAAAAACGAGCCGCTAATTCTGTTGATCGACACCTTTGACACTCTCAAATGCGGTCTGAGAAACGCAATCAAAGCCTTCCGGGCCAATGGTATCGACGACTCCTATCCTCAGGGCTATGGAGTGCGTCTCGACAGCGGAGACTTAACCTATCTCTCACAAAAGTGTCGTGAAGCTCTTGACGAGGCCGGACTCACAAAATGCAGAATCTTTGCAACGAACTCTCTCGACGAATATATCATTTCTGACCTTGAGAAACAGAATGCCCGCATAGACAACTATGGCGTGGGCGATGCCATTGCCACTTCCAAACACAATCCCTGTTTCGGCAATGTCTACAAACTGGTGCAGGTGGGAAATGAACCGGTGCTCAAACGCTCCGAAGACAAGATCAAACTGATCAACCCGGGGTTCCAGATTACCTACCGTCTGATTCAAAAAGGTCGCTTTGAAGCCGATGTCACCTGTCTCAGAGACGATTCCTTTGCCAGAGTAATAGAGGCGGGAGAAGAACTCACAATCGTGGACGAGATGGATGTGAGCAAGTTCACCACCTTCCCTGCCGGTTCATATACATTCCGCAAACTCCAGGAGCTTATATTCGACAATGGAAAAATCTTTCCGGACACACGCACCATTCAGCAAAAAAGAGAGTACTATAAGGCAAATCTCGCCTGCTTTGACGAAACACAGACCCGTATACTCAATCCTCACTTCTACAAAGTGGATATCTCCGATGACCTCTATGACCTAAAAATGAAACTTATCAACAGGATTATCCTGCAGATAAATGCAATGGAGGAGATGGAGGACACCAGTGGTACCAGAAGATACACTCACGTGGTGGTGGATATGCTCTACGACTTTATTGACGGCTCCCTGGCTTGCACCAATGCTGAAAAAGCAGTGGAAGAGAGTGTCAAATATATTGATGCTCACCCGGGTCAAAGGGTTCTCTATGTGCTGGACAATCATCCTGAGAATCACTGCTCCTTCAAGAAAAATGGTGGCATTTGGCCGGTACACTGCGTCCAAAAGACACGTGGAGGTGATATTCACGCTCGGTTTTATCGCATAGAGAATGAAGCCAACAGGCCTTCCCGCGACAACAAGTTTTACAAGGGCTGCAATCCCCGTAAAGAGCAATACTCCGGATTCGAAGGACGTGACCGCGAAGGCATTGAACTTAACTCCTGCCTCAGCAAGGATGTCATAGTGAGCGGTATTGCCACAGAGTATTGTATTCGCGAGACCTGTTTTGACCTGGTCAAGTCAGGACATAATGTGTTCCTGCTTGAGAAAGCGCTCGCTTATATAGATGAGAAAGGACACGAAAAAACCTTAAGGGAACTGGCAAAAATCGGAGTAAAAATCATATAAAGAAGCTATGAACTACATCGGAATAGATCTGGGCGGCACCAAAGCGGTCGGAGCCATTTTCAACACAGATGGAGAAATTCTACTCCAAAAACATGTGCTTCTCGAAAACAGAAGTGGTGCTGAGGTTGGTGCACTCGTATGTGACCTCTGCAGGGATCTGTGTAACGAGGGTTGCATAGCACAAGGAGCACCTCTGAGCATCGGGGTTTGCATTCCGGGCATTTCCTACTCCGATACAGGATGTGTATGGGCCCCGAACATTCCAGGATGGGAGAATTACCCTCTTCGCGACGAATTACTTAAAGTTGCACCACAGGCCACCGTTACCATCGAAAGCGACCGTACCTGCTATATATTGGGCGAAGTTCAGATGGGTTGTGCAAAGAGGTGTCGCAATGCGATCTTTATAGCCGTCGGCACCGGTATCGGAGCCGGAATTCTAATTGATAACCGTGTGCTCCACGGCCATTCGGATATCGTCGGAGCAATCGGATGGCTCGCCCTAAAGCCACCCTACACAGACGAATATGACGAATGCGGTTGTTTTGAGACATACTGTTCCGGAGAGGGCTTAGCCAAACAGGCGCGCAAATTCTTAAGGGAAAACAAAGAGTATCGTGGAGAACTCCGTAAACATAGCATCGAAGATATCACCTCCTATCACATTTTTGAGGCATACGACAATGGAGATCCTCTTGCCAAAAGGGTGATAGAGGAGGCAATTGAAATGTGGGGCATGGCCACGGCCAATCTCATAAGTATATTCAACCCCGAGAAGGTCATTTTCGGAGGAGGAATTTTCGGACCCGCAGTGAAATTTATACCACGCATCCGCAATGAAGCGGAGAAATGGGCCCAACCAATAAGTATGAAACAGGTAGAAATAATATCAACTGCGCTACCTAAGCTCGCAGGACTCTATGGAGCCGGAGCGGTAGCCATAAAATATGCTAAATAACGGACTATGACACAAAAGACTAACGTTAAGATAATAATTGCCGCTCAGATAGGAATCTTCTTTTTTGGAGTTGTGTTCTTTGTTTTGGGCACAATCTTAAATGCACTGGGCCTAACCCCGGCTCAAAGTTCTACTCTGGCCAGTTCTCTCCCCCTGGGAGTGCTTATCGGCTCATTGGTATTTGGTCCCATTATCGACAGATACGGATACAAAATTCTCCTGGTCGGTGCATCCGCAATGGGTGTTGTAGGGCTTGAGATCCTCGCATTCACAAACTCCTTCGGTGCAATGGTAGCTGCTATACTTTTGATCGGCACCTGCGGAGGAATGCTCAACGGATCCACCAGCGCCCTGATTTCCGACTCTTCCGAAGGAAAAGCCAGGACCTCCAATCTCTTTGTGCTCGGTTTGGTCTATTGCATCGGAGCCATTGTAATTACCCTGATAATGACACTTCTCTATGATGTCGTTGACTATCACAAGGTTCTCATGGTAATGGGCTTTTTCATGGCAGCCGCCATGCTCTTTTTCATAGTGACAAAATTTCCCGAAGCCAAATGCAAGCAGGGTATCTCCTTCAGGAGCGTGATCAAGATGATTAAGGAACCCACCCTTATTATTTTCAGCCTTGCACTGGCGTTCCAGAGTGGTCTTGAAGCCCTTGCGGCTACCTGGACCTCCAATTATTTGGAAGGAATCGGTTATGTAGGGAAAATGGCTCTAATGGCATCTATTTTCATTCCTGTCGGACTAGCAATTAGCAGAGCCTCTCTTATTGGTATCTCCAGAAAAGCCTCCAGTAAGTCAATTGTACTCATAAGCATGGCTATAGCTACTGTGGGTATCATTTGTTTCTTGTTCGCTGATAACATTGTAATGACCTTCATCGGCACAACACTTATCGGTATGGGCCTTGCGGCTACATTCCCCGCCACATTCGGCATACTTGGAGAGAAGTACAGTGAGATGTCGGGCACGGCATTTAGTTTTGCCCTGACCATAGCTCTTACTGGTAACATCCTCCTCAACGTACTTGTAGGAGCACTAGAAGGCTCACTTCCTTATGTGATGCTCGGATCCATCGTGCTGCTTGTGGTATTATTCTTGATTGGATGTTCTACCATTAAGCCTGAAAAGGTTACAAGAAAATAAATGCTGATTGATTTGATGCCATTGATGGTCAGAAAAAGAGTTATAGTAGTGCTGCTTGTGGCACTGTTGGTGGTCGTTTCCTTATACGGTCGCGGCCATAATAGTGTTCCCACCAATAGCAATACTATTTCTGCCATTAGGGATACAATTGCTACAGCCCGGGACACAATTCTCACTAATAGTGATACGATTCCCGCTTTTCTTGATACTATTCCAAATGCGCAGGATAGTATTCCGGCTGTTGTGGATAGTGCTGCACTTTCCGCAAAATTGCCACTTTCCGATACAATTACGGCTCCTTCTGACACTCTGACCTATCCCTACGGCATTATGGAGATAGATACGGTGAATTTTTGGAAATGCATCGATACACTTACCATACACTATCTTGACTCCACATATACCGCCTACTTTGATTCTCTTGCGCTCCATCTTCCGGATGCAAAGGATATAAAGAGGGCAGAAAGAAGAATCGCCAGAGAGTACCGCGACA
>JAAYDZ010000006.1 GCA_012728975.1 Bacteroidales bacterium
GCTGCCAGGTAGAAATCAATCTTTGTAACATAATTGTAGAAGCGGATGACAAACCAGATATAAAAAACAATGTAAAAACTCACGAACCAATAATCTACCCAAAAAGGGAAATAGGTGGAAACAGAAGCAAAAATTCCTATTATAAGGGCAGTAAAAAAACTTATTTTCACCCAATGGAGCCGTCCCTGTTCATCTTCATCGTAATAATCCTCCAATTGTCTGACACTCAGCGCATATTTCTTTAGGAAAAAACGAGTGTAAAAAACGAGCAGACATAGATAAGCGAATACTCCGATATTCACAATGATCTGGTATTTCTCTATGGAAAATGCCGCTACTAAATAGAGGGTAATAACTCCCAATACAATCGTTGCATGTATTAGGAGCTGTCGACGACTAATATAAGTAGGCAGTAGGATAGAGAGCAGCGTAAAGGTGAAGAACATAGATTGGAGGGCCGATACCGCAGGGGTAGTAATCTCATTATGCTTTGTATCGCCGCTACCTTCATAGACATGGGAAAGGAAAAGTGCGATTGCCAGCATATAATATGCACACACCATAAATACTCTCGAAAGACGCAAGTTAAAAGTTAGACGCTCCACTCGAATGCGGAAGCCCATTAGCATAATGCCCAATACAACTAGAATTATGCTCGCAATTAGATATACTGATATAGATGATTCAGGTTGCATAAATGGAATCCCTAATTTACTGTCTTTTCCCTGGTCTAAAAGAATTACTTTTCATCGTCCAAAACGTAAAATATTTATCAAAGATAGCAATTAATTTCACTTTATTTTAATTCGAATAGATTCAATTGGGGATTTAAATCCAAAATTGCTATTTCGAACAATCCTATGGGTTAGAACTGGTCTATTTTATTTTTGACAAAATAGACTAGTCTATTTTGCGTAACTATCTGAAATAGACCACTTGACCGCTTGTTTTTCTTGCCAGGCCATTGTAAATTTGTACGATAAGTTACACCAGGGTAGTGGGTTGTGCGGTTTTTGTTCCATCATTAAGAAATAAAAAGTTTTGAAAAATGATACGACAACCTTCAAAATAAGTCAAAGCAACAAAATCAGTTTAGCTTGTCGGAATTAACCGGTATTACCTGAATGAGTTTAATAATCATATCAATATAAACCAACTAAAATTAACTAACATGAAGAAATTTTTTACAATTATCACACTTGTGGCGATGATTGCTGTTGTCGGCTGTGTCGACCTGGATGAACTTTGGAATGAAATCGATTTTCTGAAAAGGCAAAATCAGGAGCAAACCGATAAGTTAAACGACCACGAAGAGAGGATTAAAAACCTCGAAAGTATGACTAAGAATGCAAACTCAGAGATTATCTCCATTAAGGGGCTTATAGATGCCTTAAATAAAAAAGTAACCTTGGTGTCATATAAGGAGTTGGCCGATAAAAGTGGTTATGAGATTGTTATGAGCGATGGCAGCAAGATCACTTTAAAGCACGGTATCGATGGTAAGGATGGTAAAGATGGCAAAGATGGCAAAGATGGCAAGGATGGTGCAGATGGAGTCACACCTAACATCAGCGTAAAGTTACATACGGATGGTGTGCTCTACTGGACCCTAAACGATGAGTTCTTGCTTGATGCTGACGGTAATAAGATACCGGCACAAGGTAAAGACGGTGCTGACGGCAAAGATGGTAAAGACGGTGCTAACGGATTTACTCCCATTTTAAGGATTAACTCGGAGTTATTCTGGGAGATGAGTATTGATGGCGGTATAACATGGCAACTAATTAAGGGTGGGGATGAGCAACCGCTATCGGCACAAGGGCCGCAGGGTGAAAAAGGCGATAAAGGAGATAAAGGGGACAAGGGAGATCCGGGTCGCCAGGGTGATCGTGGTGCAACGGGTCCTGTAGGTCCCAGGGGGCCTCAGGGTGATCAAGGAGTTCAGGGAGAAGAAGGAGACAGAGGTCCTCAGGGTCCTGCGGGTAGGGATGGAAAGGATGGTGAGGATGGTGCTCAAGGTCCGGCAGGGACAGACGGTGATGCCAATCTCACAATTACTGAAACTGACAAAGCCATTACTATTGTCTACAAGAATGTTACTTATATTATACCCAAGGATCCCGTGCTTCCGTTCAACCCGCTTAGCCAAGTTGCAGAATACAACGTAAATGTCGCCGGTAATGGTTTTGTTCCTAACTTGACCGCCCATCATGGCAGCGGTTACTTCTCTTTCAATGATGCAAAGCAAAAGTTCAGCAGTGTTACTTTTGGCGGCAAAAAGTATCACCAGCCCGACGCTGATGAGATGAGATCAATTTTTCCGCGTATGTCAAATTTTGCGAATCTTGACACAACTGAGTTTCATGTGGTACTAGGAAGCCAAAATGGAATACGCCATATGAATGTTTACGAATACGCCACGGTCAAAGGCCAAAATTATACTTTCTATGGTGACTACCAGTCTTCTTCTTTATCTCTCGATTGCTATGCAATCCGTTATAAAAATACTGATATGGTTTCGGCCTGGAGATACCATCTGGTAACGGATAAAAATGAGAAACATTCTTACATGAAGGTAACTTCGCGCAGTTTATACGGGACCGCCGGAGTAACAGTGGATCATATCACGACACCTGAGTATTGGGTTAATAACAATACCAATGATGTGGTACGCTACTTTCCCCTCTGTGGTTACTACTCAGGGAATAAGGCAGAGAATGTAGGTGGAATAGGCTTCTACTGGTCATCGTCATTGTACACTACTGATGAGTATGCATATCATTGGATTCTTTATTACCTTGGTGCTACGACACTCTATCTGGCTCCTGACAAAAAGATGACTGTCCGCTTGTTTGAAACGTATTAATTTATGTAGTCAATAGTTGCATTGGCGGCTTTTGATTAGGGTTGGGAAATAAAGTCCCAACCCTTTTTTAGTTTATGAGTTCTAAATTCCATAAAGAATTCTCGGCACTTATTTGTATGTTTTTACACTGACGCTAACTGCCCCAAATATCACTCAGTTTTGTGTGGATTTTCAAAAATAATTAGATTTAACTGGTCTATTTTGTTCACATAACAAAATAGACCACCTGCCCTCTTGTTTTTCTTGTCAGGCCATTGTAAATTTACACGATAAGTTACATTAGGGTAGTGAGTTGTGTTTTTTTTTGTTCTATCATTAAGAAGTAAAAAGTTTTGAATAATATGCGACAAACTTCAAAATAAGTCAAATGAACCAAATCATTTTAAGCCTGTCGCAATCAATCGGTATAACCTGAACGAGTTCAATTTAATCATATCAATAAAAACTAACTTAAATCAACTAACATGAAGAAACTTTTTGCAATGATCACACTTGTGGCACTCTTCCTTGTTGCTGGCTGTGTTGACTTGGATGAAGTGTGGAGTGAGATTGATTTCTTAAAAAAGCAAAACAAGGAGCAAGCTGATAAGTTGAGCGAGCAATCCAGTGAGCTTCAAGAGTACAAAGAGAGACTTAAAGCTGTCGAGGACTTGACGAATACTGCAAACTCGGATATTGCCGCCATCAGAGCACTCCTGGAGGCCCAAAATAGAAAATTGGGCGTTATTTCTTACACTGAAATGCTCGACAAGAGCGGCTATGTACTACTAATGAGCGACGGCAGCAGTATCACTCTGAAACATGGAACTAATGGTGAAAAGGGTGAAAAGGGTGAAAAGGGTGATAAAGGCGACAAAGGCGATAAAGGCGATAAGGGAGACCAGGGGGAGAAAGGTGAGCAAGGTGAAGAGGGTGCCAAGGGAGAACAGGGAGATAGAGTCGTTATTGGCGTAAAACCTTTTGGCCCTTATGATCGTCTTTATTGGACTATTAATGGTGATTTCCTGCTGGATGCGAATGGAAACAAAGTTCCGGCTACCGGAGATAAGGGCGATGAAGGCTCTAAAGGTGATAAGGGAGATATCGGCTTAACTCCGATTTTGAGGGTAAATACTTCAGGTAACTGGGAGATGAGTCTTGATAATGGCACCACATGGCAAGAGGTTAAGGATAAGACAGGAAAGTCTGTGGCAGCTATTGGACCTAAAGGGGATAAGGGTGATAAAGGTGCCACAGGCCCTCAAGGTCCCGTTGGTGAGCAGGGACCCCAGGGAGAAATAGGTCCTCAAGGTCCTTCCGGAAGTGTTGACAATTTGCAAATCACTGAAACTGCTGCTGCAGTTATAATTACCTTTAATGGAAATTCCTATACTATCATTAAAGGGATACCTCAGTCTCAGTTTGACCTGAAGCTACTTCTCGGTGTATGGGATATGAATATGATACAAACCCCCGATGGTGATGGATGGACAGATGAAGATCCCGAAGATGACTACAGTATGCATTTTATGGACTCTGCAAATGGTGCAATTTCTGCTCTTCCCTGGATTAATATCCCATTTACCTACAAAATGACTGACACAAACAAATTTGAATTAATAAGACTCTCTGGCTTTGATACTATGACCATCATCGATCTGGATAACGACAATTTGATCCTGGAGGTGGTTTCTAATGCCGGTACAAGGCGTGAGCATTACACACGCGGTGAGGTTCCTAATCCGCTGAGCTTTGTTGCGAAGTACAACATGAACACGTTGGGACTAGGCTTTGTGACGGACTCTATAGCCTGCAATGTTAGCGGCTACTTTACATATGAAGAGGTTGTTCCTATGCAAGAATTCGCTTTCCTTTTAGGAGGCTACTTTATACCTACAGTTGATGAGTGGAGAGCGATAATTCCGGATAACAATCATCAGATACCATTCGGTAATCTCTCCGCAATGACTGATCTTAGGGTTACTGAAACTGTAACAGTGCAAAATAAGAGCATCACTATGACCAGCGACTATGCTCACTCGCCTGATAACTATCCTGGTTGCACTTCTGCACTACGCTATGTTGGTACCAGTATGGTTTCAGCCTGGAGGTATGAGTATCTTGAGCACGAAGATGGTGTCTATTATTTGAAGATAACTTCACGCAGTCTTTTTGGGAAACCGGATATTGACATGACAGACATTGCCAGAAGAGATGAATTTTGGTTACAGAATACAGAGGAGGATATTGTTCGCTATTTTCCTGCGAGCGGCTATAAAAATGAGAGCGATGCGATACAGAATCAGGGCACCAATGGCTACTATTGGTCTTATACACCGCATGGAAACGGCCTTGCTGCCGGTATGAGCTTCGGTCCAAATACGGCATATACAAACTATGTCGACAAGGCGGCACATAAATACTCCCTGCGCCTATTCAGAAGTAGAGTTATTGAATAGAGAAATTTGGGATAAAATTTACACCGATTTTTGAATAACAAATTAAAAATATATCCAACATGAAAAAAATTTTTGCAGCGATTATGCTCGTGGCGATGATTACCCTGGGAGGCTGTATCGACCTGGATGATCTCTGGAACGAGATTGATTTTCTTAAGAAGAAAAACAGTGAGCTGGAAAACCAAAATAGTGAGCAAATGGAGGAGTTGAAGGCACAAAAGGAGAAGCTCGCAGAGTTTGAGTCGTGGTTGAAGAAGGTGGAACAGTTGACTAATAATGCAAACTCTGAAGTTGCTGCTATCTGGGGGCTAATCGATGCCCTTAATAGAAAGGTGAGTATAGTTTCATATAAAGAACTTATTGACAAAAGTGGATACGAGCTATTGATGAGTGACGGCAGTAAGATTACCCTAAAGCATGGTGCCAAGGGTGATAAGGGAGAGCAAGGAGATAAAGGTGAACAAGGCGAAAAGGGTGATAAAGGTGATAAAGGCGAGAAAGGCGAGAACGTTGTTATTGGAGCAAAACCTTTTGGTCCCGACGGGCGCCTCTATTGGACTATTAACGGTGAATTCATTTTAGATGCAGCCGGAAATAAAATACCTGCTACAGGGGCAAAAGGTGATAAAGGCGAAAAAGGTGATGCAGGTTATGCCCCGGTTTTGCGTGTAAATACTTATGGTAATTGGGAAATAAGCCTCGATAAGGGAATTACATGGCAAGAGGTTAAGGATAAGAGCGGAAATCCGGTTCAGGCTATTGGACCAAAAGGAGAAAAAGGTGATACCGGTGCTCAGGGTCCTCAGGGTCCTACCGGTGAGCAAGGCGCAACAGGCCCACAGGGTCCTGTGGGGGAACAGGGAGCTATCGGTAAAACAGGTCCACAGGGTCCTCCGGGCCAGCAAGGTCCTGCCGGTGAACAAGGTCCTGCTGGAGAACAAGGTCCTGCCGGAGAAACTCCCGATTTGCAAATAACGGAGACCCAAGCAGCGGTTACTATTATATTTAACGGAGTAACCTTTGTAATTCCAAAAGGAGGAGGTGGTGTATCAGAGCCTCTGTTTGATATGGAGAAGCTGATCGGTGTATGGAATATGAATAAACTTCAGGAATCAGACGGTGCAGGCGGATGGACTGACCTGGATGTCTGGGAGGATTATTGGATGCATTTTATGGATGATTCCAACGGTTCAGCTCCATTTGAATTTTATCAACCCTTTAGCTATACATTTGTTGGTCCAAATCAATTAAAGATTAAAAACCAAATTACATGGACGGACACAAGCGATAATAACAATTGGATCACCTACAAGATTGATAACTTTACCATCGCAAACTTAGACAGTACCGGTTTGATCCTGGAATTTGTTCACGAAGGTAAACAGATGCGTCAACATTATACCCGTGGTACCACTCCCAATCCGCTTAGTTTTGTTTCGAAGTACAACCTGTTATCTGCAGATTACTTTTGGGGTATAATTTTCTCAGGTTATAGTTTCGTAATCGACTTGACTGCTTGTACAGGAAGTCCTTTCTTTACCTATGCTGATGCCTACGAGTTTATAAACACGATGAATATCCTTATATCGCCATACTATTTGCCTAAAGAAGAGGAGTGGCGTGCTATTGTACCGGATAATACCAATCACGTTAACCTAAAAGTCCTTGTGAACTCTCCCGGAGTTAGCGAGACCGTGATGATACAAGGTAAAACCTTTACAATGATAAGTGACTTCCTTACTTATACGCCCGGAACCTCGTTTGCGATCCGATATAAGGGTACCAGTATGGTCTCTGCCTGGAAGTACGAATACATAGAGGATGGAAACAATACCCACTTGAAGATAACCTCACGTAACCTTTACGGGCAAACACTTCCCTACATTGATGATGTTTCGGAGGAGACATTTTGGAACAACAACAATACTAACGATGTGGTCCGCTATTTCCCCGCCAGCGGTTATTATGATAGTGAAGCTAAAGAAGTGGGTACTAATGGCTATTTCCTCTCTTCTACGCCGAGCGGCAATGGCCTGATATCCCTGATGAGCTTTGGGGAGGATAGTGCATATTCCAATTATGTGGACAAGGAGAGCAATAAATATACTGTACGTTTATTTACAATAGAACCTGTTCAATAGAATAATATTTATTAATAGACCGGTGGCTGGGCATTGTCACAGCCACCTTTTTTAATTAATCATTTTAATTAATCAACTAACATGAAAAGATTTTTTGCAATGATCACGCTTGTGGCAATGTTCATTGTTGTCGGTTGTGTAGACCTGGATGAAGTGTGGAGTGAAATAGACTCTCTGATAAAGCAAAACACTGAGCAAGCTAAGGAGCTGGAGGAACAAAAGGGGCGATTTACTCAGTTAGAGCAGTTGTTAGGGAGTTTGGAGCTGTTGTCGGGTTATGCTAACTCAGAGATTGGCTCCATCAAAGGACTGGTAGATGCTTTGACCAACAAGTTGAGCGTTGTCTCCTATAAGGAGCTGGACGACAAGAGTGGCTACGAACTTACTATGAGCGATGGCAGCAAGATCGTCCTGAAGCACGGCACTGATGGTGCCGCCGGTATGGATGGCAAAGATGGTGCTGACGGCAATGATGGTGTCGACGGAGTCACTCCCGAAATCAGCGTAAAACTACATGATGATGGTCTGCTCTACTGGACCCTAAACGGTGAGTTTCTGCTTGATGCTGAAGGTAATATGATACCGGCGCAACCGAAGGATGGGAAGGATGGCTTGGACGGTAAAGATGGCGCAGACGGTGCTCAAGGCACCCCGGGTAAGGATGGCAAAGATGGGGCAGATGGTGCTCAAGGTGCCACCGGTGCTCCGGGCAAGGATGGTATTACCCCTCTGTTAAGGGTCAACTCTAACTTATACTGGGAGATGAGCCTGGACGGTGGTAAAACCTGGCAACTTGTAAGGGATGCGAACAATAACCCGATAAGTGCACAAGGTCCTCAAGGTATTCAAGGACCTGCGGGTCAACAGGGTACTGCGGGCACACAAGGTGCTCAAGGTCCTGCGGGTCCTGCGGGCGAGAAGGGTGATCCCGGCAAAGATGGTGATGCAAACCTTACCATAACGGAAACTGACACTGCATTTATCATTATTTATCTGGGGGCAACTTTCACCATCCCAAAGGCACCTCCACCATTTAACCCGCTCACTCTTGTGGCTGCGAATAATGTAAACACCGCGGGAGATGGTTTTGTAACGGACTTGACTGCTTGTTCCGGAAGCGGTTACTTTACATATAATAATGCAGTTAATCTATTCACCAATATTACGATTAGTGAAAAGCAGTATCACCTGCCGAGCAAAGAAGAGTGGAAATCTATTGTGCCGGATTCGAACACTTGGGTGAAATTTACAACCGATAACGCTTCCTATGACGATGTTGATGAAACAGTCACCGTTAAAACTGATATCATCACAATGAAGAGCGACTATCGTACAGGTGTCGAAGGTGTTACTTATGCGCTTCGTTACAAGGGCACTGACATGGTGTCAGCCTGGAAATACGAATACATAGCAGATCCCGGTAAACAAACTACCCATATGAAGATAACTTCCCGCTCTCTGAAGGGACAGCCCTCTGTCACTGTGGATGATATTAAGCTAGCAAGTTTTTGGAGCAATAATGCCGATAATGACGTTACCCGTTGTTTACCTGCCGGAGGTACATGTATGAACTACGGGTTTGGAGGAGATATGCTGTCCGGAGTGGGCACCAATGGCTATTTCATCTCTTCAACAAAGGATAGTAGTAATTATTCATATCTTTTATTCTCCTCACAACAATCCCAATATGCTCTCGGATCAGTACAATCTTTTTATGAAGTTAAGATAAACGTTCGCCTGTTCGAAACAATAAATTGATTTGTTATGTCTAACGTGGAAGTTCCAAATGAATTTGAAAAAACTTATATCAAAAATGACCAACATGAAGAAATTTTTTACAATTATAACTCTTTTGGCGATGTTCCTTGTTGTGGGCTGTGTTGATCTGGATGAAGTCTGGAGCCAGTTAGAGGCTCTGAGAAAGCAAAATGCGGAGCAAGCCGAAGAACTGGAAAGAGAAAATGCTAAGTTCGCTAGTTTCGAAGAGTGGTATAAGAGTGTGGAGAAGTTGACGAGCAGCGCCAATTCGGAGATTAGTTCTATCAAAGGACTGATAGATGCCCTTAGCAACCAGTTGAGTGTGGTCTCCTACAAGGAGCTCTCTGATAAGAGTGGTTTTGAGATTATAATGAGCGACGGCAGCAAGATCGTCCTGAAACATGGTGTTGACGGTGCTGCCGGTAAGGATGGCAAAGATGGTGCTGACGGAAACGATGGTACCAACGGTCTCACACCCGACATCAGCGTTAAATTACACGAGGATGGCCTGCTTTACTGGACCATCAACGGCGAGTTCCTGCTTGATGCCGACGGAAAGATGATACCTGCACAAGCTAAGGATGGCAAGGATGGTAAAGATGGTAAAGATGGGGTAGACGGTGCTCAAGGAGCTGATGGTAAAGATGGTAAAGATGGGGCAGACGGTGCTCAAGGAGCTCAGGGTGCTGCCGGTAAAGATGGTTTCACTCCTCTGCTAAGGGTCAATTCGGACCTCTGCTGGGAGATGAGCCTGGATGGTGGTACCACTTGGCAACTCGTAAGGGATACAAACAAAAATCCTATCAGGGTGCAAGGTCCTCAAGGTCCTCAAGGCTCAGTAGGTCAACAGGGCGCCACGGGTCAAACAGGCTCTCCAGGTCCTCAAGGACCTACTGGCGAGAAGGGTGATCCCGGCCATGACGGTGATGCCAACCTTACTATCGCTGAAACCGATAATGCTATAGTTATTGTTTATAAAGGGTTCATCTATACCATTCCAAAAGGTCCTGTACCTCTACCTTCCATGACTCTTATCACGAAGAAGATTCCAAATATGATTCCACCCCAAACCATTAGATTATATATTCGGGCAACTCCTGAAGATCAGGCCGATGTATGGATAGACCTCAACAACAACGGTACGAAGGATGCAGGAGAAAATAATATTTTGTTTGATGGGTATAAGGAATACATCTTTACTGCGCAAACTGTTACCATCCATGGCAAGGTGACTTGGTTTGTTTGTCGAGGCAACCAACTCGTTGCTATTGATGTGAGCAAAAATAATTCATTAGAGTCTTTGAATTGTTCCAACAACTTACTTACTTCGCTTGATGTAAGCATGAACACTGCATTACAGACTCTGATTTGTGAAACTAACTTTCTTACCTCTATTGATCTATCGACAAACATAGGGTTAAAGAGGTTGGACTGTTTCAGCAACTCGCTCTCCATACTTGACGTAACGACAAACACCGCATTAGAACAACTTTACTGTAGTATTAATCAACTCACCACTCTTGATGTGAGCCATAATGGTGCATTACAGATTCTTTCTTGTTTTACAAACCAACTCACCACTCTTGATGTAACCAATAACGTAGAATTAAAAACACTTTATTGTCATGGAAACCTAATCAAACAAGAGGAAATGGAGATTTTGGTAAATAGCCTGTTCAATAGGAGCGGCCTGAATCCCGCTGGTTTGTTTTACGTTCACAATCCTTTGACACCTACTAATGTCATCACAACAGAACAGGTAGCTAAAGCAAGGTTAAAAAACTGGAAGGTATATGATACAAATGACGACGAATATGATGGCGTAAGCCCTTTCTCCATGACTCTCGTAACTAATAAGAGCGTATGGGGGACTTTACGACTGGTTATAGATGCCGCCGATGCCGAACAAACTGATATTTGGATAGACCTCAACAACAATAAGATAAAGGATGCGGGCGAGGACGATATATTGTTTAATGCCCCTAAAAATTACACCTTCACTAATAAAACCGTTACCATCTATGGTAAGGTGAACAAGTTGGTTTGTCTTGGCAACGAGCTTACTGCGCTTGATGTTACCGGGAACCCCGAGTTGCAGAGTCTGAATTGTTCTTTGAATCAACTCACCGAGCTGGATGTAAGCCAGAACACCGCATTGCAGTATCTTTATTGTTACACCAACCAGCTTACTGCTCTTGACGTGACAAGTAATACTGTTTTAGAGCATCTTTACTGTTATGGAAACCAAATAAATGAAGAAAAAATGGAGATTTTGGTCAATAGCCTGGTAGATAGGTCCTCCACAACTGAGGGCGAGTTCCGCGTACATAATCCGGCTGCGCCTACTAACATCATTACATTAGAGCAAATAGCTAAGGCAAAACAAAAACACTGGAAGGTGGCTGACCAAAACGGCAGTGATTATGATGGCGCAGACAATTTCACTATGAATTTTACTACTACCAAGAGTGTTGGTTCGACCGTTAATTTAATCTTTTATGCCCTGCCTGCCGATCGGTCAGATGTATGGATTGACCTTAATGGTAACGGAATAAAAGATCCCGGCGAAGGTAATGTGCAGTTTGAGATTTCCAAGCAGTACACCATACAGGCACAAACAATTACTATTCATGGTAGGGTAACTATGTTTGGTTGTCCCTATAACGATATTACTACGCTTGATGTGACTAAGAATACCTTATTAGAGGGTCTTTACTGTAACAACAATTTGCTTACCTCGATTGACTTAAGTAAAAATAGTGAACTTAAGTGGCTGGAATGCAACTCTAACCAAATCAAAAAAGCGGCAATGGATGACTTGGTAAACTCCATTACCGATCGCACGGGACGAGTAGGAGGAAAATATGAGATGCGTTGGGGCGGTAATGAATTCGATGCTTCCCATACAAGCACACTTACATCAAAGAATTGGATTCAAAAGTGATCATTAGGGAGTTCTATTTAATTTAATAACATTTTGTATCAACAATAATATCAATATGAAAAAGTTTTTTACAATAATTACTCTTTTGACTATGTTCCTTGTTGTCGGATGTGTGGACCTGGATGAGGTTTGGAACGAGATAGATTTCCTAAAAAAGCAAAACGCGGAACAAGCCAATGAGTTGGAGGAAAGAAAAGCGAAGATCTCCGAGTATGAAGCGTGGCTGGCGGGCTTAAAACAGCTGACGAATGATGCAAACTCGGAAATTGGCTCCATAAAGGGGCTGGTAGATGCCCTTTCCAATAAGGTAAGCGTGGTATCCTACAGGGAGTTGACTGACAAGAGTGGCTATGAGCTTACTATGAGCGATGGCAGTAAGATTATCCTGAAGAATGGCAAAGATGGAGCTGATGGTAAGGATGGCAAAGATGGGGCAGACGGCAAAGATGGTAAAGATGGAGTTGTACCTGACATCAGCGTCAAACTGCACGATGACGGTTTGCTCTATTGGACCATCAACGGCGAGTTCCTACTAGATGCTGACGGCAATATGATACCTGCACAGGGTAAGGATGGTAAAGAGGGTAAAGATGGAAAAGATGGGGCTGACGGTACTCCTGGTGCTGATGGTAAAGATGGAAAAGATGGGGCAGACGGTGCTTCCGGTCCTGATGGTGTTGATGGCAAGAACGGTATTACCCCAATCCTAAGGGTCAATCGGAGTCTCCTCTGGGAGATGAGTCTTGATGGAGGGAAAACATGGCAACTTGTGAGAGACTCAAAGAATCACCTGGTAAATGCGCAAGGTCCACGGGGCTCCCAAGGCCCTGCTGGTCAATCTGGTGTTGTGGGTGAGCAAGGTCCCGTAGGTCCCAAAGGCGATAAGGGTGAAACCGGTAATGACGGCGATCTCCAACTCTCTATCACCGAAACCGACTATGCTTTCATTATTTTTTACAAGGGCGTGACCTACATCATTAATAAGGAAAAAATCGGACCTGCGGACCCTCCGCTTAATCCGCTCAGCCTGGTGACGAAGTATAATGTAAATACATCGGGAGACGGCTTTGTGACCGATTCGGTATACTGCACTGGAAGCGGTTACTTTAATTTCTATGATGCCGTTGCTACATTCACCAATATTACTATTGATAGCACTGCTTACCATCTACCAAGTGAAGCAGAGTGGCTTTCTATTATTCCTAAGGCTATAAGCTCTTCAGAGCATTACGTAGAATTTATAAATGACGCAACGAACACTTATAATAATGTCGAGGAAACCGTGACCGTTCAAGGCAAAAGCATAACAATGACCAGCGACTATCGTACCGGTATCATCACTTACGCGCTCCGCTATAAGGGTACTAATATGCAGTCAGCCTGGAAGTACGAGTACGTTAGTGCCGGTGGCGAAACACACGTGAAGATCACTTCACGCAATATGAAGGACCTGGCAGCTATGACAGTGGATGATATAAAACAATCCGATTTTTGGCAGTATAATAATGCGAATGATGTAATTCGCTATTTCCCTGCCGGAGGTTTTTCTACTGACGGAGGAGTAACGGCAGAGCAAAGGTATATCGGTGGTTTTTACTGGTCATCCACGCCTTCTTCAGAATCTGAAACAGCCTCTTCTATGACTTATATTACTCAATACATGAATGGTAGCGAGCAAAGGAGCAAGAGTCAGGCTAACAATGTCCGCTTGTTCTATAATAATTAATTTAGTTAGTTACTGAATATTGCGGTTTCGATTAGGGTTGGGCAAGTCCCAACCCTAATTTGTTAGTCGTTTGTACCTCGTGTTGCATGATATGGTGAAGTTCTGAGTTTTGAGTATTGAGCATTGAGTGTAGCGTGGGGAGTTGGAAAAAAAGATTATTTTTGCAAAATAAACAGACTAACACACCCTTTGCATATGACCAAAAAAAGATTCAAGATGGGACTTCTTCCCAAAGTGCTGATTGCTATCGCACTTGGAATACTCTTCTCGTTATTCTTTCCGGAATGGGCCGTCAGGATTTTTATCACTTTTAATTCCATATTCAGCAACTTTCTCGGGCTGATTATTCCATTGCTCATTATCGGGCTCATAGCCCCGGGTATTTTCGAACTGGGCAAGGGTGCGGGTAAATTATTGCTGATAACTGTCGCAATTGCCTATTTTTCCACATTATTATCCGGTTTTTTCTCCTATTTTACATGCAAATGGAGTTACCCCCGTTTTCTGGGCGATTCGCTCATCTCACTGGGTAATATCGATATGTCAGGTGGCTTACATCCTTATTTTACCATTGAGATGCCCCCTTTGATGAGTGTTACGACAGCGCTTGTTACAGCTTTTGTAATTGGCCTTGGTCTGACTGCTGTCAAAGGCGACACCATACGTAATTTTATGCTGGATTTTAAGGATCTTATATATGTAGTTATCGAGCGTGTAATCGTTCCACTTCTTCCTCTCTTTATCTTCGGCATATTCCTCCAGATGGGAGCAGAGGGCAAAGTGAGTGCAATAATGGGAATGTTCCTCAAAATCATCGTGATCATCTTCATAATGCATGTAGTGCTGCTTGTGATGCAGTTTGTAGTAGCAGGAGCGATAGCGCGTAAAAATCCTTTCAAATCTCTTTATACGATGCTTCCTGCCTATATGACTGCACTCGGCACTCAATCCTCAGCTGCCACTATCCCTGTCACTCTGGCACAAACAATTAAAAATGGAGTAAGAGAGGAGATCGCCAGCTTCGTTATTCCTTTATGTGCTACCATCCACCTTGCCGGTAGTATTCTCAAGATAGTTGCCTGTGCTTATGCAATTTCACTCAGTATGGGAATGAATGTGGAACTTGACCTGTACGCGGGATTCATCTGTATGCTCGGAGTCATAATGGTTGCCGCCCCAGGCGTACCGGGAGGTGCAATAATGGCTGCAATTGGCCTTATTGCCACAATGCTTGGCTTCGATCCTTCAATGCAGGGCCTTATGATAGCTCTCTACATCGCTATGGACAGCTTCGGTACGGCGGCCAATGTGACAGGAGACGGTGCCATTGCTCTGATCATTAATACCATTAAAACCAAATCCTTACCGGAAACAGTAACAGCAGAATGAAACGTTTATTAAACTTTTTGATTATACCGGCCATTGCGATCTTTATCGCAACAGGCTGCAATCGTACTCCAAAGAATGGGTTTTACTCCATTACCGTTTGCTCTACTACTGACCTGCACGGTGCCTATTTTGATTCATATTACAACGAAGAGGCGCGTCTGGCTTCGCTGGCAAATGTCTCAACTTATGTTAAACAACTTAGGACAAAGGGTATCAAGCCGGTGCTGATTGATGTAGGAGATAATCTGCAGGGTGATAATGCAGCCTATTATTGCAATTTTATTGATACTGCGAGTGTACATATTTTCGCAAGAGCAGCCGAATATATCGGCTATGACGCTATCGTTGTGGGCAATCATGATATCGAAGCGGGACATCAGGTATATGATCGGTTTAAAGAGGGTAAAATTCCCTATCTCGCAGCCAATGCAATTATTGAAGGATCTGGGGGAGAGCCCTATTTTAAGCCATATACTATCGTGGCTCGCAAAGGAATCAAAATAGCTGTAATCGGTATGACCAATGCCAATATCAAAAGCTGGCTCTCTCAAGAACTCTGGGAGGGAATCGATTTTCTAAAAATATCAGATGTTGCCCAGGATTGGGTTGATCTCGTGATTGAGAAAGAGAGCCCTCACCTTGTTATTCTTGCCTGTCATACGGGTAGTGGACATGGTGGCCCTGATATCGAAAATGAAGCGCGCTATCTCGCTTCCAGTATTAGAGGAGTGGATATGGTACTTGCCGGCCATGATCATCGTGCCATTGCAGAGACAATCGACAATCCTGACGGGGAGGTATTGTTGATTAATGCGGGCGATCGCGCCTCTCTTCTTGGAGAAGTCACCTTTGAACTCGAATTTAAGGATGGGAAGGTGATTTCAAAGAATTTTGTCTCAAGACTTGTTCCTATGTCGGATGTAAATCCCGATCCTCGCTATACCGCCCGTTTTAAAGAGGATTTCAAAGCAGTCTATGAGTTTGCAAACCGCGAAATAGGCACTATTACCGAAGAGATTTATTTTGCCGATGCATTAGTGGGGCCCTCTTCATATATTAACCTGGTGCATCAAGTGCAGCTTGATGTTTCGGGAGCTGATATCTCTATCACCGCGCCACTTTCGAGCAACGGCTTAATTCCTGCCGGAGTCATCAGATATCAGGACTTGGTACTGCTTTACAGATATGAAAACTCCCTTTTTGTGGTTGAACTTACAGGTGCTCAGATTAAGAATTACCTTGAACTTTCATATTACAATTGGGTGAACAATATTGGCCCTGCCCACAATTTCGATTCAGCGGATGGTATTGTCTATCGTGTAAAAAAATCGGCACTAAGAGGCTCAATGGTGGAAATTATCTCGATGAGAGATGGTTCTCCCTTTGATTATGACCGAATTTATAACGTGGCAATTTCCTCTTACAGAGCAAGTGGAGGTGGCAACCTTCTCAGAGATGGGGCAGGTGTAAATCCCGATTCTCTACAGGTTGTTTCCAGATATGGCGACATCAGAACGCTTATTGAAGAGTATATTGCAAAGGAGGGTATTATAGTGCCAGAAACTTCCGCCAACTGGAGTTTTATAAAATAAATCATTGCGGATAGGGGATTTTTATTTATCTTTGTATATTGCGTTATTATGGATGGAGAGGTGATCAATAGTTTGAAAAGCAAAATCGGGCGATTGATCGCAAGATGCGAAAAGCTCGAGAAGGAGAATGTACGCTTTTCGGAAAAGATTTCCGCTCTTGAAGCAACCGACGCGAAACAAATTTATATTATAAAACGATTAAAGGAACAGACAGAGAGACAACAATTGATAGAGGCATTTGGGAACATGCCGGATCGGAATGAGGCGAGGAAGAGGGTTTCAGCCCTAATACGTGAGATTGACAGATGTATAGATCTACTTAATGACTGAATAGATGAAACAACGCATCACTATAAGGATAGCAGGGAAGGAATTTGAACTGGATGTTGACGCGGCGAGTGAAGAGAAGATACGTGCAGCAGTCAAAAGGATAAACCAGAGGATTTTTGAAAAATCAAGCAGTTATCCGATGGTACCCAGAGATGAAATTTTGAGTATGATACTTTTGGAAGAAGAGGTCCGGTTGGTAGAATTTGAAACACTTAGAGATAAGGAGAAAGAGAAATTATTGCAACAATTGCATACCCTGGATGAACGATTGGGAGAGTATTTAATCGGCCGTTAGTTCCGCTCATTGCTGAAATCAACACTAAACATCATCACGAGCCAACTCGATTGTTAAAAACAGGCCTCTCGTGACCCCGCAAGGGGGATTCTATTTATAGGACGTAGGAAGTTTGAGACAAATATCGGAGCTCAAATCTTATTTAATAAGATTTCTAACAGACCGGAGCTAACGGCTTTTCTATAAATTGTAAGTATTTCTGTTGTTCGCTTTTTTCGAAAAGACGAAATTATTGCACTATTTATTACTATATACTTACCATTATGTTTACCACAATTATTATTACAGCGATAGTTTCAGCCGTAGTGACGCTGGCGATCTATCTGCTAGTAAGGAACGTCATATTAAAAAAGAAGAAAGCACAAATAATTATCAACGCTGAAAAAGAGGGGGAGGATATCAAAAAGGAGAAGATTTTCCAGGCTAAGGAAAAATTCCTGCAACTCAAAAGCGAACACGAGACTTTCATTAACGAACGTAACGCTCAGGTCCAGCAGTATGAAAACAAAGTAAAGCAGAAGGAACTGGTGCTCAATCAACAAAATTCCGAACTTGGACGAAAACAAAAAGAGGTCGACAGCATACGCGAGAACCTCAAAACCCAACTTGATATTGTTAACCGCAAGAGTGAAGAGTACGATAAATACAAGAACGAAGTCATAAACAAACTTGAAGAGGTGGCCGAAATGACGGCAGCAGAGGCCAAAAACCAGCTTATAGAGAGTATGAAAGCTGAGGCGAAGACTGAAGCGATGTCCTACATCAGCGATGTAATGGATGAAGCGCGCATGACAGCGAGCAAAGAGGCAAAGCGCATAGTTATTAACACTATCCAACGTACAGCGCCGGAGACAGCTATAGAAAATGCAGTGACGGTCTTCAATATTGAAAGTGACGAGATCAAGGGTCGCATTATTGGTCGTGAAGGGCGTAATATTCGCGCACTTGAAGCTGCAACCGGTGTTGAAATCGTAGTCGACGACACTCCCGAAGCGATTCTTCTCTCAGCATTTGATCCGGTGCGACGAGAAGTGGCGAGACTCGCACTTCACCAGCTGGTTACTGATGGCCGAATTCACCCTGCACGTATCGAAGAAGTAGTGGCAAAGGTGCAGAAGCAGCTCGAAGATGAGATTATGGAGACAGGAAAACGCACTTGTATTGATCTGGGTATCCACGGACTTCATGTGGAGCTTATTCGCCTTATTGGAAGAATGAAGTACCGCTCTTCTTATGGACAAAATCTCCTCCAACACTCGAGAGAGGTTGCCAATATTTGTGCCACAATGGCAGCAGAGCTAGGTCTCAACGCAAAGGTTGCAAAACGTGCCGGACTTCTGCACGATATTGGAAAGGTCTCTGATGAGGATCCCGAATTACCGCACGCTCTGCTCGGTATGCGCATTGCAGAGAGATTTAAGGAGAAACCTGAAGTTTGCAATGCCATAGGTTCGCACCACGAAGAGATGGAGATGAAATCCCTGATAGCCCCGCTGGTAATGGTAGGTGATGCCATATCAGGTGCCCGCCCCGGTGCCCGCCGTGAGGTTATTGAATCCTATATCAAACGTCTTAAGGATATGGAAGATATTGCGCTTTCTCATCCCGGTGTGACAAAGACCTATGCTATACAGGCCGGTAGAGAACTGCGTGTGATAGTAGGAGCCGAAGAAGTGTCTGATCACCAGTGTGAAGCCCTTTCAGCTGATATCGCCCGTAAAATCCAGGAAGAAATGGTATATCCCGGTCAAATTAAAATTACAGTAATCCGCGAAACACGCAGTGTCGCATTTGCAAAATAAGTCATTATGGAAGAGAACAAAAACAAAGGTATCAGTATCACTCCCGAAGTGGCCCGCGGCGTCTATTCTAACCTTGTATTTATCAACCACTCCAATTCGGAGTTTGTACTTGACTTTATACAGGTGATGCCCGGAATGCCTCAGCCCAATGTCAATAGCCGAATAATCCTGGCTCCGGAACATGCTAAACGTCTTTTGAAAGCACTTGAGGATAATTTAAGCAAGTATGAAAAGAGTTTCGGCGAGATAAATCTGAGAGAACCGCAGCCTACTAATGTACCTCCAATGGCATTTGGAGGAGAAGCATGAAATAGTATGTAGTATGTAGTATGTAGTATGTAGTATGTAGTATGTAGTATGTAGTATGTAGTATGTAGTATGTAGTATGTAGTATGTAGTATGTAGTATGTAGTGTGTAGTAGTAGGGATATGGGTGGAGAATGAAGATAGTTTTGTGATTTTAAAATATTATAACAATCCTACAGGATTTGGAGTCTCATAGAACTCTCAACATAAACCCAAAACTATCTCCGGACTTATAACTTGCTACTAAATAATTTACTCAGAACTACTGACTACTTACTCGAAACTATAAAAATGGGGATCATTTTTAATGTGACCCCCATTTTTATTGTACTATTCGTATCTATTCTTTACAAAATTTCAACAGCTTCCATACCCACGCTAATCGCCTTTTCATTCATTTCCATCAAATGATGGTGACGTTCGGGAAGTGACTTCCTAAGTCCTTTAATAACATTCTCAAAGGTGACTACCGGCTTAACCTTGAGGTAGGCTCCGAGAACAATCATATTGTAGGCTTTGGCGTTGCCGAGCTTTGCAGCCTCATCAACTGCGGCTATGCGACAAACTTTGATGTCTTTCCTCTCCGGATGACGTGTGATACCGTTGGGGTCATAAATAAGGACTCCACCTGGTTTTACCTGTTTTTCAAACTTATCCAGCGACTGCTGATTGAGTATGATAGCAGTATCAAATCTGCTGAGGATTGGTGAGCTGATCTTGTTGTCGCTGAGGATGACACTTACATTGCAGGTGCCTCCGCGCATCTCGGGACCGTATGAAGGCATCCACGTAACTTCCTGATCCTGCATAATGCCTCCGTAGGCTAAAATCCTGCCCATGAAGAGGACACCCTGTCCTCCGAATCCGGCTATAATTATCTCTTCTTTCATATTATTTTTTTTTATTCATATTAATCAAGAAGGTCTCAACGGTCCTTCAAATCTCCGAGGGGATAGAAGGGGAACATATTTTCTTCCATCCATTTGTTTGCAGCCACAGGCGATGCTTTCCATCCTGAGTTACAGGTGCTTACCACTTCGATAAAAGATGTGCCTTTATCCAACATTGAGTTTTCAAAAGCTTTCTGGATGGCTCTCTTTGCTCTGCGCACTGCGCCAGGGTTTTGTACGGATTGTCTGGTAACGTAGCAGGTGCCTTCAAGTTGTGCTATAAGTTCTGTGATTTTCAGGGGGTAGCCATTAAGCTTTGCGTCACGACCATATGGAGTGGTGGCTGTCACCTGTCCGAGTAGGGTAGTGGGTGCCATTTGTCCTCCGGTCATTCCGTAAATTGCATTGTTGATAAAGATAACAACGATGTTTTCCCCACGGTTGCAGGCATGCATAATTTCTGCGGTACCTATTGATGCCAGGTCACCGTCACCCTGATATGTAAATACATATTTGTCCGGCATGAGGCGTTTGGTGGCGGTGGCAAGTGCAGGAGCGCGTCCGTGAGCTGCCTGTTGCCAGTCTATGTTAAGATAGTTGTAAGCGAATACGGAGCATCCGACAGGCGATATGCCTATGGTCTTGTCCTGGATGCCCATCTCCTCGATAACTTCAGCAAGGATCTTGTGGACAGTGCCATGAGAGCAGCCAGGGCAATAGTGCATGACTGCATCTTTCAGTACGGTACTCTTACCGTAAACCTTATTTTCTGGTTTTATAATTTCATTAATATCCATAGTCGCTATTTTTTGATAGTTTTGACAAATGCTTCATAAATCTCTTCGGGAGAGGGGACTGCTCCTCCCTGGCGACCGTAGAAATGCACGGGCGCGCGTCCGCTAGCTATCCTACGCACATCTTCCACCATTTGTCCGGAGTTGAGTTCTACTGACATAATGCTTTTCATTTGGGGTACAAGCGCATCAAGAGCCTTTTCAGGGTAGGGATAGAGGGTGATGGGGCGTAATACGCCGAGTTTTATGCCATCCTGGCGTGCAAGTTCCACTACATTCTCGCAGATCCGGGACATACAGCCGAATGCCACGATCAGATGATCTGCATCTTTGGTCATATAGGTCTCGTATCTCGCCTCATTTGCCTCGATAGTGGCATATTTGTTTTGGAGGTGAATATTGTGGCGTTCCATTATGTCTGCATCAAGTGCAAGTGATGTTATAATGTTGCCCGGTCTGGATGCCGATTTTCCCAATGTAGCCCATGAATCACATAACTCTCTCAGCTCTTTATCAGTGCGGCGAGGCTTAGCAGGGCGAAGTTCCACCTTCTCCATCATCTGCCCAACTACACCGTCACCGAGAATCATCACCGGATTGCGGTATTTGAATGCGAGTTCGAATGATAAATCCACATAATCGTACATATCCTGTACTGTAGCAGGGGCAAGAACAATAGTTCTGTAATCACCGTGTCCACCACCCTTTGTGGCCTGGAAATAATCACTCTGGCTGGGCTGTATGGTGCCCAGACCCGGACCACCGCGCATAACATTGACTACGAGACAGGGAAGTTCGCAGCCTGCGAGGTAACTTAGACCTTCGCACATAAGGCTTATGCCGGGGCTGCTGGATGAGGTCATTACCTTTTTGCCACAGCAGGCTCCGCCATAGACCATATTGATCGAAGATACTTCACTCTCTGCCTGGAGCACTACCATACCTGTGGTCTCCCAGGGTTTTTCTAGCATCAGCGTCTCCATCACCTCCGATTGGGGGGTAATGGGGTAGCCGAAATAGCCGTCACAACCGCAGTTTATTGCGGCATATGCGATGGCTTCATTTCCTTTCATTAAGATCTTTTCTGCCATATCTGTAATTTTAGATTTTGACACGATAAACCGTGATTACGGCATCCGGGCAAACGGTGGCACAATTGGTGCAGCCGGTGCAGCTCTCCGGATTCGCCATGTATAAATAGTTGTAACCTTTACTATTCACCTCTTTAGAGAGGGCGATAGTGCCGGTTGGACAATTAGGGATGCATACTCCGCATCCTTTGCATTTCTCGGTATCAACCGTGATAGCTCCTTTGATTGCCATATGCTTTGATTTTTTATTGGTTTTTAAATGTTATTTTCCTGAATAAAAATTGAATCCCTTAGTGAGGCCTTCGATAATTGCATTCCACCTGAATGCAATACCGATCAGACAAATGAGGCCTATCCATATAAGTGCCTTTGTTGTGTCTGTCTGGGCGCGGTACCAGTTTCCAATTTTTTTAAACATATATAATTATTTTTCTATCCTAATTCTGGCATCCACAGCAGTAACGCTCTTTTGGTTGCCCATAAGAGGATTAATATCCATTTCAAATATCTCCGGAGCACAACTGCAGAGTGCGGAAACTCTACGGATGGTCTCATTGAATATCGCTTCATTGACCCCTTCCTGACCGCGTACACCTTCAATCAACTTGTAGCTGCGCAGATGGCGGATCATCTCCTCAGCTTCAACTGCAGAGATGGGGGAGATGTTGTAAGAGATATCCTTAAGTACCTCGATGTAGATACCTCCGAGACCGCACATCACCAGATGTCCGAACATGTCTTCTCTCTTGGCACCCACAAAGAGTTGCGTACCGCTGATCATTGGCTGGAGCAACACTCCGATACAGCCTTCAATGCGCATCATACGTTTGTACTCCCTTTCGAGTGTGTGATCGTCGCTTATATTGAGCGCAACTCCACCTACATCGCTCTTATGAACGGGGCCAACTACCTTCATCACCAGCGGCCAGCCTATCTCTCTTGCAGCCTCAATCGCTTCGGGATATGTGGAGACCACCAGTTCCTTTACCCTGCTGATGCCCGCAGCATCCAGGATTTCCTGTGTCTTCTCGGGTGTGAGGTAGCCGTTACTGCTGCTGTCAATGATACTGCGGATCTTCTCCTTATCAATGGGAGGATGCTCATAGCTTAGAATAGGTTCGGGGATATTTAATAGTTTTGCGTAGCATGAGCCGAAAATAACCTCTTCGGGGAATGTAATGCCGCCTTTATTCCTGAACTGTTCTATCTCATCCTCTGCATTTACGATTGAGGTCAGAATAGGAAATATAGGCTTTTTACAAACCTTCTGCTTATCAAGTATCATGTCATATGCACCGTAGCTTGATACAAGGCCTGGATTACCAAATATCACCGCCATGCTATCCACATCGAAATCATTTTCACAGGTATCTATAATTTTTCCGAGTTGGTCGGCAGTACCGGTGGCAAGAAAGTCAATGGGGTTGGAGACGGAAGAACCAGGGTATAGTTCGTTGAGCAGCGCCTGAGCCTTCTCTCCTTCGAAGTTAGGAACCTCTACATCGTTGGAAGAGAGTACGTCGGTTAGCATTACTGCAGGGCCACCCGCGTGGGTGATAATGGCCATTTTGCGCCCTTTGACTACGTTAAACATCAGTATGCCGGCTGTAGTCACAAGTTCGGAGCGACTGTAACATCTGATGACGCCCGCCTTACGAAAAAGTGCGCTGACAGCCTTATCGGGGGAAGCCATCGCACCTGTATGTGAGGATGCGGCGCGGGATCCGGCTTCGCTATATCCTGATTTGATCGCTACCACCCTTGCACCCTTGCAGTAGAGTGAGTATGCATGTTTTAGAAACTTCCGGGGGTCACTTATGCTCTCAATGTAAAGCATCTTGACAGGTGAGCTCTTTCCGTGTACATAGGATTGGTCGAAGTACTCAAGCATATCCTCAACTCCGATCTGAGCGGAATTGCCTATGGAAAAAATAGATGAGAACTTCAGTCCAAGTTGTATAGCAAGCTCCAGGATGAATACGATGGTGGCTCCGGAGCCTGAAACGAAATCAATTCCCTTGGGGGAGAGGCTCGGAATAGGTTTGGTAAAGACTCCCGTATAGGAGGGGGTTATAACTCCCACACAGTTGGGGCCTATTAGCGAGGCTCCTACGTCGTTGGTCATCTCAACAATCCTGTGTTCATATTCCGCTCCCTTTTTGCTGTCCTCGGCAAAGCCTGCGGAAATGATAATAATGGCACCGCAGTTTTTCTTGTAGCATAGTGTCTCGACAGTATCCACACAAAACTTTGCCGGTATGGCAATGATGGCTAGGTCAACTTCGGGGATCCCATCAATGGTGAGGAATGTCCTGCAGCCCCGGATTTCTCCTGAGGCCTTGGGGTTAACCACATAAATGTCGCCTTGAAATCGTGTGGAACGGAGGTTTTCCAGAATAGCTCCACCTGGCTTGTGTATATCTTCACTACCGCCTACAACGACAATGCTTTTTGGTGAAATCAGCTGTTTTGTGATCATCAAGTTCAATGTTTATCATGCAAAATTACAAATTATTATCGAAAATATCAATAATAAATCAAAAAGAATAATAAAATATCTTTTTTATTACAAATTGTAAGTTTATGCCCCGTTTTTTGTGATATATGGCAAAAAATACCATTATTATTATGACAATATGGATCTTTTTTGTTATTTTTGTTCAATTTTAGACATTATACTAATATGAGTACTATTTTGCTTAAACGGGTTGTTTTGAAGGGAGAACAAAAGGATATCCTTATAAAAGGCAATAGGATTGCAGTAATTGCAGACTCCATTCCGGTAAATGCGAAGAGAGAAATCGACTGTAAGGGGAAAAGTGTCATTCCCGGATTTGTCAATATGCATACTCATTCGGCGATGTCACTTATGCGTGGCATCAGTGAAGATATTCCGCTGACAGAGTGGCTTAATAAGATTTGGGATATCGAAAAAAACCTTCAAAAGGAAGAAGTCTACTGGGGAGCAAAGCTCGCTATTCTTGAGATGATAAAAACAGGTACTACCTCTTTTCTCGATATGTACTGGATGTCGCCACAAGTGGCACAGGCTGTCGAAGAGATGGGTATAAGAGGAGTTCTGACATATGTATTCCTAGATCATTTTGATACCGAGAAAGCAGAGAAACAGAAATCCGAATGTATTCGGCTCTATGACCATTCCAAAAAGTGGCACAAACGATGTGAATTCGGAGTTTCCATTCACGCCGATTACACGGTCTCTCCGCATACTATGGTATGGGCTTCAGGATTTGCCAAAGAGAATGGTCTGATACTCAATACACATATTTCTGAGACTGAGAAGGAGGTGCTTACAGACAAGGAAAAATATGGCAAGAGCCCTGTGGCTTATTACGACTCTCTCGGAATTCTTGACTCAAACGTCATTGCAGCTCATGCGCTTTGGCTTGATGATGAGGATATTGAAATTTTGGCAAAACGCGGTGTTACTGCAGTACACAATGTCAATTCCAACCTTAAACTCGCCTCTGGATACAGGTTCAGATATGGTGATTTGAAGGCAGCCGGAATCAACGTATGCCTTGGTACCGACGGCGCAGCCTCTTCCAACAATCTAGACATGCGGGAAAGTATGAAGACCATGACCCTGCTTCAAAAAGCATGGACCGGTGACACTACGACACTCCCTTTGAATGAACTGATGGATGTTGCAACCATCAATGGTGCTCGTGCTCTGGATATCGATGCAGGCAGGATAGAAGAGGGAGCCCTTGCCGATCTGGTACTTGTGGATACTCGTTCGGAAGCATTCACACCGAATATCAATTTTGAAAGCAATTTCATCTATTCAGCTAATAGTTCTTGCATTGACACTGTAATTTGTGATGGCAACATATTGATGGAAGGTCGCAAAGTGGCCGGAGAAGAGCAGGTATTGGAAAAGGCTGATGAAATGGCTTGGAAACTTATAAACGCAAGATGAAATGATGGATAAGAGACTGACAGTAATTTACGAAGCTGCCAATTACCTCCGTGAGCGTACCGGCGGCTTTGTTCCCAAGGTGGGTATTATTCTCGGCAGCGGCCTTGGCAAGCTCGCCGATTCAATAAAGGATCCTATTATAATTCCTTATGCTGAAATACCGCACTTTTCGCGTTCTACAGCTATAGGTCACAAGGGTAATCTTATTTTTGGCACTATTGCCTGTAGGCCGGTATGTGCAATGCAGGGCAGGTTCCATTATTATGAGGGTTATCCTATGGATCAGGTGACTTTACCGGTAAGAGTAATGAAGGTGCTCGGAATAGAGTATCTCTTCGTATCAAATGCAGCAGGAGGTGTAAATTTGGATTATAAAGTGGGTGACTTGATGGTTATTTGTGATCACATCAATCGGCTTCCAAATCCTCTGGTAGGCCCCAATCTAGATGAATTCGGTCCCCGTTTTCCCGATATGACACGTCCTTATGACCTCAATCTCATTCGTAGGGCTGAAAGCATTGCCGAAGAGGAAGGTATCAAACTTTTTAAGGGTGTATACCTTGCCGGAACGGGTCCCTCTTACGAGACTCCCGCTGAGTATCGTTTCTTCCGTATGGTGGGAGCCGATGCCATAGGAATGTCTACCATTCCTGAGGTAATAGTAGCTCGTCACTCGAATATTCCCGTATTTGGCATTTCTGTCATCACCAATGAAGCACACGGCGATTTCGCCGAGGATTTTGTAAATGATGGTGATGATGTGGTAAGGGCGGCAGATGCAGCTGCAGGTACCATGACACATCTTTTTAGTAAACTAATAGAATCACTATAATGCTGACAAGAGTCTTTCCATACGATTCAGTGGAACTGAGTTCCAATGGTCGTGAAGTGATAATACTCGACCAGTCGTTGCTTCCCAATCAGGAGAAATTTCTTCACCTGACTACGGCGGAACAGGTCTTTTTTGCTATTACGCTGATGAAGGTGCGCGGAGCACCGGCCATAGGCATAGCTGCTGCTTTCGGCCTGGCAATGACAATCAATAGGTCTAAATGTAGGGAACTTGACCTCTTTGAAAAAGAGTTTCTCCGCACAAAGCGCTACCTCTATATATCACGTCCTACAGCCGTCAATCTTATGTGGGCTTTGGACCGTATGGAGGATTGCTTTTACAGAGTTAAAAACAGTATTGACGATACAGACCAGACCGTAATTGACATCATTAAAAATGCCCTTATCGCTGAGGCTCGCTCCATAAAGGTGGAAGAAACCAAGATGACTGTAGCTATCGCCGAACATGGCATTTCTTTGCTTACCCATGGTTGCGGCATACTCACTCACTGTAATGCCGGTCACCTGGCTGTATCCCGTTATGGTACAGCTTTGAGTCCGATTTACCTTGCCCACCAGAAGGGCTATTCTCCGATGGTTTATGTCGATGAGACCAGACCGCTTTTGCAGGGTGCACGTCTTACTGCTTATGAGCTGATGAAAGCCGGCATTGATGTCACCCTGATTTGCGATAATATGGCCTCGATCGTGATGAGCCAGAAAAGGGTGGATACGGTTTTTGTAGGATGTGATCGTGTAGCCGCAAATGGAGATGTGGCGAATAAAATAGGCACCTGCGGTCTTGCTATTTTAGCAAAACATTACGGCGTACCCTTCTATGTTTTTGGTCCCTCCAGCACGATAGATTTTAATTGTCCCACAGGCAGGGATATCGTCATCGAGGAGCGTCCATCATACGAGATGACAGATATGTATTTCAGCAAGCCAATTGCTCCAAAAGGCACCAAAGTATTCAATCCGTCATTTGATGTCACTCCCGCAGAGTTTATTACCGGCATTGTTACTGAGAAGGGCATTTTCAAGCCTGATGAGTTGAATAATACGAAATAAACTATGGTGAGATTTCTGAGTCTCTCCAGCGGCAGCAATGCAAACTGTTACTATGTTGGAAATAGGAAGAGAGGGTTGCTGGTTGATCTCGGCGTCGGCGTAAGAACTCTTAAAAAACGTCTTGCCGAACATGACATATCATTCGACAACATTGCTATGGTACTGGTAACCCATGACCATATTGATCATATCCGAAGTCTGGGTTCTTTTACACAGCGCCACCAAAAACCTGTTTTTGCCACAAAAACTCTTCACAGAGCCTTGAGTACTCATTTTTGTACGCGTGGCTCCCTGTCAGGATGTGTTAATATCCTAGAAGAAGATGTATGCTACAAGTTAAGTGGGATAGGGATCACAGCTTTTGCAGTGCCCCACGATGCTACACAGACCTTGGGTTATCACATTGATTTTGAAGGAGTAAGATTTACTTTTTTGACCGATATCGGATATCCGACAGAAGCGGCGGTAAAGTATGCATCTATGGCCAATCACCTTATTGTAGAGGCTAATTATGATGTAGATATGCTATTGCGAGGACCATATCCTCAAAGCCTTAAAGTGCGTATTCTTGAGGATACCGGCCATATGTCAAACGATCAGACGGCATCTCTGGTCAGAAGAGCTTTTCATCCTGAACTCAAAAGCATACATCTAGCTCATCTTAGCCGCAATAATAACACACCAAAACTGGCATTTCAAACAGTCAGCGATGCGCTTCTCGAGATGGGTGTCAGAGTGGGAGAGGATGTCATTCTCAACTGTCTGCCACGTACAGATTCTTCGGAAATTATGGAATGTTCATAACTTGTTTGTCAGATTTATCAAATCGGCATAATTTTGGTTATATTTGCACTGATACTCGCAATTTGAAACAACTAAACGATAGGATATGAAAAAAATTACTCTGATTTTGTCGCTCTTTTTTGCCACAACCCTATTGAATTCGTGCAATGATCTCTACCCTGACTCAGAACTTTTATTGGGTGCATGGTCTTCATATGAGTGCTTTAAACAGGGCGGTCAGCCTTTTTCTTATACACTCGAGAGATATCTATTTACTCCGGATGGTTATGTGGCCTTTTACGACACCAGTGTATTCCAGTTCAAGCTTCCTTATGGTTATAATGCCACTACAGGTATCCTGGCAATTCTGGATGGTACCGATGAAGAGGGCAATAAATTAACCATAGAGTATCCTGCTGTAATCGAATATGTCGAAGCGGTCAAATCGAATGTTTTGACCATCACTTACAATGATGGATATACAATACGCTATCGCAAACGATAAGTCCGGGGTGCGTGTTGCACGTTGCAGGGTGCGAGGTGCAACACGCACCCCGTAACCATTACCGCGTAACACTAATCAACAAATTGCATTTTATAATAAGCCGCTGTGAGTTTTTCTCCGGTGGCTTTTTCTATCATTTCATTCCATTCGTAACGCATTCCGGGATTGAAAACATATTCCTGAAGCCATTCTCCCACCTCTTTGCTGCCTACATAACAATCGTTTGCCATGTCTTGGCTTTTGGTAACATTGGTCACAATATAGTGGTGTAGCTGTGAAGCCAGAAGGGCTCCGAGCTGATAGTTATGATAATAACAGGGATAGAGTGCAATATGAATTTTTGATGCCCAGTCGGGCTCGTCACGACCCTCCGGACGGGTGAGAAGCTGATATTTTTCCACAAGATTCCACCAAAGAGTATTGAGATCCTGTTCGGGGTTAGCGTACATCTCCTTTTCGAATCGGTACATTACCTGTGTCCAGCGGCTGAAAACAAGTTGCTGGAGTCGGAGTGAACGGATGCAATCTTCATTGATAGTTGCTGCTTCCTCGTCGGAAAGATCCACCATAACTTTCATCCATTCCGTATTACGGGACAACCTATCAAACATCATTGCCACCGCTTCTGTAGTGAAACTATGTGCTGCCTCGCGGAGGAAGAGAGGATTGCCTGCAGCATCGTGTCCTACTGCATAGACAGCGTGTCCAAATTCGTGGAGCATGGTCGACATCCATTGTTCGGTGTCAGAGATGTTACAGAGGACACGTACATCTCCGTTATGATCAATATCTATACAGTAGGCGTGCTGATTTTTGCCATCACGGGGATAGAGGTCGCTGTTCATCATGATTGTGCTTACATTGAGACCTATGCTGTTATAGAAATCGGTAGTCAGAGTTTCAAGATTACGTCCTTTGTAATATTTGTCAAGATCTACGGGGTAAAGATCGGGTGCTTCCTGGAAAAACCTTCCCTGGTAATGCCAGGGCATCAATTTTTCTACGGGTATCCTATATCTCGCGGAGAACATTTTATCCATATCGGCTTTTAGTACGGCAAATCCTTCACTTGTCATTTCGTCAAGTTCATTAAAGAGTGCTGAGATTTCTTCCGGATCTTGTTCCGAAAAGGTTAGGGACATCGTGTAATAATTGTCAAATCCCAGCGATTGTGCCAGGGTATTGCGAAGGCGTACAATTTCCAGAACATCTTCGGCCACGTAAGGTCCTATTGCCTTGTGAGCATTCCAGATCTCCTCCAAAGCTTTGTTGTCTGTTGAGGTCCGGAGAACCTCTTCTACATAATTGTCGTTTACCTTTTCGCCGCGAAATTCAGCTCGGAAACTGGCATATTTCTGTTCCAGAAGACTCTCTTTCTCTATAATTTGATTTTGCAGTGTTGTATCTGCCTGTCCCTTGAGAAAAGAGAGGTATAGTATATCCAATTGCCTTTTGAGCAGAGGGTTGTTGACTCTACCGCCTTTTTTCATTCGGTTGAGTTTGTCAAATATAACTTTGTCCGAATATATTTCGGCGATTTTGATACTTGCCTGGGCGTATCTTTGAAAATCTTCGGGATTACCGGTTGTAGTACCGGTCCAGTAACTTTTTGATGATTCTACATAAAGAGGCAGGAGCGTGCCCTCGAGTTCGGATATGAGGGATTTGAGCTCTTTCTCAGGGTTGCAGCTTGTCAACATAACGAGTGAAAGTAGCAGGAAAGTGTATAGTTTTTTCATGGTTAGAATTTTTTATTCATTTCCCATGTAGAGTTGAGATTGAAAATTGCAAGCTCGTCTTCCTCAATGACATCGAGCAGCAGACGTTTGAGAGTCAGTTCCTTGACCTGGAACTGAGTAACAATGTTCGTGTTGAAATCCTTTTTGCCTTGGAGAAGCCCATCTATAGGGAAACTTATGTTTAGAATGTAATTATCCTGGTCGTAAGAAAATGTTCCGGTGTAACTGGCAATAACCATCTTAGCGCGACCTACATCTTCCCATATTTGGAATTTGAATGTGTCGTCTTTTTCGAACACGAAAGAATAACGTGTTTCAGCATAATTGAGTTCGATCTCTCCCACATAGACTTTAGCGACATCCCACTGGCCATAAAGAAGAGACTTTTCGCTCATCAAATCCGCGAGATACTGACATCCTGAAAGGGAAATCAGAGCTGCCGCTACAAGCGAAAAGAGAGTCAATTTTTTCATAATCTGGGTCTTAGTAACACACGAAGATAATAAAAAAAAATAAAACGTACCTTTTTATTCAAAAAACAGAAGTCCGAAATGTTCAGGAGTATGGAAATTTGGAGAGGGAATCGGTATCGGATGCCAGCTCAGATAGTGTGGAACAGGCATGTCATCCCCACATTTGTAAAAATTTGCGGTAACGGTGCGTCCTGACAGATCTGAGAACTCTGAAAGAGAGTAGAGGGATTTAGGAATAGCTATTGTTAGAGTCCATTCATGTTCACCCGCACGTTCACCAAAGGGTTCACAGCCTAGAGTTGATTGGCGTCTTATCTGGTTCATTACATCATCTCCGAAACGGATTCGCTGCTTACGGTCAGGACCTCCGGCAAATGTGCCGTGACCTATACAGTTCATCTCCAGATTGTAGTAGATAGAATCTTTGTCGGATGGGATTATGAAAAATTCCACACATGAGTCGGTGTAGGGTTTAGATCCGGCGTCATATCCAAAGGTTGCCCTGACACCATTCTCTTTCACGACATACTGGAGATAGATTTCTTCCTCTGAATGGGCTATTCGGAATTTAACTTCCGGTTTGTAACTATAGTCCTCCCAGTTGACCACATCTATGGATTGGAATGCTATTTTTTTCCTGTCGAACATGGCGGCTACTTCAGCTACGGAGGGCTTTAATGACTCGAAAACTACTTTTTTGACTCTTAATACTTGCATATTATCTGAAGTTTCTGTGTTATCTCTATTTGTTCTGCATCCGGTTATGACACCTAGATTCAACAGAACTATGGCGTAACAGATAATTTTTCTCATGATTTCAAAGGTATAAAAAAAGTACTAATAGCGTTGCTATTGTCCTACATTTTTATTATTTTTGCAGATTACTATCATAAAAGTAATAATTTGTCAAATTACAAAAAATTAAAATATTAAATTATCTATGACAAAAAGAGTTTACCGCTTTGGCGGAAAGAGTGCCGAAGGTGATGGCACGATGAAAAACCTCCTCGGAGGCAAAGGAGCTAATCTTGCAGAGATGTGTACCATGGGTATTCCCGTTCCCGCAGGTTTTACAATCACAACTGATACTTGTACTGAGTATTTCGCACTCGGTGGCAAGTATCCTGAGGAACTTAAGGAAGAAGTTGCAGCAGCTCTCAAGGCCACTGAAGAGACTATGGGAATGAAATTCGGTGATAGCAAGGATCCTCTCCTTCTATCCTGCCGTTCAGGTGCAAGAATGTCAATGCCCGGTATGATGGAAACAGTTCTCAATATCGGTCTTTGCTCCAAGACGATTCCCGGAATTATTGAAAAGACTAAAAATCCCCGCTTTGTATATGATGCTTACCGACGTCTGATCATGATGTATTCAGACGTTGTGATGGAGAAAGCTGAAGGCATTGAGCCGGAAGATGGCAAGGGTATTCGCGTACAGCTTGATAATATGCTTCAAGATCTTAAGACTAAGAAGGGTTACAAGGGTGATACCGACCTCACTGAGGAGGATCTGAAATCACTTTGCGAGCACTTCAAGGTGCGAGTAAAAGAGGTTCTCGGTCAGGAATTCCCCGATGATGCACAAGCACAGCTTTGGGGCAGTATAGGTGCAGTATTCAAATCATGGAATGGCAAGAGAGCTATTGCTTATCGCCGTATAGAGGGTATTCCCGATGAATATGGCACTGCAGTTAACGTGCAGGCAATGGTATTCGGCAATATGGGTTCTAATTCTGCTACAGGCGTTGCATTCTCCCGTAACCCTGCTACAGGTGAGCACACATTTTACGGTGAGTGGCTCATTGATGCACAGGGTGAAGACGTAGTTGCGGGTATCCGTACTCCCAATCCTCTTAATGAGTCTACCAAGACCGATCATAATAAGCACCTTGTTTCTCTTGAGACAGCGATGCCGGAGGTGTATAAGGAGCTTGACAAGATCCAGGATGACCTCGAGCACCACTTCAAAGATATGCAGGATATAGAGTTTACCATCCAGGACGGAAAACTCTGGTTACTCCAGTGCCGCGTTGGCAAGAGAACCGGTTTTGCAGCGCTCAATATGGCTATGGATATGATTGAAGAGGGTATGATCGATGAGAAGACTGCAGTGATGAGAGTTGCTCCTAAGCAGCTTGACGAGATACTTCACCCTATTCTCGATCCCGAGTCAGAGAAGAAGGCTAATGTAATCGCAAAAGGTCTTCCAGCAGGTCCAGGCGGAGCCGTAGGTAAGATTGTCTTCACTTCGGAGGCTGCAATTGAGGCAGCGTCAAGAGGTGAGAGGGTAATCCTGGTTCGAGAAGAGACCAACCCTGAAGATGTGGAAGGTATGCGTGCCGCTGTTGGATTGCTTACTTCACGCGGAGGTATGACCTCTCATGCTGCTCTTGTAGCCCGCGGATGGGGCAAATGCTGCATCGTAGGTTGCGATGCTATCAAGTTTGCAACTATCGATGGAAAGAGAGTGATGAATATTGGTGACAAGTGCTATAAAGAGGGTGCTATTTTCTCTCTCAATGGCACAAGAGGTCACGTGTATGATGTAGCAGTCAGCACAGTAGATGCCTCCGAGAATCCTCGATTTGTAGAGTTTATGACTATGGTTGATAAATACCGTAAACTGGGTGTTCGTACCAATGCCGATACCCCTGAGGATGCTCTTAAGGCAATTGAATTCGGTGCAGAAGGTATCGGTCTCTTCCGTATTGAACACATGTTCTACGGTAAAGACTCTGAGGCACCTCTTTCTAAGCTTCGCAAGATGATCCACGCGACCAATCTCGAGGAGAGAGTTGATGCTCTCAACGAACTTGAGCCCTATGTTGTGGATGCCACTAGGGAGACAATGCGAGTTATGAATGGCAGACCTGTGACATTTCGCCTCCTAGATCCACCCTTGCATGAGTTTGTACCTCAGACTGTTGAAAAACAGCAGGAACTTGCAGACGAACTCGGCATTACCCTTGACGAGATCAAGGAGAGGGGAGAACTCCTACACGAGGTCAACCCCATGATGGGGCACCGTGGAGTACGTATCGGTATTACTTATCCTGAGGTGAGTTATATGCAATTCAAGGCTATTTTCACAGCAACAGCTCAGTTGCTCAAGGAGGGTCTCAAGCCGCTCCCTGAGATTATGATTCCTGTAACAATTTCAGCAAAGGAGCTTGACTTCCAGAAGGCTATTTGCGAAAAAGCGCTTGCAGAGGTTGAAAAAGCTGAGGGTGTAAAGATTAATTACCTGTATGGTACAATGATCGAGATCCCCCGCGCTGCAATCCTTGCACCCGAGATGGCTAAGTCTGCGCAGTTCTTCTCATTCGGTACTAATGACATGACACAGATGACTTACGGTTTCTCAAGAGATGACATCGGTTCCTTCATGAATGACTATATGGAGCACGGAATTCTAGACTTTGACCCCTTCCAAACTCTTGACCTGGGCTCTGTTGGAAAGCTTGTTAAGCTAGGTCTAGATGGAGGTCGCTCAACAAGTCCGAAACTCAAGGTAGGTATTTGTGGCGAGCATGGTGGTGATCCTGATTCAGTGCATTTCTGTCATAAGATAGGAATGGACTATGTTTCATGTTCTCCTTTTCGCGTACCTATTGCAAGACTTGCAGCTGCTCAGGCAGCCATTGCTGACAACAAGTAAAAAACTTTTAAAGAACTCCCGAATACCTTTTTGTGTTCGGGAGTCTTTTTTGCTTTATTGGCGCACATATGAGACAACCTGTACTGAAACCTTTCAATGACGCCCGTTCAATTGGTGTAATTCTGAACCTCAGCAACTTCAATTGTCACGATACTGTCGCTTTTCTCAATCAGGAAGCCGCCAGACACGGGATTGAGATACACTATCTTTTGGTCAACCTAAACAGGCAGCCTATACCACAGTGGTGTCTTGACTCGAGGATGACTGTAATAAACTATCGTCGTGACTTCACGCATAGGGGTAAACTTAAGTCTACTGTTGCAGAGCCTTTTGTTAATACTGAATTTGATTTTTTATTCGCTGTGTCAAACCATTTTCACCCTGTTGTGAATAGATTGTCACAACTTTCCAAAGCGGGGTTTAAAGTGGGCAAATATTTCTCAAGGAACAATCCGTATGATCTTACATACAGACCCTCATTTTCTGAGAGAGATCTGGAACTTTCAAAAGAGTATGTGGCGAACATACACCTAATCACATTACCTGACAATTCTGACAATTGATATATGTCAAAAATAGGACACTACCTTCTCGTTACCCTCAAAGGGCTCTGTATGGGAGCAGCTGATGTAATTCCAGGAGTTTCAGGTGGTACAATCGCCTTTCTCACCGGTATATATGGGGACCTCATCAACTCTATTAAGTCCATCGATCTCGAGGCACTCAAACTCCTCTTTACCGGAAAATTTCGCAAGTTCTGGATTAAAATAAATGGCAATTTTCTCTTTTCACTTGTGCTGGGCATCCTGATAAGCATCTTTTCTTTAGCAAAGGTGATGCAATATTTGCTGGTGAACCACCCGATACCTTTGTGGTCCTTTTTTTTCGGACTCATTTTGGCTTCGCCTGTCTATATTCTTAAAGGAATTGAAATTAAGAAACTTATCCATCTGATTCCGGCTATTGTCGGAATGGCAGTAGGAGTGCTTATTTGTCTTATCTCACCTACCGAGACCACAGATGCGCTTTGGTTTATATTCCTTTGTGGTGCCATTGCTGTCTGTGCGATGATACTTCCGGGTATCTCCGGCAGTTTTGTTTTGCTCCTTCTCGGGAAGTATGCCTACATAATCGGTGCTGTAAGTGATCTGAATATTTCGGTTCTTTTGGTTTTTGCAGTAGGTGCCATTATCGGTATTATCCTTTTTTCAAAATTTCTCTCGTGGCTCCTCAAAAAGGTTTACAACGGCACATTGTTTTTCCTTTCAGGTCTGATGATCGGTTCTCTTGTAAAGGTATGGCCTTGGAAAAGAGTTCTGGAAAGCGGTGTGGACCGTCCGGTGCTTCCAGGAGATTACAGTGGAGATCCCCAATTGCATCATGCAGTAATATGGTTTGCGGTGGGAGTACTCCTCTTGTTTGGAATTGAGTATCTCGCAAAAAGATTAAAATCCGCAAATCCATAAGTTGGTCAAATCTGAGTTAGGAATCTGATTATAGGCTGTTTTGTGGAAAAAAGTGCGTAAAAATTTGTACGTTGTGAAAAAATATGTACTTTTGCAATCCCAAAACGAAAAGCAACCTCTTGGTATAGGACTCGGAGACTTCCGTAGCAGCAACGTTGCGCTAAAACATTAATAAAAATGGATTTAATGAAGATCGCACAGGAGGCCTGTGCACAGGAACTAAAGCAGTTGCCGGATTTCAAAGCCGGTGACACTGTTACCGTTACTTACAAGATTAGAGAAGAAAACAAAGAGCGCTTCCAAAAGTTTCGTGGTATAGTGATCCAGAAACGTGGTGAAGGTGCTACAAAGACTTTTACAGTACGTAAAATTTCAAATGGTGTTGGTGTAGAGAGGATTTTTCCGCTTTCCTCACCTCTCATTGAGGATATTGAGGTAAACAAGATCGGTGCAGTACGCAGAGCACGCATATTCTACCTCAGAAAGCTCACCGGTAAGAAGGCACGCATCAAAGAGAAAAGAGTGGCTCGTCAGACACCCAAAGAGTAATAACAGTTTTTTCATAAGGCCCCATAGCTCAACTGAATAGAGTATTTGACTACGGATCAAAAGGTTACAGGTTTGAATCCTGTTGGGGTCACAAAAAAGAGGAACGAATTCGTTCCTCTTTTTTGTGACAGTCGCTTCGCTCCTTATATACCCTGTCTCGTCCTAAAAAAAGTTGACACATTTTGTTAAACTTAATTGTCTTCACTTTTTCTTTTATTTATGCCACTTTTGTCTGACTGTAAACTTGAGACGGAGTTTGCAGATCTAATGACCAATGCGGGCGTTTTTCATTATAATTTTTTATCCCTGAGCCTACGGCTGAAAGGGCTTGTTCAAAAGTGTTAAACGTATTATCTAAATAAAATTCATTCTTCAATATGCCGTTCACACGCTCTGCAACGGCATTTTCATAACAATGGTTATCCTCGGTCATGCTAATGTCGATCCCTGCTTCCTGAAGCGTTTTCACATAGTCTTTGCAACAATATTGTATGCCTCTGTCAGAGTGATGAATAAGCGATTCAGTTGTGCTGCCACGAGAAGAAAGAGCCATTTTTAGAGCTTGGAGTCCACCTTCGATGCCCAAACTGCGATTTAACGACCAGCCTAATATTTTCCTGGAATACAAGTCAGTAGTTAAAAACAGATAGGCAAAGCCACTAAGCGTTCTGATGTAAGTTATATCGCTTACCCACACTTGATTTACCCGTGTTATGGATAAATCCTTTATCAAGTTTTTCCACTTGTAAAAGTAGTGAAAAGAGTTTGTTGTCCTGGTGAAACTCTTCTTGGGTTTCACAAGCAAATCGTGTCGACCGAGTATATCAAAGAACTTGTCTCTTCCGATCCTACCTATTTTAGACAAATCATCCTTTAGCAAATAGTAGAGTTTTCTTTCACCTAAACGGGGCAATTCCCGTCTCTTCTCTTGAACTAATTCAACTGCCATATGTTCATTAAGAGCCTCGTTTTCAACATGTTTTCTGCTCTTATAATAGGCTTGACGAGTCATTCCAAAGTAGGCACAAGTGGACGTTACTGTTGCTTCTTCTTGAAGTAATGCGATAACTCTTGTTCGTACTTTTTTTTTAGATCCATGTCAAAAAGCTCGTCGGCTACTTCTATAACCTTTTCCGAGCATTTGTGATGCAGAGCAAGTTCTGCATAGGCTTCTTTCAAGGCTTCATTTTCTGCTCGAAGGCGTTTCAATTCGTCTATTTCATCTATTGTTTCCACGCGGACTATTTTATTTAATAAGTGTTGTTGCCATATTTACGAAGCCATTTATGAATGGTGTCTCCGCCTGTAATGCCATATTTGCGACGACAATCCTCCATAGTTAAACCATTCTTTTCAATTTCTTCTACTACTTGTAATTTAAAGCAATCGCTGTACCGTGTTGTTGTTCTCTGAACTTTTGTCATAATTTTTCCCGATTTAAATGTAAACCTATTTCAGGACATGACACTTACCCCGTACCCCGCACTACGAAACCCGTATCACGCAACCCGAAATACCCCGTACCACGAAACTCGCATCACGCAACACTACACATTCTCAATACACCAATTCCTTGCATTTACAAACATTTCCACCCAAGGGGTAACTACATCTTTGCGGTGTCCGTGAGGATAATATGCCCAGTTCCAGGGACGCACGCAGCGCTCCGGATGGGGCATCATGGCTAGGTGGCGTCCATCTTTGCTGCAAACTCCGGCAATAGCTTCAGGAGAGCCGTTTGGATTGGCAGGATATGCGTCATAACTATATCTGAGAGCTATATTGTATTCTGATATCGGTCTGGGGAACTCAAATTGACCCTCGCCATGGGCAATCCATACTCCAAGTTTGCAACCCTGGAGGGACTTGAGCATAATAGCAGGTGACTCAGGGATAGTAACTCCCACAAATCCGCTCTCAAACTTGTTCGAGGCATTATGGCGGAGCTTAGGAGCAGCTGATCTATCGGAAAGGGTGATGAAACCGAGCTCTCCCATCAGCTGGCAACCATTGCAAACACCAAGGCTAAGCGTATTGTTACGTGCATAGAAACGTTCAATGGTCCCCTTAGCCTTTTTATTGTACATCAATGTGCCTGCCCAGCCTTTGGCCGATCCAAGAGTGTCAGCGTTGGAGAATCCTCCCACGAACACAACCATTTGCACTTCATCCAAAGTTTCTCTTCCGCTGGTCAGATCGGTGGTATGTACATCTTTAACATCGAAACCGGCTAGATAGAGTGCCCAGGCCATTTCTCTCTCTCCGTTGGAGCCTTTCTCTCTGATAATAGCTGCTATGGGACGCTTTATTGGCTCTTCAGGCCTTTTACCGGAGAATCCATTAGGAAAACGGTAGGTGAGGGGCTGGAGTTTGTATCGAGAATATCTCTCTGTAGCTTTCTCTTCACCCGACTGCAGTTTATCGAAGTGATATGAGGTTTTATACCAGACATCACGCATTTTGTCGATATCAATATCAAGAGTGTATGAAGAGAGTTTGAGAGTCATTTTACGCTCCTGCTGCCATTCTCCGATCTCGTAGAAATTGATTCCTTTGCGGGTAAGCAGTGAAGCAGCCTGACCTCCCGCGGTCTGTATGATGACTCCTGGAGCTTCGCAGAAGAGAGCATCCGATGAGGTAAAACTCAGATCTATGTAAAGGCCTCCTGTAGCGTTGGGGAAGCAGGATTCGAGCAGAGTGGTAATCAGGCCTCCGGCCGAAATGTCATGTCCTGCAAGGATGTGGCCTTCACTAATTAGAGACTGAAGGGTATCGAAGCATTTTGTAAAATATCCGGCATCATCCACATCCGGAGTGTTGTTGCCAAGATAACACATTGTTTGCGCGTAAGCAGAGCCTCCCAGAGGGTGTCCCTGGGTATGAGTGAAGGGTATCCAAATAATATCGCTACGTCTGGAAGCGAGGTTGGGGTGAATCGTCTTGCGGATATCTTTTGCAGGTCCCACAGTGGAGATGATCAGAGTGCCGGGGGAGAGCACTTGTGTGCCGTCAGGATACCTCTGGGTCATTGACAACGAGTCTTTACCGGTTGGTATGTTAATACCAAGTGCTATTGCAAAATCAGATGCAGCGCGTACAGCGTTGTAAAGACGTCTATCCTCACCTTCATTTTTACAGGGCCACATCCAGTTGGCACTCAAGGAAACGCTCTTTATACCCTCCTCTATAGGGGTCCACACCATATTGGTGAGTGCCTCGGCAATCGCCATTCTGGAACCGGCTTCAGGGTCTATTAATGCTACTGCGGGAGCGTGGCCAATGGAGGTAGCGATACCTTCGATGTCATCATAACCTATGGCTGTCACGCCAAGGTTGTTGAGCGGAAGTTGGATTTCACCGGTGCTTTGTTGGCAGGCAATCAGTCCGGTAACCGAACGGTCAACCTTGTTGATGAGCCAGTCTTTGCAGGCTACAGACTCCAGCTGGAGTACCTTTTCTATAGAGGCTATAAGCTCCTCTGCAGTGAGGTTGATGGTGGAAGGTACACTTTTGTATTGATAGGTAACGGTGGTGTCCTCCATTACCGTACCGGGTGTCGTCCCCAGCATATCTTCAATTTTGAGGTCTATGGGTACCTCGCCGGTTTGAAAGTTCTTTAGGGTGAAGTTTTGTTCTCCTGTGGTTTTACCTATTCTGTATAGAGGAGCACGCTCCCTTTCGGCTATTCTTATGAGTTCATCCACATCTTTGCTTTTCATAACCAGGCCCATACGTTCCTGTGATTCGTTACCGATAATCTCTTTGGCTGAAAGTGTAGGATCGCCGATGGGGAGACGGCTGATATCGATGGTTCCCCCGCTTTCCTCCACGAGTTCAGAAAGACAGTTAAGGTGCCCGCCGGCGCCGTGGTCATGAACTGATACGATAGTATTGTGTTCTTTCTCTGCAATAGCCCTGATGGTGTTGTAGACACATTTCTGCATCTCAGGGTTGGAGCGCTGAATGGCATTGAGCTCAATATCACTTGCAAATTCACCCGTATCTACCGATGATACAGCCCCACCGCCCATTCCAATACGGTAGTTATCGCCTCCTAGAAGAATAATCTCGTCACCCGCTTTTGGGGAATCTTTCAGAGCGTCTTTTCTTTTGCCAAAACCTATACCTCCCGCGAGCATTATCACCTTATCAAAGCCATAGTCACGCCCCTCTTCCGAGTGCTCAAAGGTATAAAGTGAGCCGCAGATTAGAGGTTGTCCAAACTTGTTGCCGAAGTCGGATGCGCCGTTGGATGCCTTGATGAGGATCTCTAGGGGAGTTTGGTAGAGCCACTTTCGAGGAGGTCTACACTCCCATGCCCTCTGAGGTTCATCTTTAAATCGGGGATAGGAGGTCATATAGACGGCAGTTCCTGTGATGGGAAATGAGCCCTTGCCACCAGCTATGCGATCCCTTATTTCACCTCCGGTACCTGTGGCTGCTCCGTTGAAAGGTTCCACCGTCGTAGGGAAATTGTGTGTTTCCGCTTTCAGCGAAATGACAGTCTCATTCTTGCTTTTTACAAAGAAATCCGGCTTGTCGCCCGACGCGGGATGGAAAAGATGTACCAGAGGACCCTCGACAAATGCGCAGTTGTCCCTATATGCGGAGACAATCCTGTTGGGATTAAGTTTAGAAGTCTTCTTGATCATGCTGAAAAGGGATGAGGGCATCTCTTTTCCGTCAATAACGAATGTGCCATTGAATATCTTATGGCGACAATGCTCAGAATTGACCTGAGAAAAACCGAATACTTCGGAATCGGTCAGAGGTCTGCCGATACGGTCGCTAAGATCATGCAGGTAGCCAATCTCTTCATCTGAAAGCGCCAGTCCTTCTTCTATATTGTATGTTTCCAAATCGGTAATGTTTTTAACCGGCTCGAAAGTATTGTCTGTTGTGAAAATGTTCTGGTCAAGTCCATTATAGAGTCGCTGAAGCATCTTATCGATATTCGCTTCGGGTCCCGATACCGGAAAATACTCTTCCATTCTTTCAATACCTTCAACATTCATATTGTGTGCAATCTCTGTGGCAGTAGTGCTCCAGGGAGTCACCATTTCTCTTCTGGGGCCTGCAAAATAACCCTTCAAATTGCCCGTACCCAAGGGTTCTGCTCCTGAGAAGAGCCATTGGAGTGCCTGAATATCGTCATCGCTGAGTGAATTTTTGCTTTTAACGGCAACAATAGTACCTGTAGTACATCTGAAGAATGAAATCATATCGTTATAGATTTTAGAAATATCACACAAAAGTAGTGCTTTTTGAGAGATATATCAGTTTTATTCCCCAATTTTGTGGTAAGAATATAAGCAAGATATCAAATGAAATATTCTGACGTTGCATACGAAGAGATGCTAGAGTGGCTTTTTACTCGTTTCCCCTCTTATCAGAGAGTAGGGGACAGGGCTTTCAAGCCGGGTATTGATACAATGCGCAAATACATTTCTCGGTTGGAATATCCTCACTTACAATATAAGGCAATCCATATAGCAGGTACAAACGGTAAAGGTTCAGTATCTCATATGACTGCTTCTGCTCTTGCCTGCTGCGGAGTGAAAGTTGGACTCTACACATCGCCGCATCTGACTGATTTTCGTGAGAGGATGAAAATAATATCACAAGGAGATGCGGGATGTACTTATGAGATGATTTTAAAAGAAGAAGTCTTTGCTTTTATGGAGCGATGCCGCGAATTTCTTGATAACTACAATCCCTCATTCTTCGAAATTACAACGGCGATGGCACTTGACTGGTTCCGTAGCCGGGATATTGATGTAGCAGTAATTGAATGTGGCTTAGGAGGTCGTCTGGACTCCACTAATATTGTCACTCCCATCCTTTCGGTAATCACCAATATAGGGCTGGAACATTGCGAATATCTCGGCCATACGATTGAAGAGATAGCGCGTGAGAAGGCAGGTATTATAAAAGCCGGAGTCCCTGCACTTGTAGGGGAGAGTACACCGGAGACACGCGTTGTTTTTGAACAAGTGGCTGCGGAAGTGGGAGCTTCGGAACTTTTCTTTGCCGAGGAACTTCCACCCTTTTTTACTCTATCTCTTGATGAAATTGATCTTAAAGGGGATTGTCAGCAGCGCAATCTGAGGACAGTTTCGGCTATCTTGTCATTGATGTCTACGAAAGGATTGTTGAATACCAAATGTGATATAAACGAGCTTTCTAACGGTGTCTCAAATGCTGCCGCCTTTACAGGGCTACGTGGAAGATGGGAGAGACTCAGAGAGCCGGCAAACAACGGCGGTATTCAGGGCAAGGCTCCAATCATTTGTGATACGGCTCATAATGCTCACGCAATGCGATGGGTACGTGAACAGATAGATAAGATTTCGTGTGAATATGAGAATATATTTCTTATATTGGGCGTTGTCGCTGACAAGGATTTAGATAGCATAGCCTCATATCTTCCAAGGGATGTTCACTTTATTTTGACCAACAGTACTGGGGAGAGAGCTCTGCCTGCGGTAAAACTGGCGAACTGTCTTTCAGATCATGGTATCAACGGTCACATAACAGCTTCCGTGAAGGAGGCACTGGAGAAGGCCGATTCGCTGGCCGGAGAAGAGGACCTGATATTTATCTGCGGTAGCAATTTCGTCGTAGCTGAAGTGTTGGAGATAGTAAGTAGTGTGTAATGTGTAGTGTTACGTGTTGCGGGGTGCGTGGTACGAGGAAGTATTGAGTTTTAAGTGAGTAGTGTGGAGTAATGTGTAATGAGTTCTGAGTATGGAGTATGGAGTATGGAGTATGGAGTATGGAGTAGTGAGGAGTAGGTATGGGGTACGAGAAAGTTTAGAGTAAGTAAAGTAAATAATAAGTAATTATAGTAAGTAATAAATAGATTTTAGTAAGTAATATTTAATATAATAAACAGTAATGCAAAAAAGAAGATTTTTTTCGGTGGCTTTATTGCTCTTGGTAACCTTTTTTTCTTTAGGATGTACTGAAGAAACGCTTGAGGCGAGGATTGAGCGTCTGCACAAAAAGATGTTCACGATTGATACTCACAACGATTATTCAATGTGGCTTGAGAATCCGGATGGGGATTACGGCGTTAAGGGAGGGCAGGTTTCATTTCAGCAGATGCATGATGGAGGGTTGGATGCTGCTTTCTTTGCGGCGTATCAGGACCAGGGTCCTATTGATCCAGAGTTCCACCGTTTTGCGCGTGAATATGCTGACACTTTGATATTACTACTCAAGCAATATGCTGAACAGAATAGCGAACTCGGTGCAATTGCCACTTCTATAAAGGAGATGAAGGCCCTCAAGAAGGCCGGTAAGGTTTCTCTCTTTCTTTCAATAGAGAATGCCTGTTGTCTGGGTGATTCACTACCGCTGGTTAAATACTATTATGATCAAGGTGTGAGAATGATAGGGCTTACACACAACGGCAATAATGCTATAGCTGATGCCGGCACTACCAAGATAAAATTACATGGAGGCCTTTCAGACTTTGGCAAAGCGGTGATTGCCGAGATGAATCGTCTAGGTATTGTGGTTGACCTCTCGCATGCCTCCAGAGATGCAACACTCCAGGCCGTACAGGTGAGCAAAACACCAATTATCGCCAGCCATTCCTGTGCTTTTGCCGTTCGCGAACTTTCACGCAATCTTTCCGATGAAGAGATTATAGCAATTGCAGAAACGGGCGGTGTAGTACACCTTGCCCTGGATGCCTGGTTACTCCGTTATGGTCCTGATTTCAGTGCCGCTTCGTTAGATGATTTCATGAAACACCTGCATTATATCATCGATCTGGTGGGAATAGATCATGTGGGAGTAGGCAGTGACTTTGACGGAGGTGGTGGATTGGTTGACTGCAAGGATATGAGCAAGTATCACAATCTTACGAAACGCCTTATCGAAGAGGGGTTCTCCGATGAGGATATAATAAAAATATGGGGAGGCAATTTCCTCCGTGTCTTTGAAGAGGTAGAACGTTACGCTGCAGAGCAGCGATGATAGTTCAGAGTTCTGAGTATGTAGTCCTGAATCCTGAGTTTTGAGTTTTGAGTTTCGAATTTCGAATTTCGAGTTAGAGAGCCCAGAGTAATAATCCCAAGCTGATAATTATGCCTGATATCAAAAGATTTATCAGGCAGTAGCCCATGATATCCCTCGCTCCAAGTTTGGCTATTGCGAGCGCAGGAATAGCCCAGAAAGGCTGTATTAGATTGGTCCAGGCATCACCCCAGGCGATAGCCATTCCTGTGATAGCAGGAGCCACGCCCAAGGTGGCTCCTGCAGGCATCATTATGGGGCCCTGAACGGCCCATTGACCTCCGCCCGAAGGTACGAATATATTGACCAGTCCTGCGCTAAGGAAGGTCAGAAGTGGGAAAGTGTGTTCATTGGAAATGCTGACGCAAAGATGGCTGATCTCTCCCGCAAGCGAAATACCTTCTACAGAAGTTCCTGTCATTATGCCCATAATACCGGCATAAAAAGGGAATTGTAACAGGATGCCCGCACTGCCTACTGCTGCTTTGTTAAGCGATTTGACATATGCGATAGGCGTTTTGTGAAACAATATTCCGAGGAAAAGGAATAGCATTATCACAGAGTTTAAATCTAGAGATTCACCACGTACGAAGAGCTTCATTATCAGGAAGGCAAAACCCATTAAAGATATGATAATGGAAATCACCATACTGTTTTCGGTCTTCTCGGCAGGGGTTGAAGGTTTGAATGATCTCTCGTCTTCTTCCTCTTCAAGCAGTTTGGGGTCAACTTCTACCACCTCTTTGCCTTTTGGATGCATAAGTGAATTGACCACGACCAGCGAAATTATTACAAGTCCTGAAATTGCCAGGTTGTAGATAGATAAAATGGTATTGCTGATCGCAATTGGCTCTGTAACCACACCCATAGTGACAGTAGACAATGCTGCACCCGGAGTGGCGAGTGCCAGAGGAATGGAACCGGATATTCCTCCGTGCCATACCACAAAGCCGCTATATGCAGATGCAATCAGTAAACGATAATCGACACCGCGCATCTTCCTTGCAATGGATTTGGCGAATACGACTCCGATAATAAGACCGAAACCCCAGTTGATCCAGCAGGCCAGTGCCGAAACTAAAGAAACCAAGGCAATCGCTCCAACCGGTTTTTTGGGCATTGAAGCCAGTTTGTCAAGTCCCTTTTTTATGGTAGGGGCATCGGCCAAAGTAGAACCGCATACCAGTACGAGTGCCATTTGCATAGAAAAGGCAAGCAATCCCCATACACCATTACCCCAATTGGTCAATACTTCCAGCGGTGTCTGTCTACATACGGGTATAGCCACCGCAAATGAAATAAAAGTCAGAAGCAGAGCGAAAATAAAGGGCTCCGGCAAATATCTTTGTACTACGCGTACACTGGCGTTGACTATTTTTCTGAACATGATACCGGCTTTTGACAATTAATTTTCAAAGTTAGTTTAAATTAAATATTTTTGTGCACTAAATCCAAAAGATAACCGACCTAATTTAACATTTCAGATGAAAACCAGACTGACACAGCTCTTCAGACCTAAGTTTTTTGAACTTTTCAAGAAAGGTAATTATAGTAAAGAGACCTTCATACAGGATTTTATTGCAGGTGTAATAGTGGGTATTGTTGCTTTGCCGTTGGCAATTGCTTTCGGTATTGCCTCCGGAGTTACTCCTCAACAAGGTCTGATTACTGCTGTTGTTGCCGGTTTTCTTACCTCCTTACTGGGAGGTTCCAATTTTCTGATTGGGGGTCCTACCGGAGCATTCATCGTAATTGTAGCCGGTATTGTTGGTGACTTCGGAATTCAGGGTTTGATAATATCCACCATTTTGGCCGGAATAATGCTTGTCCTGATGGGTGTGTTCAAGCTGGGTACTTTGATTAAGTTCATACCGTATCCCATTGTTATAGGCTTTACATCAGGTATTGCCGTGACTATCTTCTCCACCCAGATTAAAGATTTCTTTGGGTTGACCATAGCTGAGGTTCCTTCCAGTTTTATCGCTAAATGGGGTTGCTATTTCAGCAATCTGGGTTCGATTTCCATTGCAGAGACCTTGATGTCACTCTTTTGCCTTGCAATAATTATTTTCTGGCCACGAGTGACGAAAAAAGTTCCAGGATCACTTATTGCAATTATTGTTGGAACATTTATTTCGCTACTGCTTTCCCGTTTTGCAGGCATCGAATTTGCCACAATCGGCAGTAAATTTCCCGAACTGGCGGGAGGAATAGCTATTCCCCAGCCTGTAGCTCCAAAAATCACTCTTGATACTGCTGTCAAACTCTTTCAACCCGCATTTACCATTGCCTTTCTCTGTGCAATAGAGTCGCTTCTTGCTGCAATGGTTGCAGATGGTGCCACCGGCAAACGTCACAACTCCAATACCGAGCTTATAGGACAAGGTATAACAAACATTATAACTCCTCTTTTCGGCGGTATCCCGGCAACCGGAGCCCTTGCACGTACAATGACCAATATCAATAACGGTGGAAAAACTCCTGTTGCAGGTATTATTCACTCCCTCGTGCTGCTGTTGATTTTCCTATTCCTCATGCCCTATGCTGTATATATTCCTCTCTCTTGCCTTGCTGCAATCCTTGTGATGGTGGCCTACAATATGAGTGAGTGGAGGACATTCAAGTATCTGCTCAAAGGAGACAGAGCGGATGTGATAGTGTTATTGATTACTTTTTTCCTGACTGTTTTGGTTGATTTGACAGTTGCTATTGAGGTGGGTCTCTTGATGGCTATCATCCTCTTTGTTAAACGTGTTTCCGAGACCTCATCCATCACGGTTCTTGAGAGCGATTATTTAGCTGCAACCGAAAATGAAGAGAAGGCTGTGCTTGAGAATATAGAACAACTTAATGTTCCTAAAAGCGTAGAGATTTTTGAAATAGACGGACCCTTCTTTTTCGGGCTTGCAAACAAGATGGACGAGCTCGACCGCCAAACCAAAGAAGATGTTGTCAAAGTACGTATTATACGTATGCGCAAGGTGCCTTTCATTGATTCGACAGGAATCAATAACCTTCGCAGCCTTTACCAACGTTCAAAAAAGTCCGGCATCCAGGTTATTCTCTCCGGAGTCCAGGAGACCGTATATGACTCAATAGAAAAGTTCGGCCTACTTCATGAAATAGGGCAAGAGTATGTTTTTCCCCATATTATCCCTGCTTTGGCCAAAGCCACAGAGATGGTGATGGTGAGCGAACAGAAAGAGTAATCTACTCTTTCAGGAATTACTTAAATAGATTTTCAACTCTGGTGATTATCCCTTTATCTGAGGCCATGCCGATAAGGGATGGCTTGAGGTAAACAACCCTGTGGTCACGTTTGAAACGCTCTTCTCCTCCGCCTGTAATATTGAGCATGGTAATCGCATCTTTCGGCATTTTGCCTGCATTGAAAGCATTGATCATACCTTTCGTAGCAACGGCAGAGGCAGGATGGATGTCAATTCCCTCGGTACGCAGGAAAAGTGCCTGCATCTCTTTTATATCATTGTTATCCGCCAGCTCAACATCGCCTCCTGCATCGCACATTGCATCATAGAGGCCTCCGCACACTGCGTATGGGGGTCTTCTATTGGAAAGCACCTTGGCATCTATTGCTGTCGCTTTGATGCGTGCCTCTTCGTCATCCATTGGCAGAAGGGTTTTGCTTCCGGCTTTCCATGCATCATACATGGGAGTGAAAGGAATATTTTGAGAAGGGAAAAGCTTCATCTTATGGTTACCGAAACGGCCATCCTCTATCAAACGCAGATTGGCTTCCCATGCAGCAATAGCACCCGTACCGCTACCTATTGATTGGAAATAACAATCGGGAATACGGCCGATTACTTCGGCTGCGGAAAGCACAGTCGTAGCCATACCATCTCTGCGGGCTACATTCTTTGCCCCGCCCTCGGCAAAAAACATTTCGGATGTACAGACTTTGTCGGCAAGTGCAATAGCGTCATAATAGTCGCTCCCTTTTGGTGAGCAGATAAGTTTAACACAGTCGTTGATCGGCTTATCAAACCACAAAGCATCAATATTGTCTTCAGGAACACTTAAGAGTAACGGAATGTTGTTTTCAGAGCAGACTTTTGCAAATGCTCTAGCCGTGTTACCTGCCGAAGCCACTACCAATACTCCTTTCTTATTGTGAGAGAGTCTGCCACATACGGAATAGGCCTCTGTCTCCTTAAATGAACCTGTAGTCATGAAGGCATTTTTTTCAGGCCAATAGCCTGAAAAAGAAATATAGAGATTGGGAAGACCAAGCTCCGAAGCAAGAGCTTCGCTTTTATAGGTCTGAGTAGCAGAGGAACCTTTAAGTGTATGATTTATTGGAAGCCAGTCGGCAAAACGGTAGATGCCCTCTTTCTGATCTCCAAAGTCTATCTGTTTTTTTTCATAAATAGCTCTTATGAGTGAGGGCTCCGTACCCTGCGGGTCTGAAAGTAGCCATCCCGTATCCTCAAATCTGCGGCCTGTAGCCAAATTTTCAAGTACGTACTTTGTGGGTTTGAAATTTTTCATATCTCTCTTATTTTATTACACATTACTTTATCTTTTCATCCTTTCCTTTGATTCTACATACTACCCACTACATACTACCCACTACACACTACCCACTACCCACTACATACTATATTGTCGGCAATAACCTGGGCAAAGTCGACTACTTTAACCTCCGATTGCCTGCTGAAGGTCTTCATACAGAGCGGGCAGGCAGTCACAATCCTGTCGGGAGAGTTGGCCATAAGATTGCGGATGGAGTTTTCCGTGATACGCCCTCTCTCTTCATGTGTGAGAGTGAGACTGCCAAGAGAACCGCCACAGCATATGCTCTCTTTGCGCTCTTTAGCAGCCGGTACCAGGTCGGCGACCCTTGCCAGAGCCTTGCGGGGAGCATCATAAATACCGCAACCACGTCCAAGCTCACAGGGATCATGGTACACATATTTGAGCTCCTGTTTCTTCAAATTTATGACTCCTTCGGCAGCCAGTTGCTCGAAGTACTCAGTATAGTGCAGCACCTGCACTCCTTGCAGTTCATATTCCTCCTTGAATATTCTGTAACAGATAGCACAAGATACTAATAGTATCGGCGCACCGCTTTCCTTTATAATCTGAGTATTCTTCTCTATGAGTGCCTTTGCCTCTTCGGTACGACCCGAGAGCAGCAGCGGTCTTCCGCAACAGACAGTCCCATTCGCATCCATCAGCGTGAAATCTATCCCAGCCGTTGTGAGCACTTTCTGTATTGATTGTGATATCGTCGGTGTTAAAGAGCTCATACAGCCTGCATAATAGAGCACTTTCTCTCCACCTACCGAGATCGCCGATGTCAGAGCATCGTTGGGGATTTTATCCAGATAGCTGAAATCTTGTTCTATATTGTAGTGCTGTTGTTTGCGGAGTGCAAGGCGCAGGTCAATGGCAGATATGTTTATAGGGCATAGGACTGAACACTTGCCACACATCAGGCACTTGTCAGCAATGGCAAGCGCACGCGGTTGGTTTCTTCGTTTGACCTGCCTTACGTAATAGACAGTAGTATTTTTGAGTCCAGCCTTGTCTACGCTCATTGGGCAAGCGTCCAGACAGACTCCACAGCTTGGGCAGGAGTATAGCTCTGCCAGAGCATAGCCCTTGCGCGGTCTGCGTACTCTGATACCTGCATTCTTGAGAGGAATCAGGAAGAATTCCGCGGGAATATGCATATATCGGGTAAATGGCAGTACCATCATAAAGGTACCCAGTGCTATAGAGTAGGCCCACCAGGCGATCGTAAAGTTCTCCGGTTTGCTGAGAATGCTGGCAAAGAGCCAATTGACAGGTACAGTGAGAAAACTGCCTCCGCCGACACCTGCGGTAAATCCTTCGGCTATCAGCCTCAGTGGAAATATTGCCCAAAGAGAATAGAGTCCGACCCGATCCAAAAGGGTCAGCTTTGTGGTCCTCCTCATTCCCATCAGTTGGGAACGGAAACGCTTGATGATTGCCAGAATTATACCGCTGAGTACTACCAGAAGGAAAAAGTCCATAAGGAAGAAGAGTAGTGAACCCTTTAAAGTTGTACTCTCAACTGCCATGAAATAGCGGAAAAATATAGGATAGTAAAACAATCCGCCCCTTTCGGGAATATACAGGAAGGTCTCAATATGCCCGATTACGATGAGCATAAACCAGCCGAAAGCTATACTGGAGTGCATATATCCCAGTACCTTGTTACGTCTCCAGAGCTTAACGTGCAAAAGACAATCGCCGAACCAGTCACGAATATTCTTTCCCATTATCACAGGATTAACCAATGACTTGTAGAATTTGATACGATCTTTGCGTTCGAGCTGGACCATTATCTTTAAAACGCCGATAATGCACCATAGTAGAACGAATATCATCCCCACCATGAAAGGGAGTACAAAGTGGTCAAACCCTGATATGAACCTCTCTCTCATAATAACGTCAGATATTGTATATTTTACAAATTGAAAGAATCAGGTGCCGTGTATTGATACCTCTCGGGCATACGATATAGCATTTGCCGCAAAGCATACAGGACTTGAGTTGTGGAAGCACATCCTCCTGCTGTCCGCGTTGAAGGCAGAGCAAGACTTTTCTCAGATTGACATCTGTAAAAACACCTGCAGTACAACTGGCAGCGCAAGATCCGCATGACATACATTTTATGGCATCAGGTTCTAAGGCACACAATTCATCAAACAGACTCAGGTCTGCATCGTCGATTTCAATTGTCGAGCTCGGTGTGAGACTATATCCGAAATCTATCATTTGGCCTTTTGTTTGAAATAGTTGTCAATGGCCATAGCTGCCACCCTGGCTTCGTTTAGCGTTTCAGGAATAGTTTTGGGTCCGGTAGCAGCACCGGCAAAGAAAATGCCCTTGCTGTGGCTCTCTGTGGTTCGGCAAAGCAAATCCCGAGGCATGAAAAATCCATCTTCTCCGGTATGGACTCCTGTCATTGAAGCAATCTCCGGAGTTTCGACGCAGGGAGACATGCCTGCCATAAGCACAAGCAGATCCATAGTTATGCGCAAAGGTTTGCCTACAAGAGTATCTTCGGCTTTCACGACAAGTTTTCCATCTATATCTTCGGAGACCTCTGAAACCCTGCCACGAACAAAGAAGATCCCATATTTACGTTGGGCGTTGAGATAGAGGTCCTCATATTTGCGACCGAACATTCTCAAGTCCATATAGAAACAATATATGGTAGCATCCGGATAGAGTTCTTTCATCTCGCAGGCCTGTTTGATAGCTGTTGCACAGCACACTTTGGAGCACTGGCGGTTGCCCGCTTTTTCATCTCTGGAACCTACACAGTGGACAAATCCTATAACTTTTGGGTCTTGGATCCTTGGGTCTTTCCCTGTGTTGAAAAAATTCTCGAGATCGGCATTTGTAATAACATGGTTATATATGCCGTAGCCATATTCTTCTTTCTTTTCGGCGGGGAACATTGAAAATCCCGTAGCGAAAAGAATGGCATCCGCTTGTACTGAAATGCCATTGGAGAAGATGGCTACATATAGATCCTTTAGTTTGTTGATTGAGATGATATTGGTATCTGTAAAGCAGTTAATTCCTTCCAGATCGGATGTAAGTGAGGTTAGGAGTTCCTTGGTAGACTCTCCATCCGGAAAGAGTTTGTGCCATTTTGCAAGATGTCCTCCCAGACGGGGCTCTTTTTCTATGAGGATCGGTGTGTGGCCGTAATCGCGTATTCTGTGAGCAGCTTCAATACCGGCAGGACCTCCGCCAATTATAAGTACATTTCGTTTCATTGAGTCATTTATTATATCAACAACACTTGATGTTCATAGGAAATTCCGGCATTTGCAGGAGTTTACCTCCTTTGCCTTTATATTTATCTTTTTTGTTGTATTTGATTCCCATTTTGTCCAGTAGAGGCTCTACAGCCACCTGGTGCAATTGAAGTCCCAGGTCCCATGGGTCATATCCCAACACCAGACCGGCAACCTCCTCGTAAGTGAACACCGGAATGCCATATCCGTTTTCACCATAGGTCTTACCAGTCTGCTCGGCTATCACATATTGCCATCTGTCCATGAAATAGGGGCATCCGGGACAGTTGGTGATAATCATGTCGGGCTTGTAGGGTTCCATGGATTCAAACTTTTTGTAGGTATTGGACATTGAATAACCGCGATTGGCTTTAACCAGATATTGTCTGAAACCAAATCCGCAGCAATGTCTGCGTTCAGGGTAATCTATTACCTCTCCAGCCCATGAATCAATCATGCCGGCAAGAACATAGGGATATTCTGCACCACCTACACCTTTTGAGGGAAACATTTTAGAATAATGGCATCCTATATGTTCAACAACCCTCAGCGGTTCACCTGTAAATTTGTTGACAAGACGGTGCTTTGCCCTAGCAGCTATCTCGTTGCGGAACTTGTAGATGATGTCACTTGCGTGAGCCAGGTATTCCGGCTTCGTCAATTCTCGTCTGCATGATTTCCATAGATGTTCCCGGATTTTTGCTTCTAAATCGGGAAAAGTTCTCCAGTCTTCAAGCACTTCGGTATAGAGACCGAATGAGGTTATACAGGAGCAAACATAGTTTTTGTAGCCGTGTTCACCCATCAGAGCAAATTGGCGCGCGATAATGGTCATCATCGTTTCTTGTGGTAGGGCCTCTGCGTGGTATGCAATGCCTCCGCAAGTAGTGTGGTGTTCAGTTTCGAAGAAGTCTTTCTCCAGTTTGTTGCGACAAATATCAAGAAATGCAACTTCAGATCCCGGGAAAAACCCTTGTCGTATGCAGCTTCTCACATAGAACCAGTGGTCATCAGGAATCTCTTTCTGATAGTCTGACCATATTTTCTGTTTTCCTTGAAATATCATTTCAATGCTGTTTAAAATCAATGGTTAAGATGGTCCTTTTCAGTATCTTCAAATGCCTTCCTCTCATATTCGTCGAAGGGGAGGCCCATCTCTTTTGCTTTTCGTTTAGATACCTCTTCTATTATCTCCATACGGCGCGTGGCACCAGTCTCATCGAAGATAGCCTTGAGTTCGGCAAGTGATTCATCGGGAATTTTTCTCAAAATTCCCGGCCCTTTCCCGTCCAGATTTGCCCCTAGGCGTTCATAGACATCTTCCATGTTTTCATTGACCCATTTGCCGGTCAGGCCATATTCGGGATGATCCTTGTAGAGAAATGTACGTGGATAGACACAGTAGCCATAGTTAAGGATATTGCTTTGCATTCGGCGTGTGAGAGGGAGCATCTGTCGTCCTTTTTCGCTTTCCACAAAATAGCCCAAATCAATAGAGAGTGATCTTAGCGCCATGACAACAAGACCGGGAGCATTACGCCTGGGACATCGTGTCACGCAAGACATACACTCACCGCAGTACCAGATTTGTTCGCCTTTGAGTAGTTCCTCAATCCTGGCGTCATCCTGGCTTTGGACGATGTTGACTATGTTTTTGGGATTGTATTGGTAGAATTCGGCGGCAGGGCAGATGGCCGTGCAGGTACCGCAGTTTATACAAGCTTTTAATCCTTCTTTAATGCGATAATCCTGGATTAATTTTTCGTATAGTTTGCCCATACTAGTTTGGTTTTAGTACAACAAAGTTAACAAAAAACTATAACAAACACATAAAGAGAGATAAAATGACGTAGGCGATTATGTCAGAAGTGAATCCAATTGACAAAAATCAACCCAATTACAATGTTGTAAGAAAAATCTGTCTCAGCTATGAAGTATATTCATCCCAGCTCTTGATCTGTATCTCATCTATGGGCAGGTTGCAGAAAGAGATGATAAATGCAGTTGCCAGTCTGGTGTTCGTTATCAAAGGTATGTTGAAGTCCACTGCTGCGCGGCGTATCTTGTAGCCGTTACTCAATTCGGATTCGGTTAGGTTTTTAGGTATATTAACCACGAAGTCTATCTCTTTGTTCTGTATCATCTCCAATGCACTTCGCTCTTCTCCGTCCTCGCTGGGCCAGAGCACTCGGGTAGCGGGAACATTGTTCTCAATAAAAAATTTATAGGTACCATCCGTTGCAAAGAGTTTATAGCCGTGTTGTACCAGCAGACGGGAGGCATTTAGCATTTCTGCCTTTTGACGAGCATCACCGGTAGAGAGCAGGATGTTCTTTTTTGGAATGGTGTATCCTACGGAGAGCATAGATTTGAGGATAGCTTCATTTGTGTCATCGCCGATACAGCCGACCTCACCGGTAGAGGCCATATCCACTCCCAGTACAGGGTCTGCTTTCTGCAGACGCGAAAAGGAGAACTGAGAGGCCTTGATGCCTACATAATCAAGGTCAAAGGCACTTTTTGATGGGGGTACCGGATTTTCTCCCATCATAACCCTGGTGGCAAGCTCGATAAAGTTGATCTTGAGTACCTTGGATACGAAGGGGAAACTTCTGGATGCGCGAAGGTTGCATTCGATTACCTTTATATCGTTCTCTTTTGCAAGGAACTGGATATTGAATGGACCAGAAATATTGAGTTCGTTAGCTATCTTGCGGGCAATCTTTTTAATCCTCCTGGCGGTTTCAACGTAGAGTTTCTGAGGAGGGAACTGAATAGTTGCATCTCCGGAGTGAACTCCGGCAAATTCTATATGTTCTGAAATTGCGTAGGCTATTACTTCTCCACGGTTGGCCACGGCATCAAACTCTATTTCCTTGGCATGTTCTATAAATTCGCTGACTACAACAGGATGTTTCTTGGAAACATTTGCTGCCAGGGAGAGGAATCTCTCCAATTCGCCCTCGTTGGAGCAAACATTCATGGCCGCACCGGAAAGCACATAAGAGGGGCGTACTAAAACAGGGAATCCTACTGACTCCACAAATTGGTTGATGTCCTCAAGGGTTGTAAGTTCCTGCCATTTGGGCTGGTCAACTCCAATTGAATCCAGCATAGAGGAAAATTTGTGTCTGTCTTCGGCTCTGTCGATGCTGGATGCGGCGGTTCCAAGGATATTGACGCCATTCTCGTCAAGTCGAAGGGCGAGATTGTTGGGAATCTGTCCTCCTACGGAGAGAATAATGCCGTGAGGCTCTTCCAGCTCATATATATCCATTACCCTTTCAAATGTGAGTTCGTCAAAATAGAGACGGTCACATATATCGTAGTCAGTAGAAACTGTTTCGGGGTTATAATTTATCATTATACCTCTCCATCCCGACTTGCGGATAGTCTGGAGTGCATTGACACTGCACCAGTCAAACTCCACTGAGCTGCCTATGCGATAGGCTCCGGAACCAAGTACAATAACGGATCTACGGTCTTTTTCATATTCTATATCGTGCTCTTGCCCGTTATATGTTAGGTAGAGGTAGTTGCTTTGAGCAGGAAATTCACCGGCAAGAGTGTCAATTTGTTTTACATAAGGGACAATGCCAAGGGATTTACGGTATTTGCGGATGCGGATGACTTGTTCTTCAGTTTCCAGTTTATCTTTAAATACAAAGCGTCCAATCTGGAAATCGGAAAAACCGAGCTGTTTGGCTAGTTTTAAGAGTTCAACATCTAACTCCTGCGGCTTGTCGGCTTTTTCTAACTCTTTGGAGACAAGCACTATGTTATATAACTTTTCAAGAAACCATTTATCGATTTTAGTCAGATCGCACACCTCATCCACTGTGTAACCTTTCTGGAAGGCCTTTGAGATGACAAAGATGCGGTTGTCGGTAGGTTCCCGCAACGCCTTATTGATGTCAGGTACCACAATCTCCTTGTTTGCAACAAATCCGTGAGCTCCCTGTCCAATCATTCGCAGACCCTTCTGCATCGCCTCTTCAAAATTCCGGCCGATAGCCATTACCTCTCCGACGCTCTTCATGCTACTGCCGATCTCCCTTGAGACTCCATGGAACTTGGAAAGGTCCCAACGTGGAATCTTGCAGATCACATAATCGAGAGCAGGCTCGAAAAATGCTAAAGTGGTATGTGTGACAGAGTTTTTGAGTTCAAATAGTCCGTAGCCTAGAGCGAGTTTTGCAGCAACTGTGGCCAGGGGATAACCTGTGGCCTTGGATGCGAGTGCGGAACTCCTGGATAGACGTGCGTTGATCTCAATGACGCGGTAGTCGTCGGATAGAGTGTCGTAAGCAAACTGTACATTGCATTCTCCAATGATACCGACATGACGCGCTATCTTTATTGCCAGTTCCTTAAGCATAGAGATATCGTGATTGTCCAGAGTCTGACAGGGGGCCACCACAATACTTTCTCCTGTATGAATACCGAGGGGATCGAAATTCTCCATATTGGCTACTGTGATGCAGTTGTCATATTTGTCGCGCACTACCTCATACTCAATCTCCTTCCACCCTTTTAGTGATTTCTCCACCAATACCTGTGGGGAGTAGGAGAATGATTTTTCCGCAAGGAGGTTGAGCTCTTCTTCATTGTCACAAAATCCGCTGCCGAGGCCTCCGAGCGCATACGCTGCCCTAAGAATAACCGGATAGCCAAGCTCTGAAGCCGCTTTGCGTGCATCTTCAATATTGTCCACAGCGTGGCTTTTGATAATCTTAACGCCAATCTCCTCCATTTTCTTGTTGAAGAGATTCCTGTCTTCAGTATCTATAATTGCCTGAACGGGCGTTCCCAGTACCTTTATGCCGTATTTTTCAAAAACTCCTGTCTGATAAAGTTTTACCCCACAATTGAGGGCAGTCTGACCACCAAATGCCAGCAGGATACCTTGGGGACGCTCTTTCTCTATTACTTTCTCTACGAAATATGGGGTTACGGGGAGGAAATATATTTTGTCTGCAACACCTTCGGATGTCTGAACTGTGGCAATATTGGGGTTGATGAGGACTGTATGTATTCCCTCTTCTTTCATGGATTTTAGGGCCTGTGAACCCGAATAGTCAAATTCGCCCGCCTCACCGATTTTGAGTGCGCCTGAACCCAGCAGGAGGACTTTCTTGATACTTGTATCTATCATAGTGCTGTCAGAAAAATGTCAAAAAGATAACTGGTGTCTTTGGGGTTTCCGGTCATCTCAGGAAAGAACTGGGTAGAGAAAAACTTTTTACTCTTGTGTCGGATCCCTTCGTTAGTACCATCATTCAGGTTGGTGAAAATGGGTTCCCAATCCTTGCCGAGTGTGGTTGTGTCCACAGCATAACCGTGGTTCTGTGTAGTGATGTAGCATCTCTTGCTATCGGTAGCCTGTACGGGCTGGTTGTTGCTACGGTGACCATATTTGAGCTTGAATGTCTCTGCTCCCGCAGCCCTTGCAAGTAGCTGGTGCCCCATACAGATGCCAAATATAGGTTTGCCGAGAGTCATTGTATGGCGAATATGGCCAATCGTGGCAGTGCAAAATTCAGGATTTCCCGGGCCGCTGGATATAAGCAGACCGTCGTAACGGCCGACCGATCCCTCGTTGAAATTATAATCCCAGGGGACTCTGATTACTTCGATGTTTTTGGATATGAGATAACGAAGTATGCTATGTCTGATTCCGCAATCTATAAGTACCACTCTCTTTGAGCGGATGGGAGCAGGGTAGGTGATGACCTCCTTGCAGCTTACTTTGGCCACCAGGCTGGTGGTATTTGGATCTTCCACATCCCATTCGGGTGATGAGCCCTCGGGAATAATCCTTCCGAGCATCGATCCATTGTCGCGGATAACTTTTGTGAGTTCCCGGGTATCGACTCCGTAAATGGCAGGTATCCTATTTTCGCGAAGCCACTGGTCAAGACTTTTAACTGCGCTCCAGTGACTGTATTTCAGTGAATAGTCGGATATTATCAGCCCACGGACGTGAATTCTCTCAGACTCGAAATGTTGCTGAATTCCTCCAATAGTTATCGCTTCAGGAACTCCGTAATTACCTATCAGAGGATAAGTTGCACAGAGTATCTGACCTTCGTAAGAGGGGTCGGTCAACGCCTCAGGATATCCAGTCATAGTAGTGGAAAATACCACCTCGCCATCCGCAGGTGCCATATAACCAAACGAATAGCCCTGAAATTCAAGGCCATTATCCAATTGAACGCTAGATAGGGATCTGTTGAGCAGTTGCATGTATGATGCGTTTTAAGATTGTGCAAAGATAGTCATTTCATTGTGACTTGTGTGATTTTTTCACTATTTTTGCCCACCTATCAGTTTACCACTAATTAGAAAAATACTGCGATATGAAATTTAATAATTCCACATTATTGCTTATATCACTCCTTTTCCTGAGCACGAATCTCTACGCACAGGAGCTTTACGATCGTATGGATGATCAGTACAAGGAGAGTTGTACCTCCATTATGGTAGCCTCCGGAGCTTCATCCGACGGCTCAGTGATGATAGGGCACACCTGTGATTCCAACTACCGCACCTGGCTTACTATCGAGCCACGAAAGAATTTCTCAATTGGTGATATGGAATCTGTCTATGAAGGTATGATGCATAACGAGGAGCCCTGGGATATGCGCAATGTGGTGGAAAAGGGACGTATTCCCGTGGTTGGGACAGAGACCTATAGATTTTTGAATGTGGCTTATCCCTGCCTTAATGAAAAACAGCTTGCCATCGGTGAAACCACTACTGAGGGACGTCCTGAACTGCGCAACAAAGCCGGTATGTTTTATATTGAGGAGCTCCAAAGAATGGCACTTCAATATTGCAAAACAGCCCGCGAAGCCATCGCATTGATGGGTCGTCTGGGTGAAGAGTATGGTTATGCAGATTGGGGAGAATGTCTTACTGTGGCTGATAAAAATGAAGTATGGCACTTCGAAATATATGGTTCGGGCCCGGGCAACCCCAGCGCTATCTGGGTAGCACAGAGGATTCCTGATGACCACGTAGGGATATCTGCCAACATTCCCCGAATTGGAAAGGTGGATTTCAATGATAAAGAAAATTTTATGTATAGCCGTGACATAAAGGAACGAGCCAAGAAAACCGGTTTTTGGGACGGCAAAGAGGATTTTATATTTCATAAGATAGTATCGGGAAGAAAACCTTTTTCTATTCGCGAATTTTTCGTATTATCCACTCTTGCACCTTCGCTCGGCCTCACTTATGATGCTGAAGAACTTCCCTTCTCCGTCAAACCTGACGAGAAGGTGACACCTGAAAAGATGTTTGAGCTCTACCGTTCGACCTACGAGGGCACCGAATATGACATAGTAAAGGATCTCTCCTACACGGCACATAGACGCGTGCGCCAGACTGATGGCATATACAAGGAGTATGACGAGAAAGTCTATCCTATATCTGCATTTATGCCGAATGATCTTCAGAATTTGCTCAACGAGATCAAACCCGGTATTGTTGGGAGATATCGTGCTATCGCCCTTGTGAGATGCTCCTATTCACATATCATTAGACTCCGCAACTGGCTTCCGGATGAAGTCGGTGGTGTGGCTTACTTTGCCTTTGACAACCCTGCTCAAACCCCCAGAATTCCAATCTATGCAGGCGCAACTGAGCTGCCTCAGAGTTTTGGAGTATGTGGACAGCATCGCTATCGTGAAGATGCAGCGATATGGGCCTTCAGAGAGACCAATCGCATTGCCGCAATCAATTGGGACAAGACCAGAAAGATCATAGAGCCGGAGATGGCTGCCTACGAAAGAAGTATGATGGCTTCTACAATGCTGGAAGATCAGGCTGTAGCTCTACTCAAAGAGGGCAAAAACGAGGAGGTAGAAGAGTTGCTCAATCAACATACAAGTTCGTTTGCTGCCTCCGTTATGGCCCGTTGGCGTGAGCTCAAAGGCCGAATCCTGGAAATATTTATTAGAAGTATGTAGTATGTAGTGTGTAGTGTGTAGTGTGTAGTGTGTAGTGTGTAGTGTGTAGTGTGTAGTGTGTAGTGTGTAGTGTGTAGTGTGTAATATGTATTTATAAGATGAGTATAAAAGGACTGAAAAATTTTCGTGATCTCGGTGGTATCAAAGCTGGGGATAAGCATCTTAGAAAGGGATTTCTATTTCGTAGTGAAGTACCGGTGAAGGTCTCTGCAGAGGAGATGCTTCGATTTAGAACCCCGTTTGAGATAGATATGTTAATTGATCTTCGCACACAATATGAAGCGGAAGAGAAGCCCTATACTCTACCCGAAGGAGTGGAGTATCTCCATATGCCTATGTTCGAAGAATCATTGATGGGCATAACCAGAGATTCAGGCTCTAGTGTTGGTAAATATCTTATTCGCAAATATAATAGAAAGGAGATAAGGCACCATCTTCCGGATATTGAAAAACTCTACATAGATGTGATGAAAGAAAAGTCTGTTTTGGAGATGACAGGCAAAGTCATGCGACAGGTAATTTCCAATACTCTAGAGTGGAAGTCAACTCTATTTCACTGTTCATGGGGCAAGGATAGAGCCGGGGTCCTGGCTGCTTTTCTTCTTTCCCTCTTGGGTGTTGGTATGGCGGAGATTGTGAAAGATTATACCTATACCAACAGAGCCGTAAGATCCAAAGCGATACAGTACGCTGTACTTGTATTTCTCTTCAAACAAGATAGGGTTGCCGCGAGAAAGGTGTGGCGTGGATCTCTCGCAAAGCCCAATTATATCAGAGGCGTATTTGAGGCAATCGAGAGTGATTACGGTTCGACTGAAAATTTCTTCAGGGAAGCCCTTGGTATCAGTGACGAATTGCGTGATGCTTTTCGCGACAGGATGTTAATTTGATTCAATGAGTTCGAGAAGTCGGTCGATAGCCTCCTCCTGAGGGACAGAGCGCATTACCGGTGTTTTTCCACGGTAAAGTGTCACTTTACCGCCTCCTTCACCCACATAGCCCCAATCGGCGTCTGCCATTTCACCCGGACCGTTTACTATACAGCCCATTATTGCGATACGGACACCTTTAAGATGAGAGGTACGTCGCTTCACCTCATTGAATGTCTCTTCCAAATTGTATTGAGTACGACCACAACCCGGACAGGCAATATACTCTGGTCTGGTAAATTTTCTGCGGCAGGCTTGCAGCAAAAGATCTCTGAAATATTCCGTTTTTTCTACTGCCAATGGCTCGCCGGCAATGGTAGCTCCGCTCAGGTCGATATCATCAATCTTGCAGTCGAGCAGTGTCGGCCCATATTTGCAGGAGGCGCGTATTATCCATTCATTCCAGTTTTCTGCCCTCACAGGGCCCTCAGAGGCCATTTGACAGGAATTGACAATCTCTTTTCCTACAGCGATCTCATTGATCGGATTCTCGGTAAGTGATACACGTATGGTATCTCCAATGCCCTCGCTCAAAAGCGCGGAAATGCCCACAGCTGACTTGATGCGTCCTTCATCGCCGTTGCCAGCCTCGGTAACTCCCAGGTGGAGAGGATATATCCTTCCCATCTTTACCATCTCTTCATGGACAAGGCGGTATGCATCGCTCATAACTCTTGTGTTACTTGCTTTGAGCGAAATAACCACCTTATGGAAATCTTTTTCTATACACATCTGCAGCCACTCCACCACAGCTTCCTTCATCGCAGAAGGGGTATTACCGTAGAGTTCGGTAATTCGTGTGCCGAGAGAGCCGTGATTGAGTCCGATCCTGATAGCCGTGCCATATTCTCGACATTTGTCCAGTAGTAGGGAGAACTTATTACAAGCCTCCTCATGCACCGGCGCAAAATTACCCGGATTAATACGCACCTTCTCCGCAACTTCCGCCGCTGCAAGAGCTACATTGGCTGAAAAGTGAACATCTGCCACTAGAGGTGTCATTATGCCTTCAGAGCGCAGTATGGCTTTTATCTGACGCAGTGTTTCGATTTCCTTGAGTCCCTGAGTAGTTAGACGGATGATATCGGCTCCTGCAGCAGCCATTTCACGACACTGTGCTACGGATGCAGCGATATCCCGGGTATCGGTATTGCACATTGTCTGGACCGAAACCGGAGCACCTCCTCCGATCCGTACTCCTCCAATTTCAAATGACACTCTTTCCATATTATCCTATATTTTCGAAGAGGGACAAATGGCCCGATATTATTAATATATCTTATTCCACACTCACACCCGCACCCCGTAACCCGCAACGCTTAACCCACACCCCGTACCGCGCAACTCGCAACCCGTAACCTGCACCTCGTACCCCGACTCACCAAAGATGGACAAATAGTCCGACGCTTAGCATTATGTTGCGCGGATAGCACAACATCCAGTACTGGTCGCTGAATTTATTGGTATGATAGATACTGCAGAGTGAAAATTTATAGTTGCCTTCAATCTGAATTTCGAAGGGCTTGAAGACCACTGCCAGACCTAGACCTCCCAGGATCCCATAGTCATGGCGAAGATCATACTGATCCCATCCGCTTTCCCTTGCCGTCGAGATACGGTATCCGTAATATCCACCCGCATTCACCAATAGTCTGAATCGAGAAAAGTCTATTTTAAACTGTGAAACCAGCGGAATTTCGATAATCTCATACCTTTCACCCCACTGTTCGTATTTTGAAGAATAACCCTCCTCACCGTACTTTACACCAAACTGTATTCCAAAGTTGAAAAGCTGATCCCATAGGGCGTGGTAATAGGTGTAGAGCAGGGAGAAGTTCATTGGACACTGAAGATATTCTTCACCGACTGTAGGGGAGGAGCTCACCGTACAGAAGCTATAACCATATCTGACTCCTAGCATATGGATGCTTTTAAATTTTTGCTGAGGTGCAATTGAGTCGATATTGGCAAAATCATCGTCTAGATCAGCGATGATTATATTTTCCTGGCTGTATGACTGGAAAAAGAGCAGTGTCGCAAATAGTGTCAAAAGTAGCCTTTTCATTTGAACATCTCCTTAATATTGATAGTTTGCTCGAGGTCTGTCATCTCGGGAAGTGTCAAGATATAGACCCCGGGAGAGGGCTGGTACATACGTACCTTTTCCGGCTGCCTTCTATCGAGGAAGTTGCCTGAGTCAAACAATCCATTCTTGTTACGGTCTTCAGTGATTCGTATTGAATATTCCTGTGGTTTGAGATAGGGGAAAAGTAGCGAAGTGTCCCTCTCAATATTATATTTTCGGAAGACACTCTTACGATCCTTGTCCACAAGCTCTACTATGTATCTTGTATCGACACCACTCAACACGATAGTGATGGAGCAGGCATCCTCGCTCTTTGGAAGGTTAAATTTGGTCTTTACCTCAGCATTGGGGAGATTGTTAAGATCAAAAAAGGAGCCCTGGGGTACCGTGAGCTCATATTCGTGTCCATCCCTAATTTCCCTGTCCATGTGCATTATGAAACGTCTTATTTCCTGAGGGTCCTGTTCAAACTTAAATGAAATTGTATCTGTCTGGTGTCTGGGATTGGTCACGGTCAGAAAGAGCATTTCTTTATTCCATCGAATTATCGGAAGTGCAGAGGTGAGACTGATACCGTCTTGTGCAATGTTTTCATTTTTTGCAACGACATTAAATTTGAATACGGTATCTTTTGGCTGTTCTTGTCTCTGTTGTTGGCTGTCGGGAGTCTCCGGCAAGGGCACTGCCAGAGAGAGATTTTCTATCGTATCACGAAGATGCCCCGTAGAGTCTGTAAACTTGTAACTCAATTTTAGCAGTAAACTGTCCTCTAGCTTATAGTGTGTATTGATCCAAAAATCCAGGCTATCCTTTCTTGGGGCATATTGGATTATTATACAACTGTCCGCTACTCCGAAAAAATCCAAACCTGATATCTCGACATCAGGAGCGTTGAAAGAGAGGAATCCCGATTTTTCGCTTCTTCTGCCACTATTTTTAAGAAACTGGATGCTTTGGACTTCCGTAAACATCAAAAGTTCATACATGGAGTGTCTAGCCTGACATGCAAGCGTGTCTTTCATGTCGAAAGGTTCCAGTTCGTATATTGAGTCGCGGACTACATCTACAGGTTGGATAAGTGTGTCCAGAAAGGCAATCTGGTCTTTTGTGGGATCATATTTGCTATCATTATCGCTATCTGTAAATGCAACAATGCGATAGAGTGTGTCTGCAATGTTTCTGATAGCGAAAAAGCCCCAATCGTCACTCTTTGCAGCTGCATCGGGAAATACATTGAAACAGGCGGAATCGGAGTGATCGGTATAGAGGGCTACAAGTGCCCTTTTAACTGGTTGAAGAGTTTGGCAGTCTATAATGTTACCGGTGATATAGAGTGAATCTATAGTATCGCCTGTCGAAAAAGCATAGACAAGTCTTGGAGCGATATTGCCCTCATTGTTGTCGGCAAGACCTTGCCCGAAATCGATTGTATAAGTCCTGTTTTCAGCAAGCGTATCGGGAATTGAAAAAACTATACTCTTACCCTTTATCTTGTGGGTTATTCTCTTTTTCATCGGAGGAGAGAGATAGATCTCTGAGGCACTCTTCACTATCGTATATTCGTTATAGACCAAAGCGATTTTGCCATCATATCTGGGGAAATTTGTAGCATTGAAGTCGGGAGTTATCTTTAGAAGAATGGGTGGTATAGTATCTTTAGGGCCTCCGCTAGGGGGCGTTGTGGTATTGGCGCATGATTTTGAAAATAGTAGACAAAATATAAACCCTATCAGGGCCAGCGCAGTCGTCAATACTCTTCTATTCTCTTGCATTACTATTGGTTTACTTGCTGTTAGAGGTTAAGTTCAACACGTTTGACACTTTCGATCCCCTTTATGGCCGAAAGGGACTTGATGAGCTTGTCAAGGTCGTCTGTATTACGCACATAGAGATCGACAGTCCCTTCAAATATTTCGTCATGGGTTTCGATACATATTTTGCGCATATTTACACCGAGCTGCAGTGAGATGACTTTGGACATATCACTTATAATACCCATCCTATCCAGACCTGTAATGGAAATCCGTGCCAGATAGGACATCATGAAGTGTTTGCTCCATCTTGCCGCGACTATTCTGTCTCCTTGTTTGGCAGCCAGGTCAGTGGCTCGCTGACAGCTTTTCTTATGAACAAGGACACTTCCATCATCTTCGATAAATCCCACAACATTGTCACCGGGAATAGGTGAGCAGCATTCGGCAATAGTAAATGTTAAAGTACCCTTGGTGAGGTCCTCCCTAAGTTCATACTCTTGTTGTTTGTCGATTTTGCCGGTATTGCGTTCAGGGGTGAGGAGTTTTACGCCCCACATCTGGACGTTACGCTTCTCTACATTGGTTTTAAGTGCAGTATCAAGATCAGAAAGGTCGATTAGGCCTATACCGATCTTGTGGTAAAGTTCGTCCTTGCTGCCTGCCTTGTAGTAGTCAATGAGTTTTTTTATCACTCGGCCTCTGACTGTGATATTCCTCTCCTTGAGTTTGGAAGTGAGGAAGTGCATTCCCTCCTTTATACTGTTTTTAGTTTCCGCCTTGATTGAGTCCAGAATAAAGGTTCGCGCCCTATTGGTGCGCACGAAGTCCAGCCACTCCCTCTTCGGTTTGCTGCTATCCGAGGTGATTATCTCCACCTGATCTCCGTTGGAGAGGACATGTGAAAGGGGTAGCAGTTTCTGATTCACCTTCGCTGCTATCGCTTTATCTCCCACTTGAGTGTGGATGTTGTAAGCAAAATCAAGTGCGGTAGAGCCTTTAGGCAGACTCTTTGATTCCCCTTTGGGCGTAAATACATAGATATCGGAACTGAGCAGTTCTTTGTGGAAGCTGTCTAGAAACTGCAGTGCATTGGAGTCGGGATCTTCAAGTATCTCGCGTACATGCTTGAGCCATATATCGATATCCACTTCCCTGGAAGAAGAATCCTCTCCCTTTTTGTACATCCAGTGTGCGGCAACACCTCTCTCAGCAATGGAGTTCATCCTTTCGCTGCGGATCTGTACTTCAATCCATTTGCCTCCCGGACCCATTACGGTCAGGTGCAATGCCTCATATCCGTTGCTCTTGGGTTCTTTAACCCAGTCTCGTGTCCTGTCGGGCTTGTATTGGTATTTTTCGGTGATAAGTGAAAATATTTGCCAACACTGTTCCCTCTCGCTGATACCCTGTTTTGCTTCGAAAATGATACGCACTGCATATATATCGAATATTTGCTCGAATGGAACATTCTTGGACGTCATTTTTTTCCATATAGAGTAAGGGGTCTTAAGACGTTTGAGTATCTCAACTTTGTATCCGGCTGTTTCGAGATCCTTTTTGATAGGCACAACGAAACTGTCTATGTTGCCGGAACGCTCCTCCATCACCGCTTCCAGTTTTGTTTCGATAGCTTTGTGTGCTTCCGGTTCCCTATGAATGAGCCAAATGTTTTCCATCTCTGATTTGATACTGTAGAGACCGAGGCGGTGTGCCAGAGGGATGAAGATATACATCGTCTCGCTGAGGATCTTCTCCTTTTTATATTCGGGCATGAACTGTATAGTACGCATGTTGTGCAAACGGTCAGCTAGTTTGATGAGTACTATACGAACATCGTCATTGAGAGTTAGCAGAATCCGTTTGAAATTTTCAGCCTGCATACTCTTTGAATAGGAAATGTTGTCGCTGTCCAAAGCAGTCTTGATCTTGGTCAAACCATCAACCAGTGAAGCAATCTTTTGATCGAAATGGTTTTTGATATCTTCGACCGTATAGTTAGTATCCTCCACCACGTCATGCAGCAATGCCGCACAGATGGATTTGCTTCCCAGTCCGATTTCTTGTACCACAATCTTTGCTACTGCAATCGGGTGAAGAATGTAGGGCTCTCCGGAGCGTCTCCGTACACCTTTGTGAGCCTCATTGGCAAAATCAAAGGCCTTGAGCACCAGTTCAAATTCCTCCTGATTGGCGCAGCGCTTCAGGCTAAACTTCTTCAGCGATTCAAATTCCTTATTTATGACTCTGTAATCCTCTTCTGTAAACATATTCTATTTTAAATTAGAAATAGAGATCTCTAATACCTTCTTTTACCATGTTAAGTCTTTGTGCGACTAGATTTTTTCTTTCACCGGCAGGCATTTTGGCGAGCTCCTTTTCAATAAGTTCATATCCCACCTTTTTCGTCTCTTCCAAACTGTAATCTTCTAGATACTCAGCAAGGGTAACGATTGCATTAGGGGTGCAGAAATTACCTATAAATCCCGGGATGGCAAATTCCATGAAATGTTCTCCGGTACGTCCAAGACGATAGCAGGAGGTACAGAAACTGGGAATATATCCCCTCGTGAGGAGCCACCTGATCACCTGGTCAAGATCGCGTGTGTCACCAATTTGGAACTGCTCCTTGTCGAGTTGCTGCTCATATTCCTCTTTCTGGTAGCCGCCGATCTCGAGCTTGGTGCCCGCATCTATCTGGGAAACTCCAAAATCTATCACATCATCCCTAACCTTGCTGTTCTCTCTGGCGGTCATGATGAGTCCGGTATAGGGTACGCTCAGACGCAGAATGGCCACGAGCATCTTGAACTGTTCGTCGGTTACGCGCCAGGGGAGATCCATTTCAAGTCCGTGGGCAGGCTGGATGCGGGGGAAGCTGATAGTGTGAGGCCCAACTCCATAAGTCTCTTTGAGGTGGATTGCGTGAGCTACGAGTCCCAGTACTTCGAAGCGCCAGTCGTAGAGTCCGAATAGGGCTCCGATACCCATATCATCAATCCCTCCCTCAAATGCACGGTCCATCGCATGGAGTCGCCACATGTAGTCTCCTTTATGGGTGTTTTTCGGGTGTACCCTGGCATAGGTCTCACGGTGATAGGTCTCTTGGAATACCTGATATGTGCCGATACCTGCCTCTTTAATTATTTTGTAGCCCTCTATTTCCTGAGGTGCGGCGTTGATATTAACGCGGCGGATCTCTCCATTGCCTACCTTTGTCTGATAGCAGAGTCTTACCGTATGTGCGATAAATTCAGGGGAGTACATAGGATGCTCTCCGTATACCAGTATCAAGCGTTTGTGACCGATATTTTCGAGATTGACTACCTCGTTTATCAATTCCTGGTCGCTAAGCGTTTTGCGCACTGCGGTACGCAGCGAACGACGGAAGCCGCAATATTTGCAATCATTGATGCAGTGGTTGCCTATATAGAGTGGTGCGAAAAGTACTATCCTGTTACCGTAAATTGATCTTTTAAGCTCCCTTGCAGTTTCGAAGAGCTCCTGTTTCATATCATCGGACTCTATTGCGAGCAGCTGTGCACATTCGTTGAGAGTTAGTGGTTCTTTTGCTTTGCTTTTGGCAAATATAGCCCTTATTGCCTCCTTGTCCTCTTTTGTTTCCCTTATCAGGGAATGAAGTTGAGCTTCATTAATGAAATCAATGTATTTTTTTTCCATTTTCGATTGTTGTTTTAAAATGTAATTCAGTATTATTTTCGGTTTCATCACTCTCCTGTATAGGGAGGGGATTTACCGGATGTTCATAATCAACTTGCTGGAATCCATATGAAAGCTGGGATCCGAAGAGGATAACGCCCCAGCAGAGATTCATCCAGATCATCAGCAGTGGGATCGCTGCGAGCGCTCCATAAACACCGCTCAGTCGTGTTACCATCAATTGTGTATTTAGGTAGAGGTATTGTATCGCTACAAATGCCGCCCCGGACACGATGGCACCCTTTATAGCTGAGCTATATCTTACTCTCGTGTGGGGAATGAATTTATAAAGCAGTGAGAATACCAGTACGGCCACTCCATAGAATACCACCCAGAAAAGGTTGGTCGTAAGGAAGCTGAAGGCACCAAGATTTTCGCTGACAGAGGAGAGGAATCTTATATAATATCCCCATCCGTAGAGAAATAGTATTATCATGAAAGGTGAGAGCAGGAGAATGGCCAGATAAGCAACTATTCTCTTACCAATACCGCTATATTCTTTAACCATCCAGATGCGGTTGAATGCAGACTCCACATTTATCATCAACCAGATCACTAACCAGGCAAATGCCCCGAAACTGATCCATCCGAATGTGCCTTTCTTCGTTGTAACAAGAATGTTATTGGCAAAGTTGAGAATTGCATCAATCATCTGTGAACTTGTAGGGAAGGCAGAGTAGAGCAGATCGGAGAGCATTGTGTCAAGTTTGAAGCCACTGGCCACAAATAGTATCAGCGCCACGATCGGAACTATGGCCATTAAACCAAAGTAGCTCAAAGCGACAGCTTCACGTGCAATTCTCTGTCCCGAAAAGCCCTTGAAGGTGATAATAAGTGCCTTGAGATAGCGTATGGCCCTTCTGCGGGCCTTTCCAAACTCGCTGAAATCGAGTCTCCAGATATCTCTTGTAAGAAACTTGAAGATAATCCGGTAAAGTTCTTTGATCCTTTGGATAAATAACCTCATAATGACTCTCCTTCGATTATTTTGAGGAACTTTTCCTCGGTTATCACTTTTATTCCGAGTTTTTCAGCCCTTTTAAGCTTTTCAGGGCCACTCTTTTCTCCGGCGAGGAGATATGTGGTCTTCCCGCTGACGGAGCTCACAATTTTGCCGCCATGGGCGGCTATAAGAGCCTTCATTTCTTCGCGAGAAATGGAAAAATTTCCTGAAATAACTATTGTCATCCCGGCGAGTCGGTCTGAAAGCCGGGTTATTTTCTCTCCGGAGAGGGCAAACTGAATCCCGAAACCGCGCAACTCTTCAATCATGCGCCTATTGGTCTGATTCGCAAAATATGCAACCACACTATCAGCCATTATTTCTCCAAAATCATCTATTTGCATCAACTCTTCCCGCGAGGCTGAAGCCAAAGCATCAATGTTGCCGAAAGCGTTAGCGGCTACTCTGGCAGTAGCCTCACCGATATGTCTGATGCCAAGTGCATAAAGTACCCTTTCAAAGGGCACCTGTTTGGATTGTTCTATGCTCGAAAGAAGGTTGTCAACCGATTTTTGCTGCCATCCTTCGAGTCCCAATATATCTTCCGCCTTCAGACGGTATAGATCCGGTAAAGTACGTATCAGCCCTTTGTCGTAGAAAAGTGAGATGGTTGCTTCACCTGCAAGTATGTCCATTGCCTTGCGGGAGACGAAATGGATAAAGCGCCCCTTGATCTGAGTGGGGCAGCCCTCACTGTTGGGACAATAGTGGCGTGCCTGCTCGGGATCTCTCTCCAGTGGAGTACCGCAATCGGGGCAAGCGGATGGGAAAACGGGCTTCTGAACATCTGCATGGCGCTTGGAAAACTCCACGCCTGTGATTTTAGGAATAATCTCACCTCCCTTCTCTACAAATACCAGATCTCCGACGCGTATATCCAGCAACTCCATTTGATCTAGATTGTGAAGAGAAGCTCGTCTAACAGTAGTACCAGAGAGAGGTACGGGCTCGAGATTGGCTACGGGAGTAATAGCTCCGGTCCTACCCACCTGGTAGTCTATGGAGAGTACCGTGGTGAGCGCCTCTTCGGGCTTAAATTTAAATGCGGTTGCCCAACGAGGGGATTTGGCCGTATAGCCCAACTGCCGCTGAAGGTCGAGCTGATTGACTTTAATTACTATGCCGTCAGTGGCGTAGGGAAGTCTTTTCCTCACTTCGTCCCACTCTTCCACATAGTTGATAACCTCCTCTATATTCTTAGCTACAATGCTCTTATCAGACACATTAAATCCCCAGGATCCTGCTGCTTCGATCGCTTCACTGTGCGTGCTGAAGGGGAGATCATCCCCAAGGAGATGGTAGAGGATGCAGTCCAGTCCGCGTTCATTGACCTGAGCGGGATCCAGCAATTTAAGGGAGCCGGAAGCGGCATTTCTGGGGTTGGCAAAGGGTGTTTCACCGGATTCTGTTCTTTCCGAATTGAGGCGGTCGAAAGCTTCATAAGGCATGAAAATCTCGCCTCTGATCTCAAATTCTGTAGGAATATTATCTCCATTGAGAATGTGAGGAATGGATTCGATGCTGACAATATTGCGGGAAACATCGTCACCTTTGAGACCGTCTCCGCGGGTGATGGCCTGCGCCAGTCTTCCCTCGCGGTAGATCAGACAAATGGCTGTACCGTCTATCTTTAACTCGCATGAGTATGAGAAAGGACCCTGGGCTACATTTGCCACCCTTTGGTGAAATTCGTACAACTCCTCTTCGTTGTAGGTGTTGCTGAGAGAAAGCATCGGATACCGATGTTCCACCTGTACAAATCCCTCGTTTGTATCGGTAAGGTCACTGCCGACCCTGCGGGAAGGGGAGTCTTCGCTCGCAAATTCGGGAAATCTGGCCTCCAGACCCTGGAGTTCCAACATCAGCATATCATATTCAAAATCGGATATAATAGGAGTAGCAAGCACATAGTAATTGCGGTTGTGCTCTTCGAGCTCATGACGCAGTTGCTTTATCCTCTCCTTTGCAAATGATTTAGAAATTTTAGCCATATCCGATTATTTCGCTAATAACTCACAAAAATAGTACAATTTTGTCAAAAAGTAGTACATTTGCAACCGGAAAAACAAACACACACTTTTTATGAAAGAATCTATCATAATTTTGACAGGAGGAGGACCCGCTCCCGGAATTAATACGGTTATAGGAAGCATAACAAAAGCATTTATAGCGAGAGGATACAGGGTACTCGGTCTCCATGGGGGTTATAAAGGGCTTTTTACTCCCAATCCATCCTATACTGAGATAGATTTCGTGATGGCCGATTCGATTTTCAATAGAGGTGGCTCATACCTTATGATGAGCCGATATAAGCCCACGGAAAAGGACTATGAAGGAAATTTTAACTATAAGTTGTTTCAAGATAACAATATTAAATTGCTTGTAACGATAGGTGGTGACGATACTGCTTCTACTGCCAACAGGGTGACAAAATTCCTTCAGGCGAGAAATTACAAAATCGCAAATATTCACGTGCCGAAGACCATCGACAATGACCTTCCTCTCCCTCTTAACACACCCACATTCGGCTATCATTCAGCAAAGGCAGAGGGTACCCGTATTGCTACCACAGTGTATGAGGATGCGAGGACTTCGGGCAACTGGTTTATCGTAGCTGCGATGGGTCGTTCTGCAGGCCATCTGGCCATCGGTATCGGCTCTTCCTGCCACTATCCTATGATCATAATACCCGAAATGTTCAACAAGTCCAAAATTACTGTTGACAAAATCATAAAACTCTCAATATCCTCAATCGTAAAGAGAAAATTGATGGGTATACCTTACGGCGGTATAATGCTCTCAGAGGGAGTATTCCACCTTCTAGATGAAGATGAGCTGAAGGCGACAGGCGTAAAATTTACATTTGACGAGCATGGGCACCCCGAACTTGGTAAAATCTCCAAGGCCCAGCTCTTCAACGATATTCTCGAGATTGAGCTTAAAAAGCTTGGAATGAATATAAAGATGCGTCCTATTGAGATCGGATATGACATCAGATGCCAAGCTCCAATCTCATATGACCTGCTTTATTGCACTCAGCTTGGTTGTGGAGTTTATGAGCTCTTTGCACGCGGAGAGTCGGGATGTATGGTCTATGTGGATACAATCGGTCGTATCAAGCCCCTTTATCTGAAAGACTTCCAGGACCCCAAGACCGGAAAAATCCCCCCACGTCGTGTTGACATTGAAGGTGACCAGGCACAGGGTATCTACAAACATATAGTACACTATATCACTCCCAGCGACTATGAGGCAGCGAAGGAGTATCTCAGCAATCCTGAAGAGTACGACTTCCACAAGATTCTCAATTGGTAGTGGAGGGCAAGGTTGTAATATACCAATTGTTATTAAGAGCTTTCGGTAAACGTAAGTATGTTTCCGGAGGCTCTTATGATATAAATGGCAGCGGTAAGTTCGACGATATCACGGAGGATGTTCTAAAGAAATTCAAAAAACTCTCGGTAAACGCCATTTGGTACACCGGAGTTGTTTCTCATGCCACTAAGACCCATTTTCATGGTATAAAAGATTGCAACGCTTCTATAGTTAAAGGCGAGGCGGGCTCTCCTTATGCCATCCGCAACTATTTCGATGTAAATCCGGCGCTAGCCAACAACCATGACAATCGGATGGTGGAGTTTGAGGCGCTCATCCGCCGCACCCATAAGGCGGGAATTAAGGTTATCATCGATTTTGTGCCGAATCACGTGTTTAGGCAGTACGATACCTACTTTACTCGAGACAATTTTTATATTCTGGACGGACCGCTTGTTCTACCGCAATCTCTCAATTCCGACTATGTCGAAAACCCCGCTAAAGCTACCGGTAACGATGTTTTCCATAGATCTCCCTCAATAAATGACTGGTACGATACCGTCAAGCTCAACTATGACAATCCTGATACCTGGAAAAAGATGCTGGAGGTGCTTAATTTTTGGGCAGCAAAGGGGGTGGACGGTTTCCGTTGCGATATGGTGGAGATGGTGCCGGCGGAGTTTTTTAGCTGGGCTTTCAGTGAGATAAAGCGTATCTATCCCAATACTTTTTTTATTGCAGAGGTCTACGGTAAGGAAAATTACAGAAAGTATCATGAGACCGGAGGATTTGACCTGTTATATGACAAATCGGGTTTCTACGATACTCTGAGAGGTATCATCAGCGATGGAGCGAGTGCCAGACTGCTCACGAGAGAATGGCAATTTCTTGGTGATCTACAGCCAAAGATGCTCAATTTTCTGGAAAATCATGATGAGCAGCGTATTGCCTCGGACTTTTTCGCAGGTTCGGGCAGAGCAGCATTTCCTGCCCTTGCGGTATCATTATTATTCAACAAAGCTCCTTTTATGCTCTATTTCGGGCAGGAGTTCGGTGAACGAGGTATGGTGAAAGAGGGTTTTAGCGGTCTGGATGGGCGCACTTCAATCTTTGATTACTGTTATGTGCCTTCGATCAGACGCTGGCTGCTTGATCGTTTGACACTGGATGAGCTGGTGGTGTATAAGGAGTATTGTCGTTTGCTTAAGATAGCTACCTCAGATGCGATTTTTGCTCATGGCGAGACTTATGATCTTATGTATGCCAATCCCGATTCGGAACTATTCGACGGCAATCGCCAATTTGCTTTTATGAGAGGTTATGAGGGCACCTGTATGCTTGTAGTGGCCAATTTTGAGGATCGACCGGTGGAAATAGAGGTCAATATCCCTGATGAAGCTTATTCGTTTTTTGGCTTACAAAGGGAAGGTGAGAGGGTGTGCCTCAAAGTCGGCGCCCGCGATTATATGCGGCTTAATTTGGTGTAATTCCAAGTTTCCAGTTCCTAGTGTTAAGTGTGTGATGAAGCAGGTTGCAAAGAGGTGTAGCGGTACTTTGTGAAAATATAACACTTTTGTAATATTGGATTTTCGAATTACTATTAAATATTTCGTAACTTTACTATTCAACATTCAAATAGCATGGGTGTAGCAAAATTTTGTTTTTTCAAGCCATATTATTTGAAGCATTTCCAAACAAATAATAAACTAACACGTTACCCGCAACCCACACTACTACACACTCATAACTCATAACTACACAATGAAGCGTTTGTTTTTAATTTCTACAATTTTATACATGCTGACGAATATCAGCATTGCCCAGGATATTAGGGGCTACTGGAAAGGTACCCTTAGTTTAGGCCCGACCGAGCTCGAACTCTATTTTGACATAAAGGAAGAAAACGGTACTATATCAGCTACACTTGATGTCCCCGCTCAGGGGGCATACGACATTCCCGTTACATCCATTTCCTTTGATATGATGAAATTGAAAATGGAAATAGCACCTCTCAATGCTACATACGAAGGCACATTTGTGCTCAATAACATAGTGGGTGAATTTACTCAGATGGGTATGACGCTGCCTCTTACTCTTATCAAAGGTGAAAAGGCGGCAAAACCCAAACGTCCACAGGAACCACAACCTCCCTTTCCATATAAATCGGAGGAGGTTTTTTTCAAAAATACCAGAGAAGATTTCATTCTTGCCGGCACTCTAACTATTCCCGAAGGAGAGGGTCCTTTCCCAGCTATGATATTGGTTAGTGGTAGCGGTCCTCAGAATCGTGATGAGGAATTGATGGATCACAAGCCCTTTGCCGTGATTGCAGACTATCTTAGTCGCAATGGAGTGGTAGTCCTCAGATATGATGACCGTGGGGTTGCTTCATCCGAGCCCGGTAAGTCCGATGGTACCTCTTTCGATATCTCATATGATGCGGAGGCGGCTTTTGACTATTTGCTTTCAAGAAAAGAGGTCATTCCTTCACTTTGCGGCATAACCGGCCATAGCGAGGGTGGCTATGTCAATTTTATGGTGGCTCAGAGACGCCCCGACGTTGCATTTTTGATCTCCCTCGCCGGTCCGGCTGTAACCGGTGCAGAGGTTTTAAAACTCCAGCAGACCGAGATATATAGAGGAATGGGTATGCCCGAGCAGGCCATTGAGCAAAACAGAGTGGTTTCAGAGCAAGTTTTTGCCATTGTGGAGCGATACGATGCTCCGGATGAGAACTTCCGTAAAGATGCTCTCGGTTATCTGGCTAAAATGGGAGTTCCGGATGATGCAGCAACCGCTATGATTGACCAGTACACTACTCCATGGATGTTTTATTTCCTAAAGTATGATCCGGCTCCGGCCATTCGCGAAGTTGCCGTACCGGCACTGATTCTCAATGGCACCCTCGACAAACAGGTGGTATCATATCAGAATATTCCGGTTTTCCGTGAAATAGCTGCGCAAACAGGAAGGAACAATATGCAGATCGTGGAACTTGATGGCCTAAACCATCTCTTCCAGCACGCTGAAACAGGTCTTCCGACTGAATATACTACTATTGAAGAGACTATTTCAGAAGAGGTTCTGAAACTGATGCTCGATTTCGTCAAATTGATAAAGTGAGTGGGGCTTCTAGTAGTGCATTCTAAAAGTAATTCTATAACTCAATGAAAGCATAATTGGAAATAACGGAAGTTATTTCCAATTGTTGCTTTAGGATCATCTCACAGAATGAGGGCGCAGTCCAATCGTCAGATTTAAAGCCTAAAACGGATAAATAAGCGGCAATACGAAAATCATTACCACCAGGAAAAGCAATTGCAAGGGGAGGCCTACTTTGATGTAGTCCATGAAATTGTATTTTCCCGCCGACATAACCATTGCGTTGGGCGGTGTTGAGAAGGGACTGGCCAGACACATACTTGCAGCAACCGCCACACCGATAAGGAAAGGATAGGGGCTTACATTCATGGATATGGCTGCCTGTAAGCCTATCGGGGCAAATAGAATGGCGGTAGCGGTATTACTTATAAACATAGTCAGCAGAGAGGAAGCTGTCATAATTCCGGCAAGGACGGCATAAGGCCCGTAAGAGCCCACTGCATCCACTATACCGTTGGTTACCAATGCAGAAGTTCCTGTTTTCTCCATTGCAGTTGCCAAAGGCATCATTCCGGCAAAAAGAATAACGCTCTCCCAATTTATCGTACGATAAGCATCTCTAACCGTTCTGAAACAGCCGCCCAACACCATCAGAACAGCTGCTATCAGCACAGCGATCACAGGGGGTAACCAATTGAAAACCATAGCCAGGACCATCAATATCAAAACGATGGCTGCGTAAGGAGCTTTGTGGTCGAGAGTTATCTTGGATGCTTCGGTCTGAGGCTGTCCAATGACAACAACATCTCTTTCAAGACGGCTGAGACGGTCTATATCCTCCCATGTTCCTTGAACCAGCAACATATCACCGGCATGCATTTTTACATCTTTTATCTCTTGAACGATATAATGGTCTTTACGCTGGATACTCAGTATATTTACATTGTAATTGTCGCGAAATTGAGAGTCTTTTACCAATCGGTTGTGTAGGCGACTGTTTTGAAGAATAACAACCTCCGCCATTCCTATCTCATCGAACTTAAATTTACCTCCAAACTTCGGACGCTCAATCTCTTTTTCAGTTGTAGTGTCCAGGAAAGAAAGAGCATTCTCCTCCACAAAGTTCAGCACATTTTTGTACTCACCTATGATATAGAGTATGTCATTCTCGGCCAATAAAGTCTGCGCTTTAGGCAATACGGCGCGTACGGAGCGGCTCAATGGAGAAGAAGAGCGGATATGGATCTCACTGATAATAACCGAGTATCGTTTGGATATATCAATTTCAGAAAGTTTTTTACCTGCAATGGGGGACTCTTTCGATACTACAATTCTGTATAAATTTTCAATCAAACAATAATCGGAAGCGAGTTGCTCCGGTGATTTAACGGTAGTTCTTCCATCACCCTGATCTTTCTTATCCTTTTTGTCGAGCATTTTTGACAAGGGCCAAAGCAATAAAATTCCCAAAACCAATAGGATCATTCCTACGGGTAAAGTGGTGAAGAATTGCAATCCCTCATATCCTGCTCCAATCAAGGTGTCATGCATAATCAGAGTCGGAGGAGTACCGATCAATGTCATCATCCCTCCGATACTGCTCGCATAAGCCATCGGCATCAAAAGCCTGCTTGCACTTGTCTTTGATTTGAAAGCCATGCTTACCACGATCGGCATCAACAGTGCTACCGTGCCGGTATTGCTCAAGAAGAGACCTATGAAAGCGGTCACCAGCATAACCAACAAAAACAATTTATAACTGCTGTTTCCTGCAAGTTTCAACAATCGGTTGCTTACCGCACCGGCGAGTCCGGTTTGTGAAAGCGCTCCTCCCACGATAAATAGAGCGGCAATCATAATCACAACGGAATTGGAGAATCCAGCCAGAGCCTCAGTCGGTGTAAGAACCTTTGTCAGCACCAATGCCAACAAACAACAAAGTGCCACAATATCGGAGCGAATTTTACCCCAAACCAGCAGTGCAGCGGTTACGATAAGAATAATAATAGTTGCAGTCATAAGAAATGAGGGCTATTAGAATACAATAAGTTTCTTAACGGCTATTTGGCATACAAAAGAAAGATATTTTATTTAATTTTTCAAATATAGATCCAACAACTCTTACCTTCTCCTGAATTCCGAGCAGATGATGGCGGTGGCTATAGCTACATTTAGAGAATCCGGCGCATTGGCTGAGGCAGGGGAGAAGCGAGGGATGGAGAGACGGTGTGTAACAAGCTTCTCCATAGCAGGAGAGATACCATTTGACTCGGAACCCATCACTATCACTCCGCTGGAGCCCAGATTCTCCTCATAGATAGATCTCCCGTCGAGGAAGGTGCCGAATACCGGCATACCGGCGGTTCGGAATTCTGAGACAATCTGAAGAAGGTCACAATAGATAATCTTCACTCGGAAAATGGAGCCCATGCTGGCTTGTACTACCTTTGGGTTGAAACAATCGACAGTATCCTCCGACGCAAAGATTGTCCCTATTCCAAACCAGTCGGCGAGCCGAATGATAGTCCCCAGATTGCCCGGATCGCGAATAGAGTCGAGTGCCAGTGAGAGCGGTCGGGCAGCTATCAGATCGGCAATCTGAGATACGTCTGGCACCGCAGGCTTGCGCACCAAAGCCAGAGCGGGAGAAGGTGAGCTTAGCAGTGTGATGCGGGCCATTGCCTCTTCACCAATTTCAGAGATTCTGAATGCCTTGATAACCTCAAATCCCGAACGGTGCGCTTCCTCCACCGATTTTTCTCCTTCTACGACAAAAAGTTCCACTTCATCGCGGTATTTCTTGCGGTTGAGTGAACGGATGAGTTTTATTTCGTTCTTAGAAATCATATTCAAAGGTAACAATTAACCTGATTATAATAATAATTTTATCTAAATTTGCAGGAATATGAAGAGGAGTCTTGCATTTATATGGATTGTGGCACTTGCTGCCGCTTCTTGCAGTACCACAAGGATTCTGCAGGAGGATGAATGTAGACTTGTGGAGAACAAAATAGTCATAACAAATGATGCCGGCTATCCCACCTCTTCGCTTCAACCCTACATCAAACAGAAACCGAACGATTATTATATCGGTCGGTGGAATCCCTTCCTCTATGTTTACAACTGGAGTTCCGGACGCGGTACGGGATGGGACAGATTTGTTGAGAAGCTTGGAGTTGCTCCGGTGATCTACGATTCCACCTCCATAGATGCCAGCAAAAAGGGTATGCTCTCGCACCTTGAATATTCAGGCTATTATGATTCGGATATTTCGCACTCCATACTAAAAAAGGATAAGAAAGCAAGAGTCAATTACGATGTAACCCTTGGAAAACAATATTTGATCGACAGCATAAGCTATGAAATTCCTGACACGAATATGCGCGAATTGTTGGCTGCGGACTCCGCCAACTTTACTGTAAATGTGGGTGATATCCTTTCTGAGAAGCAATTGGAGGAGGAATCGGAACGTCTCGCCGGTCTCTATCGTAGCAACGGCTATTATGGTTTTACAAAAAACTATTTTTTCTTCTATGCAGATACAGTAAGGCAGAAGGATAAAGCTGATCTTATCGTATCTCTAGAAAACTATACTCGCAACGAATCGGAAGAGAGTGCAAGGCCTCATAAACAATATAACATCGGATCAGTCTCAATTACCCCGATGGCAGGACTTAAGGTGCGCGAGAAGTTTCTCTGGCAGATTAATACTGTAAAACCGGGTGAACTCTACAATGAACAGGTAATTAATACCACTTACGAACGTTTCTCCAGCATCCGGCTCTTCAGCAGTGTCAACATGCAACTTAGTGAAGCAGATTCTTCGATGGTGGATTGCCGTATAATGCTCTCTCCCTCCAAACTTCAGGGGGTGAGGGCTAATCTTGAGGGGTCGTTCAACTCATCAGGACTTTTTGGAGTAACTCCTTCTCTCTCATATTATCACAAGAATATCTTTGGTGGAGGAGAGTACTTTTCTCTCGGATTTAGGGGCAACTTTCAGTTCAAATTCAAGGATCCCACGCGCTCCAACGAGTTTGCAATCTCATCCTCCATAACCTTCCCAAGGTTTCTTTTCTTGCCTGTAAGCCTATTCCAGCAAACACTCCCGCGTACTGACATCAATCTTTCCTATAACTATCAGAATCGACCGGAGTACACCCGTATAATTGTTTCCACAGCTTACGGCTATAACTGGAATCGCAATAAGAGATTTTATTACCAGATAAACCCTCTCCAGTTTAATGTGGTGCGTATTTACAATATGGATGAGGATTTCTACTCAAACCTCAGGGACCCTTATCTGATCAACTCCTACCGCAACCACTTTGACTTCGGCGGTGGAGGAATGTTGTACTTTACCACCAATAGCGCAACCAATCCTAAGGATACATACTTTTACCTCAGATTGCAAACAGATTTTGCGGGCAATATGCTATCGCTCTTCAATAGCGGGCTGAAAAAGGATGAAAAGGGCTTCCATCTGATCTGGGGAGTACCCTATTCACAATATGTCCGCAGCGAGATCTCATTGGTTGAGACTCTGCGCTTCGGTCAACAAAAGAGGCTCGCTCTGGCAGGAAGATTCCTTGCCGGAGTCGGTTATGCCTATGGTAACTCCAATGTACTTCCTTTCGAAAAATTCTTCTATGCCGGAGGCTCAAACAGTATGAGGGGATGGCAGTCCCGTTCTGTGGGCCCGGGATCTGCGCCTATGGACTCCACTTTTGCTATTGCCAATCAGACCGGTGATATGCGCCTGGAGGCTAACCTCGAATTTCGTTTCCCCCTTTTCTGGAAGTTGCAAGGCGGACTTTTCATAGATGTAGGTAATGTCTGGAATCTTCAACGTGCATCGCTGGACGGAGTGGCCAGGGATGAGCGCGGTATTTTTACAGCTGAGAATTTTGGTAAGAGTATTGCTGCTAACTGGGGAATGGGCTTACGTTTGGATTTCGATATGTTACTGATACGTTTGGATGCCGGTATAAAGGCATACGATCCGGTTACGCAGCAATGGCATACCCCAAATATGTGGTTCCGGAAAAATGGTTATGCCATCCATTTCGGTATAGGATATCCTTTCTAAAGAGAATATAAATTAAAACAGATATAAAATAATTATGAAGTATTTAAAACTCTTCTTTCTTGTAGTAACTACTTTTGTTGCAGTTTCTTGCAATTTTGAAAGGGGAGAGGCGGACTATGATGTCGTTCCTCTTCCTCAATCTATAAACGAACTTGATGGTGAAGACTTTGTTCTCAACTTCAGGACAAAGATCCTCTATGATGCAAATGACCCTCAGATGGAGCGTAACGCTGCTTTTCTTTCAGAATATATTAGAGAGATTACCGGCTTAAATCTCAAATGTGTTGCCGCTGATGGCTCAAATTTGGGTAACAATATTGTTATATCAGTTGATGCAGAGGCATCTATGCCGTCTGATGAGAGTTATACTCTGACAGTTGATCAAAACGGAATCTCCATTGTAGCCAAGGCTCCGGATGGCGTTTTTTACGGTATCCAGACCCTTAGGAAGTCCCTTCCCATAGGCAGATTCGGCAGTGTTGGGTTCGATCCGGTAGAAATCAATGACACTCCTTTGTTCGGTTACCGTGGAATGCACCTTGATGTTTCACGTCATTTCTTCGATAAAGAATTTGTAAAGAGATATATTGATATCATAGCTCTTCATAACATCAATACATTCCACTGGCATCTGACCGATGACCAGGGCTGGCGTGTGGAGATTAAAAAATATCCCAAACTGACTGAGATCGGCTCTATGAGAAGTCATACTGTAGTCGGAAAGGATTTCGAGTCGAGCGACGAGACACCTCACGGAGGATTTTATACTCAGGATGATATAAAGGAAGTGGTGGCCTATGCTGCAGAGCGTTATATCACCATTATCCCTGAAATAGACCTTCCCGGTCATATGCTGGCGGCTCTGGCTGCATATCCGGAACTCGGCTGTACAGGCGAACAATACGAAGTTTGGCCTCGCTGGGGTATTACTGAGAAGGTGCTTTGCCCGGGTAAAGACCATACCGTACAGTTTTTAAAGGATGTCATGGATGAGATAATGGCTCTATTTCCTTCGGAGTATATCCATATAGGAGGTGATGAGTGTCCCAAGGATCACTGGAAGGTTTGTCCCGACTGCCAGGCTCGTATTAAGGCGGAGAAACTCTTCGCAAAGGATGGCCATACCGCTGAGCAGCGTCTTCAGAGCTGGCTTACATCGGAGATTGAAAAATATATCAATGACCACGGTCGCAGAATTATCGGATGGGATGAGATCCTCGAGGGCGGACTCGCTCCAAATGCTACAGTAATGTCCTGGAGAGGTATTACCGGTGGTGTAACCGCTGCAAATATGGGACACGATGTAATTATGGTTCCCTATTCCCACTTCTATTTTGACTATTATCAGAGTGAAGATAGAGACAACGAGCCTTTGGCTATTGGAGGATTTATCCCTGTGGAGAAGGTTTATGAGTTCAATCCTTTCCCCGAGGAGGTAGATCCTTCATTACACGGTCATATACTGGGTGTTCAGGCCAATGTCTGGTGCGAATATATCAAGACTACCGACCATGTAGAATACATGGCTTTGCCCCGTATGGCTGCCCTATGTGAGGTACAGTGGCGTCCCGCAGAGGTTCGTGATTATGAGGACTTCTTAGATCGTATGGAGCATCATCTGGCACTTTACGACCATCTGGGCTACAATTATGCCAAGCACATTGTTCCTAGTCTTTAGTCGGGAGTTAGTAGTGTGGAGTTGGTTGGTGCGAGGTACGAGTTACGTATTGCGAGGTAAGTTCCGAGTATTGAGTTGTTGAGAAATGCGAGTTTACTTCTGACTTGAAAGTATTAAATATGTAGTTATGAAAAGAGTTTTATCGTTTCTTACGGATCTTGTTCCGAATAACAACAAACCCTGGTTTGATGCCAATAAGGCACGTTATAAGGAAGCACAGGCGATTTTCAACGATTTCGCCTCAGATCTTTTGGAGCGTGTGCAGAGTTTTGACCCCGAAGTCAGAGGTCTCACTCTAAAGGATTGCACCTACCGTTTCTATAGAGACTTAAGATTCAGTAAGGACAAAACTCCATACAAGAAGCATTTCGGCATTTTCATTGCTAAAGATGGTAAATGCAGCGGCCATTCCGGTTACTATTTCCATATAGAACCCCCTCATGCGGGCTACCTGGGCGGTCATTTGATGTGCTGCGGTGCCTACGCTCCGGAGCCAAAGGTGATGCGCAGCATTAGGGAAGAGTTTATGCTCAACGGTGAAGCTCTGGTGAAAGCAATGTCAAAGGCCAAAGGATTTGAAATGGAATGGGACGGAGCCCTGAAGAAAATCCCCCGGGGTTTTCCGCAGGACTCCCCATATGCCGATTATTTCCGACTGAAGAAAATACTTATTACACGCTATTTGGATGATGCTTTTATCCTGGAGCCCGATCTCGCAAAACGTGCTGCCGACCTATTTGCCACCTGCACCGAATTCAATACCATTCTCAACCGAGCCATTGACTACGCCTACGAAGAATATTAGGGTAGTTCTGAGTTCTGAGTGTGTAGTGTGTAGTACCCCGTACCACTTACCCAACAACATTTAAGAATACCACGTACCTCGGAACGCGTACCTTTCACCACTCACTAGTCCATCAGAAAAATAAAGGTCGTAATCGCAGCTATAGTCTCTTTGAATGTATCCGGATTGATGTTTTCAAAGTTGTCCAGTGAGCCATGGTGATATTTGAAATAGTCGGTCCTGTCTGCTATGAATGAGTAATAAGGCTTTAGGGGCCAGTTTCTCTCTCCAGTATTGAGTGTCAGTGTCAGACCGCGAGGCTCAAGGTAGGGGTTAAGAACCTCTTCCATTTGCTTGAAATAGAACTTATCCTCCGTAATGTAGAATCCGGCAGGTTTACCAGCTCCGGCATCTATCTCAAGGTCAAAGAGAAAACCTTCGTGTTTTTCTTTGGAAAGACGTGCAAATTCTTTTAGGCCTGAGAGGTTCATTTCCTCATCCTGATAGAGTACTATACGGAGGGTGTTTCTCGGCTTCATACGGAGTTCTTTGTATGCACGAAGTACCTCAATGGCGGCAACACAACCTGCTGCATTATCATGAGCTCCCTGGCTATTGAACCAGCTGTCAACATGCGCAGAAAGAAGTATGATGTGGTCAGGATTTACTTTACCGGGGATTTCAGCTACAATATTGCGTCCGATTGCCGGTTCGGGTAGGTTGCGAGCTGTGGAGTTGATGGTAACAGTAAGTTTTTTGTCCTGTTTGAGTATTTCTGAGAGTCTATCAGCAGCATTAGTGGAGATTGCTACTGCCGGAACAGAGACAATAGATTCGCCATCGTGGCAGGCACCTGTGTGGGGAGTATCTCCCGGATGGTTGCTTATTGAGCGGACCAGGACGGCTTTAGCACCTTTATCGGTAACAAGCGAGGCGCCTCTGGAGCGTTGCCACGCATGTTTACTGTAACTGTTACCGTCTTCCATCGTACCGTTGAAGAAGACAATCTTGTCTTTGCAGCGGAGAGTTTCCAATTCTTCACGGCTAGTCACCTCTACCACTTGTGCGATGATATCCTCGCCAGAGGTGCCGTTATTTAGTCCGAGGGCAATAGCAGGGAGTTCGACTGATGTGCCGTCAGAAAGATTCATAGTGACTTTCGTCACCCCGGGATCCCAGTTAGGTACCTCTACTTCCTGGTGCCAGATATGTTTAATACCAACCTCTTCTGCCAGAACATATGTAAAGTAATCGATTACTTCATCATTGTTTTCGCTACCGGACATTCTTGCAGGATAATCCTTGCAGACCCTTTCCAGAGTAGCGACGGCGGTTGTGTTTTCATTCTGAAAATAGTTGTAGATCTTGTCGATCTGTTGCTCAATAGTGACCTTTTTGCAGGAAACTGCAGTAAGGACAACGAAAGTGAGCAGGATGATTCTCTGAATCTTGGAATGCATATTAGGTTCTATAATTAAAGTGATGAATAAGCAGGGGAGAAGGTGTCTCCATCGGAGATTCTGCCTGTGGTAATGCCCTTTTTGAGCCAACGCATACGTTGTGCGGAGGTGCCGTGGGTAAATGAGTCGGGAACGGAGTAGCCTCTGGCCTTTTTCTGGAGATAGTCGTCGCCGATCTTGGATGCAGCGTTGATGCCCTCTTCTATGTCTCCATCTTCAAGTGATTGGAAACGGCGATTTTCGTAATGAGCCCAGATACCGGCGTAGAAGTCGGCCTGTAACTCAAGACGCACCATTATCTCGTTGGATTGCTTCTGGCTAACATTTCGCATCTGCGAGTGTGCCTGTTGCAATGTGCCCAGCAGATATTGGACATGATGTCCCACCTCGTGTGCAATCACATATGCATAAGCAAAATCGCCGTCAGCGCCAAGTCGTTGTTTCATATTCATGAAGAATGAAAGATCGATATAGACAGACTGGTCAGCTGAGCAGTAGAAAGGACCACATTCGGCTGATGCACCACCGCAACCTGAAGTCACCTGATCTGTATAGAGAACAAGTTTGGGAGGGGTATAGGTATGACCGTTTTGCCTAAAAATTTCACTCCAAACATCCTCTGTAGAGGCCAGTATCTGTGCTGAAAATGTAGCCAGTGCCTCTTCTTCCGCTGAAGGAATATACTCAGTCTGCTGGGTGTTGGTCGTCATATTTGAGACTTGATCAACAACCTCTGCGGGATCACCTCCCATGAGCCAGGCAATGAGGCCTATAATGATGATACCACCAAGGCCCAGTCCGCCTGCTTTCATAGCGCGGCTGGAGCCGCGTCTGTCGTCAACATTGCTGCTGACCCTTCTTCCATCGAGTTTCATAAATATCTAAATTAGATGATCGTACTATTTATCTGACAAAGGTACGAATAAAACCGCTCAAATCGTTTTCATTGTTAATCAAAAAGTACACCAGAGTGATTCACCAACGGCAATGAAGAATAAAGAGTTTAAAAAGAGAGCCGCATACTTCTATTGGGTAAAATGTTTTTACTAGCGCTGACTCAAGGGATTTTGGGCCATTTGAGGCTTGTTTGATTCCTCAGAGGATTCCAACATCTTGACATACTCCTCCAAAATTCTGTAAACTTCCTCAATATCGTCTGATAATGAAAGGCGTAGATTGGCGTAACTCTTGATCTCAAGGCAATCCTGAAGAAATTGGTAAACAGGAATCTTGTTTGTCCAGTAATCAGTGTCGAAAAATATCATTGGAGCCGACTCATCATCCATAAAATAGTGATTTTGGGCCGCATCCTGGAATATCTCCTGCATTGTACCGGCACTACCGGGTGTATAAATGATACCACCGTGTGCAATGGTGATGATACCATCTTCACGTATACTGTTGGCAAAATATTTTGCAATGTGAGTGGAGAAGATACAGGCGGGTTCGTGACCGTAAAACCAGGTAGGTACACCAAGACTCCTGAATTGTGTCTGTGGATACTTTTCAAGCACTTCAAATGCTGTCTTAAGCCAATTACGGTCCCTGTATGAGGGTGCTTTTACCACCATACTGATGGCATCCTCCACTTCCCAATTGCTTCTGCCGGCCATCCATGCACCAAGGTGAGCTGCCTCCATAGCGCCGGGACCACCACCAGTCACTATAAGACGCCCTTTTTCGGTAAGCAGCTTGCCCAAATAGACAACCCTTCTGTAAATGAGATCGGAGCGAAGGATTGCGTGTCCGCCCATTATTGCAACTACCATTTTAGGGTCGTATTGATCGATCAGATCGTACATTGCGTCTGTTATGGCATGGTCGTGGATCGAACGTGCGAGAGTCTCATAAATGTCACGTCCATATTTGCCTTTTGCTATGTAGCGCTGATAAGCACGTTTATCGTAACTCGTGGCCAAAGTATCATAATCCTCGATATCATACCCTTCGTATAATGAATAAGGATTGTAGAGTTCGCTGGTGTAGATCCTGTAAGGCACATTCATCTTGGGGAAGATAACGCAGGTCTGATCAATATTATCTTTCACCTCCTTGGGAATCTCACATCCAAGGAACATACAATCGGAAAATTTAAAATCCTTAATCTGCTTATATATTTGAAAGAAGTCTAGAGTATTAAAAACGCAATGGACGATAATGTCGTCTTTTTTTACCTTTAGCAATCTTTCCAGATCTTCTATATTGTCAATATCTTTTAGTGGATACTTTGTCATCTTGTTTACATTTTTTTATTTATACTACATACTTAATACTTTACCCCGCACCCCGGAACTCGCAACACTATTTTACATGATAACCTGTGGGGAATCCTCCTGCAGCTGCCGGAAGCACTCCATGGGCTTCAATTATTCCCCGAAACACTTTGTCGGCTGCCGAAAGATTGGCCTCTGATGAACTATAGCCCACCAGGATGCCTTCAAAAGCCTTTATATCAATTTTGTCAAGTGCGTAGGGATTGTCCATAATGGCCAGAATTACTTTTTGTTCGCGTGCCCACGCTGAAATAAAGTCGTAAATCTCCTGAGGTGGGATAGTTGCATAATTTTCCCTGTCATTTTTCGGAGCTCTCATTTCCGGAAGATAGAGTATAACAAATTCCAGACCTTCGGTCCGCTGGCGCGCATTTTCAAGGAGCTCTTTCGTAATTTTCCTAGGTAAAATTATGGTATCAGCATCTCCATTGGCGGTGAGAGTTTCAAGGTTTTGGTCAGGGTCCCAGTCGGGATGTTTGACAAGAGTCATCGACTCCTCTGCCACTCTATTTATGATATCCAGTACTTCTTGAGTTTCTACCTGGGTAAAAGCATCATCCGGATCAATATAGGGAGTGCCGTCAAGGAGGCCTACCTGCTCTTTCATCTTTAGAATTTTGCGCAGACTCTCATCGAGACGCTCTTTTGAGATCTCTCCTTTGCGAATGGCTTTGCGGAAAGCAGCTATGGACTTGCGTTTATCTCCTGGAGGCATAAGGAGGATGTCTGATCCCGCTTTGAAAGACTCTATTGCTACCCTCTCTTTAGAGACATGTTCCATGACACCCTTCATACCAAGGGCATCTGTCACCACTACTCCCTCAAATCCAAGCTCATCTTTAAGCAATTCGGTGATGATGGGGTAAGAGATGGAGCTGGGGACTCCGGTGGAGTCTAGCGAGGGGACGCTAAGGTGGGCTACCATAACCATCGCCACACCTTCTTTTATTGCATGTTTAAAGGGATAGAGCTCCAGAGAATCAAGGCGCATATGATCAAAGGCAAGCACCGGCAGTGATTTGTGTGAATCTATTTCGGTATCTCCGTGACCCGGAAAATGCTTCGCTGAAGTCAGTATACCGCCATCCTGCAACCCTTTTATTATAGCAGCTCCGTAGAGTGCCACCTTTTCACGGTCATCACCGAATGAGCGCTGTCCGATAACGGGATTGAGAGGGTTGTTGTTGATATCAATAGTGGGTGCATAGTTGATATGAATACCCAGGCGTACAAACTGTTTTGCCATTGTGCTACCCACTTGATATACTAGGTCGGGTGAGGAGAGGGCTCCCAATTGCATATTGCGGGGGAACTGGGTAAGAGTATCGAAGCGCATTGAGGCTCCCCATTCTCCGTCCACTGAAATGAATAGAGGGATTTTCGATATTTTCTGGAATCGGTTCATTCTCTCTATATAGTTGTCGATATCCATCTCCATAAGTATCAGTCCACCTATTTTGTCCTTTTTTATGAGTTTGTCAAAATAGGGATCTTCAAGATCATATCTGTCGCTGTATTCTATAATGAAGAGCTGTCCCACTTTCTCTCGAAGGGACATTTTCTCTATAATCATTTCTACCCTGTCAGGTTCAACTTTTTCAGGTTCCACCTTTTCCTGCCTTTTCCCTGAAACGAATGCCACAAAAATGGCCAAAACCGCTACGATAAGTGTTATATTTCTTTTATTCATAATACATATATGCTACACACTTCACAATTCACAATAAAACTTACTTAATGATCACAATATTTAAACGAATATTACCCCTTAATTAATCAGCTACACACCTCTCAACAACCCAAAACCCAGAACTATACCACGTACCACGCACCCCGTAACCCACAACCTGCAACACGTAACTCGTAACCCGCAACTCGTACCACTATTCTATTCTAAGGTTTTGGAAACAGCAGGTGGATCCGTCGTTGGGCATTGTAATAACAATGCGAACCGCCTTTACCGGTGCTTCGAATCCACTGATTTCCGCATAATATCTCACAAATTCAGGCCCCTTTATAAAGGTTTCTCCATCGTAGGAGTACTCTACGTAGCCGTCACTTACACCATAAAAGGGAATATGGGCATATCCTGTGGGAACTCCGATCTTGCTGCACTCTACCGGCTCGTCGAAAATATATGTAAGAGTCTGCCCGGCCTCCAAACGCTTGTCACTTCGCGCTATCTGACGGAAATTGTAACCTGTAATATTAGTGAGCGGATTGTTGATTTTCATCTTGATATCGGACTCTACCCTTACTGCCGGTTTGAGCCAATGATTAAGCACCACACCTTCGGGAGCCACGGAAATACTCTGTAAATTGTCACCCCAGAAGGTCGCAAAACGGAACTTTTCAGGTGAGTCAGTGACGATGGTGCCGCTTACTACTTTCGAAGTGCGTACAGGGTCGCTGCCGTCGGTTGTGTAACGTACAACTGCTCCCTGATAGGGTAGGAGAACATCTATCTCTTGGTCGTTATATTTCACAACAGGAGGCTCAACACGGAAAGCGATACCCATTTTGTCAAGACGGCGATAGTGACTGCTTACAAGACGGCGGTGGAAATCCTCATAATCCCTCTTCTCCCTGCTGCTCCAGCCTACCTCGGCAAGTGCTGCTAAACGGGGGAATACCTGATATTCTGCAAATCGGGGAGGATACTGCATCAATTCAGTCCAGAGACCTCCCTGTGGCCCGAGTACGAGCTTTTCCTGCTCAGGAGTAAGTTCTCCCAGACCGGAGGTAGGGTCATAATTGTATACGCGGTCGAGCGGGATGACTGCAGCCCAGTTGTGACCTCTCTCAGTCGGTGAATGTTGCATGTCAAGATAACAGTACTCGCTGAGCTGCATCACAGTGGGATAACCCTTGCCAACAGACTCCTTAGCCTTCTTATAGCCTCTCCAGGCTACTACCAGCGCATCCGTGCCGACTCCACCTGCATCTTGAATATCATCAAAGCCGGCAAGACGTTTACCATGTTTATTTATAATTTTTTCCATCCTGCGGACAAAATGGCCCAATAGCTCAGGAACTTCTGTATAGCCCTCTTTCTCCATAAGAGCACGGCAGTTGGGGCACTGTGCCCAATAGTCCCACACCACTTCGTCGGCTGCAATGCTTATATAGGGACCGGGGAAGAGCGCAGCTATCTCCTTAAAGATATTATCGAGGATTTTATAATTGGATTCTTTGCTTACACACCATACATTGTCAAACTCTCCACAGGCACTTGCCTTGTCGGTCTTCGTACCACAGGTTACACCATCCAGAACGGCGGTAGAGGAGAGTGCATGCCCTGGAAGATCGATTTCCGGAATAATGGTGATATTGCGCTGTGCAGCGTAGGTCACGATTTCTTTGATATCTTTTTGAGAATAATAACCCCCATAGCGTTCGTTACCCGAAAGATAGGTGGGAGGAATAACTTCGTTGCGCCCTCGCCAGGCACCCTTTTCAGTCAATTGCGGGTATTTTTTTATTTCTATTCTCCACCCATTGTCATCCGTGAGGTGCCATTGGAAAAAATTGAGCTTATGAATAGACATCCAATCAATGAACTGTTTGACATACTCTTTATCGAAGAATGTTCGGGAGACATCAAGCATAAAGCCTCTGTGAGGAAATCGCGGTGAGTCTTTAATAATGACTTTTTGCAACGGATATTCGCGCAAACGAAGCTTATCACCGTTGTAGACCTCCTGAGGGAACATCTGGAGCAGAGTCTGGACTCCATAAAAAAGTCCGGCATCATCTGATGATCTAATTGTCACACCTTTATTACATATAGTAAGCGAGTAGCTCTCCGGCTTAAACCCCTCTGATTTGCTTAGCACAATGGCATTCTCCCTTGGAGGGGTAGAGGCCTTGGCAAGTGCAATGCCGTACTCAAATATAGGGCTGATGTGTTGCTGAAGATACGATGCACTAAAGCTCCCTTCACTATCGGGGATAATGATAGTGTGTCTATCTACAATAAAAAATCCCTCCTGTTTAATGACATTTTGGGGAACGGGAACTATTTCCGATACGCTCTGCGCTTGGAGCAAAGCGGCAGAGGCTGTCAGTAGTGCCGCGGTGATCATGAGTTTGAAATAATTCATTATATAAATTAATATTTCTTTAATAAATAGTATGGTAAAGTTGCGAAAATAGTCCTTTTTTCCGACAAAAGTTACATCATATTAGTTTTTTTTCTATTTTCGCCGCTAATATTAACCAATGTTCTTTTTATGGACTCAAATGAAGAAACTACTAATTTCCTTCGTGGCCTTGATGTTATGCTTCCAGGCCTTCTCTCAGGACTCTGAGTCGTCGGCAAATTATGCCGGACTGACTCTCATTCCGCGTCTTGATCTTACACCGTATTATAGCAAAGC
>JAAYDZ010000075.1 GCA_012728975.1 Bacteroidales bacterium
ACCAATGAGGACTGGGTTGATTTGGCTACCGCAATTGCCGGCAAACAAATGACCTTTGTGGACAATTGGGCAGGACTTGGCGACAAACTCTCGGTGGATGCCTGGTTTAACGAAGAGAGGATATGGCCCTATTCTCCCGACAATATCCACTCCAATACTGTCGGCTGGAATGCCCTCGCTACGGGCAACACTCAATACGACCATTCCCTTTTCAGGGGTTTCAATGAGTATGGATTCTGGTGGAGTTCCACTCAAAAAAATGAGACTCAGGCCTACTACCGCTATATTCATAGCGAAAACGACTTTTGTCCGATGAATTTCACCTCCAAAGAACATTTTGGTGCCTCTGTAAGGTGCGTAAGATTGGTGAAGTAGTCGGGGTACGGGGTGCGAGTTACGAGGTGCGGGGTGCGGGTTAGTTTTGAGTGGGGAGTGTGTAGTTGGCAAAGGAAGAGGGTCTGGAACTCAAAGCGAGCAAATAAGCAACAATAATTTAAATCAATATCGCTATGGGGCGGAAAATTTTCACTTATGCGATTATTGCTATTTTCAGCATCCTGGCATTGGGGTGCGAAAAAGTCTCCTCAGACGGCAAAGTCGAACTCTATTTGCTGGACTCCTATAAAACAATTAGGGAGCATTCATGCCAAATTGATGAAACCACGGTTAAGACAAAGGCCAATCCACTGATAAGCTACGAAGACTTCATCTCTTACGATCCTGATACCTACGAGTTTCTACTTTCGGATAGGGCAGTAAAAGCAATTAATGACGAAGGATACTCTGTTTTTGGAGTTGCATTCGCGATTAAAGCAAATGGGGAGCTTGTTTATACCGGATATTTGTGGCCCAGCTATTCTTCAGCAACTTGTGACTGGGCTTATATAGACCCAATAGCGACAAGTTTTGACAATAAAATGGAAGTTTGCTTAGGATATCCGGGACCTATGCCAGGACAAGCAATTCCGGATAAAAGAAATGACCCCAGGATTATCAAGATATTTAAGAGAGATCATAAATTGGTAAAATAATAACATTGTCTGGTCGCACAATTTTAAGGCCTGATTTGAGAACTAAAAAGCCCTTACGCGTAAATGTGTGGGGGCTTTTTCGTTTTCCATTACTAATTTCTTAAAGGAATTGCTACTCAGTTTTGAAGCAATTTTAAAATTACAGGGGACAAATTTTAAATTTGCAGGAAAAAGCTTCAAACGAAAGTCAATTTCAATCAGGGGAACGGTTCAGAGTTGCCAGAAAAATCAACCTCTACTTTGACTCTATTATCTTATTCACATGTCGAAACTACACTTTTCAATAGAAATTTGGGACTAAAATATACACTTTTCAAATTGTTGCGGGGGATTGCATAATACAACTTTTTATTTGTATGGATTTTAGAGACACATAAAATTTCAAAAAAATCATACTTTAGCGAGACCGCCTCGCAATTAGCTAACAATAAGCCTCTTAAAAATCATTGTATGCCAATGTTATGATTAATTAGTAATGTTTTTGTGATAAAGATCGGATTATCAATGAAATAAAGGCTAAAGTAACATTCGTATAATTTTGGCAAACCTGAAGTGTTTTTGCCGAAGTTATACGTCACTACCCTGCCTTAACAGTGATCTCCGTTGTCATAAATAAAGGAAGAAAACGCTCTTATCTGAAAAATTTGTCGAAAAGAGCTCCTTATTCTGAAATACTTGTAAGAAAAGCCTTCTTATTATGCAAATTTGCAGTCAAACCCATCTTCAAAATAAATCGCCGGTCCATAGCCTTTTCAAAAATTCTGACACTGGATAGACCTCAATGTTATTAATCCGGCGGGGATATTTGTCGAGTGAAACGAGGATAAACCGGCAATCGGGAAATTCTTCTGAAAATGCTTTTAGCCCTTTAGTGTGATGCGATTGTACTTCTTCGGAAGATTTGATCTCTATGGCAACTTCAGCATTTCCGATAATGGCATCCACTTCGTATCCTGATGAAGTGCGCCAATAGGAGAGATTTTGAAGCGGTTTGAAATATCCGATATAAGCGATGATTTCTTGAATTATGAAATGCTCAAAAGCGTGTCCGAACTCAGGAGATCCAGGAGAAAGAGCCACTCTTTTCAAAAGAAAATTAGCAACACCCACGTCGAAATAGTAAAATTTGGGCGATTGTGTGACACGGCGTTTTACATTTCTGGTAAAAGCAGGGATTATGTAGCCGACAAGCGTCTCTTGCAAAATGGAAAAATATTCTTTCACTGTAGGGGCACTCACTCCGCATTCTGAAGCAATATTATTGTAATTCAAAATTTCACCATTGCTCAGAGCTGCAACTTCCATAAACCGTGTAAAAGTATTTAAGTTGCGTGTAAGAGCTTCCGCTTTTATCTCCTGCTGAAGATAATCACCCACATAAGCGTGGAGTCGATTAGTAGGATTATCCACTAAATAATGTCGCGGTAGCATCCCATTGTTACAGGCCTTCACAAGGTCAAAATCAGGAATTTCGGCACTGACAAAGGGATAAAGGTGCTTCCTGATCGCTCTCCCACCCAATAAGTTAACTCCACTTCTACGCAGCTTGCGTGCACTGGAACCGCTCATAATAAAGCGAAGATGGTGATTGCTTATCAGCCAATGCACTTCATCGAGTACAGCAGGTAGTTTTTGAATTTCGTCGATAATAACCAACTCGTTCTCCGGAAGTAAACTCAACTCCTCGCGCAAAAGCGCCGGACGACGACTATAGCGCGCAAATTCATCTGATTTCAACAAATCGATATAACGCACCTCCGGAAAAAGCATTTTCAGCAGCGTGCTTTTACCGGTTTGGCGAGCCCCCCAAAGGAAAACACTCTCATTTTCAGCCTCTTGGAAATTAATTTTTCGTGGTAACATAATTCAAAACATTTAAAATTGGCAGATTGGCATTAAACTTAGCCCTACTGTAGACAAAGGTAGTGTTATTTTATGTAAATTTAAAGTACAACTTTGTTTTTACATGTATTTATAAAGTACAACTTTGGATTTGCATGGATTTTGAGTCCGGAACTACACTTTTCAAGATTCCCAAAGTTCCAAAAAGTGGCTTTAGGTCGTAAGGTGTAATGCACAAATTTGGACTATTTCCATTTGCTCGTATTTACTTTTACGAGAGCAGGACACCTTTTAATAGTGTGTAATAATATTTTCCGATTATTTGCCAAATAACTAAAAGGAAAGTATCCTTTAGCAAAACTTTCAAAAATCCAAAGTTTTGATAAAGTAAGGCATAATGAGATGACTATCAAGAAGAGATGAGAACCCTACCTATTCAATGAAATTCAATTTTAGAATACCCCTTTAGTTCGTCAGCGATAGGTTTGCTGGTCATTACGTCAGTCGTTTTCGGATAGCGCTTCGAGATAACATTGATAGACTCCGTGTCCAAAACAGGCGACGATGATTTTCTCGAAATCGGGGTTTTCTTTCAAGAAAAGCAACATTTCTTGTATGGCGATTTGGGAGGCGGGCTTAATTGGGTATCCGTAGGCTCCCGTGCTTATTGAGGGAAATGCGATTGACTTGATGTTGTTCTCAAGGGCCAATTTTAAACAGGATTTATAACAGCTTCTCAATTTGTCAGCTTCATTGTTATTTCCTCCACGCCAAATCGGACCAACTGTATGTATCACGTGCTTTGCAGGCAATTTATAGCCCTTTGTGATTTTAGCCTGACCGGTCTCACAGCCATTCAGGGTCCTGCACTCGGCAAGCAATTCAGGGCCCGCTGCCCTATGAATCGCACCATCCACTCCCCCACCGCCCAGTAAAGAGTTATTGGCAGCATTGACAATAGCATCAACTTTTATTGTTGTGATGTCAGCTTGGACTATTTCTATTTTGGTTTTCATTTGGTGGATTATCTAGTACTCGATTATATCTAAGTTCCCAATGAACATTTAAGCCACTCCATTCTTTTTTAAGAAAGGAAAGGCAAAAACTTACTGAATTTGACAACAAGACAAACTTTAAGGCCTGTGAAGGCCTGGTTTCTCTAGAAAAGAGTGTTTGCTCCTAACTAGGCAATCACCATTATCCTCCTTTAATCTTTCTTCTCCTTTGGTGAAGCATTTAGCACCAACAACGCGTCGTCTTGCCATCTAAGCGGCACTGAAAGTTCTCCGCGAACGGTTATTTTTTCACCTGGCGAAGGGGTTGAATCATGGCCAACCACCATCAATTCTTTAGTGCCATCGGTCAAAATAAAACCGGTGAGTCCGAACATAGAAATACTTTTATTGACCGTACCTCTTACCAGCACCGTCTCATTCTCATATTTGTGCGTATTCTCGTAAAGTTCGGAGATTTTAACGGGGGATATCTTACCGCAACCCGCAGCGAACAGTAAAAATGCAACTGCAGCAACTAAAATGGATGTTTTTTTATTCATAACATTCAAAAAAATAAAATATTGAAATCTACTCAATTGAGTACTAACTTCATTATTTGAAAAATAGAGTACAAAGATAAGGAAATTTCATGGATATAAGCAGTGTATGTCTATCTCAATTAGTCGCATTTTTCTACACCGCCGATATGCTTGCATATCGGTTTTTTGGATTTCTGAAATCTTAACAGAAATGTCATTTAATTGTAACGACTCTGCAACACTAATGGCAGACCTTTGTGGCGCAAACCAAAATGTAAAATTGCTTTTGTGGCACATAAATTTTTATCACTTACCACGCTCTTATTGACCTTCTTTTGCGGATCAATTTTGGCCCAAAACGGAACCATAAAAGGTTCAATTGTAGACTCTAAAACTAAAGAACCGCTCATCGGAGCATCGGTTGTGATTGAAGGAACCACCAAGGGCGCAGCTGCAGACTTAGATGGTAATTATGTCATTCCTAACGTTTCTGAAGGCACTTACACACTTGTAGTATATTACGTTTCGTATGAAACTCTTACAAAAAAGGGAATTTCCGTTGCAAATAATAAAGAGACCATCGTGGATTTTTTGATGAATCCCGACGAACTAAATCTCGATCAAGTCGAAATAGTGGCGCGAGCAAATCGTGAGAGTGAAAACATTTTGCTCGGAGAGCAACGCAAAGCGCTTTTTGCAATACAAGCCGTCGGTGCAGTAGAATTGTCGAGAAAAGGTATTGCCGACGCACAGGCAGCTGTGGCGCAAGTGTCTGGAATATCTAAACAAGAGGGTGTTAAAAACGTGTTCGTGCGCGGATTGGGCGACAGATATAACGCCACATTACTTAATGGATTCCCTATTCCTTCGGAAGATCCGGAATATAAAAATATTGCCTTGGAATTTTTCGGGACCGATATCATCCAAAATATCGGAGTAAACAAAGTTTTCAGCGCATCGAATGTAGGTGATGTGGGTGGCGCAGTGATAGATATCTCTTCCAAAGAGTTGACGGAAGAGAGCGCGCTGGCCATAGATTTGTCAGGAGGAATTAACTCCACAGCGATAGGAACCGATTTCCTTCGTCAGGACGGCTCCAATTACTTCGGATTTGCCAACACAAACCAACCAACTCAAAATCAGCACAATTTCCCCAATAGTCTTGACCCTAAAAAGGTATCCTTTCCGCTTAACCACAGTTACGGAATTTCGGGAGGAAAACTGTTTCATCTTGGGAAAAACCGTAATCCTCTCTCATTTTTCGCGGTAGCTTCTCATGGGACAAGTTTTTCCTATACCAAAGAAATTGTGCGAAACACCACATCGAACGGAACCATTTTCCAGGATCAAAAGGGAGACAAATATTCACAAACCACCAATCAACTTATATTAGCAAATGCTAATTATGAAATTAACCATAAGCATAGCATTAACTACAACTTTATGCTTGTTCATGTTAATGACCAATATGTGGGAGAATATGGCGGTTTGCAGACCGAAGCTTTTCAAGGCAGTCCTGACCTGTCCGGTATAATCAGAAGGCAACAAACTAATGACAATCTTTTGCTGGTAAATCAACTGGTTTCCGACTGGAAATTATCCGGGATCACCAGACTATCCGTAGGTGCGACCTACAACAGGGTAAAAGGATTGGAGCCTGACCGTCGGGAAAATTATTTCACACATGTTGAAGGAGCGCAGTACAATTTGACCCGAAGCAACCGCAACAAACGTTTCTTCTCCGATCTGCATAATAATGACTTCAATGCCAGGGCAGCATTGTCCATAAAATTGAATGACAGATTTGATACGGAAAACTCCTTCGTACAAGTGGGATATGCAGGAAGGTTTGTCATTGACAAGTTTAAAGCGGTGGAATATAACTACAGTCCTTTGGGAATGGCCGATTTCACCATGGAAAACCTGAGTTTGGATAAGTTGTATGAAGAAAACATAAACAAGGGTTTGCTCACAATGGATATGGGGGAGACAAACTCTTACAAAGTATTAAAATTTATACACTCGGGTTTTGCGGAAGTATCCTACCAGTTGGCTGAAAAATTGGCCGGAAATGCAGGTTTGCGAGTGGACATTGTGGACTTAACCGTCAATCATAATGTAACTCATGCCGCTCCCGGAAGCGAATCGATAAAGAAAACCTATTTCTTACCGAGCTTAAACCTGAAATACGACATAAATGATAAAAATAGCTTGAGGTTGGGAATAGGTAAAACATATACTTTGCCGCAGTCAAAAGAGATCTCGCCTTACCAATATGTAAATATCTCTTTCGCGAGCCAGGGTAATCCTAACATCAGACCATCGGACAACTATAATGTGGATTTAAAATGGGATTTCTACATAACCAATAATGAGCTTTTATCGATTACCGGTTTTTACAAGTATATACAAAATCCAATCGGACGTGTAGATCAAGGAAACTCTGCGGGACTTATTACCTATGATAATATTGGCAAGAGCGCAACTGTGGGCGGAGTTGAGTTGGAAGTTCGCAAAAATATTTTCAATCGGTACGATACTCAACTTGAGAAATCCAATCGTCTCTCATTCGGACTCAATGCCTCCTATATCTATACTGACTTAATGCTTGATATACTCAATACGGAGCCACGTAAAATTAACCTCGAAGGAGCCTCCCCTTTCTTACTGAATGTGGATTTATCCTATAATTTCAGGAAATACGATAAAAATTTTACCGCATCGCTCGTTTTTAACTATTTCAGCGACAGAGTACACACCATTGGCACAAAAGGATTCAGGGATATTGTTGAAGAGGGAGTTCCCACATTGGATTTTGTGGCATCATACGGATTTAACAAGCACTTTTCTATAAACTTCAAAGCTGCGAATTTGCTTAATTCCGCTTATCGTTTGTCAAGGGAAAGCAGTGCTTCCGATGCAAAAACGGTACTGAATGAATTCAAAAAAGGACAAAATATCAGCTTAGGTATAAGCTATCAATTTTAATACGAATAACAAGAAAAACTAATTTTTAACTATTATCACAATGAAAAAAATTCTTTTTTACCTGCTTCTGAGCTCCACGCTTATTCTTGGTGCTGCTTCTTGCGAAGATCCTATTATTCCGGATAAAGAGGAAGACAAAAACTTATCCGGTTCAATCACCGAGGTCAGAACTCTTGATGCAACGGTTGAATATCTGTTGGTAGGCCCGCTCCTCGTTGAAGATGGTGGCGTACTGAACATTCCTGCAGGAACTACTATTAAAGCGAAAAAGGGATTCAGTAGCTATATTTTGGTTTTACAAGGAGGTAAAATCAATGTAAACGGCACAGCTGAAAAACCCGTTACCATGACTGCCGATATTCCCAACGCCGAGCAAGGACATTGGGGTGGATTGGTTATCAACGGTAAGGCTCCTTTAGCCGATCCTAAAGAGAAAGGTTCTACAGAGATCAACTCTGCATATCTCTACGGCGGCAATGATCCTAAGGACAATTCCGGTTCTATTACTTATCTGAAACTTGAGTACACCGGTGCTCGTTCCAGCGCCAACGTTGAGCACAACGGACTTACATTGAACGGTGTAGGCAACGGTACAAAAATCGAGAATATCTATATTCCCAACGGTGCCGACGACGGAATCGAGTTTTTCGGAGGTTCTGTAAATGTCACGAATCTGCTGGTTGTAAACTCTGATGATGACATGTTTGACTTTACACAAGGCTACAACGGTACATTGGAAAATTGCTACGGTATTTGGGAAACCGGATATGTTAGCAGCGAGTCTGACCCCCGCGGTGTAGAAGCTGACGGAAATTTGGACGGATTATCTCCCGAGCATCCCAATCAGTCCAATTTCAAAATCAAAAACATGACTATCGATCTTAGATTAGCCGCCAGCACCACAGAGGGTTGTTATATGCACGACGTTATTAAGGTGCGCAGAGGAGCTAAAGCTACTATCGAAAATGCATTGGTAAAAGGACAAGGACAAGCTAAAGACCTTGTGGACCTGACTGACGGCAAAGGTGCTGCACAGGAGTCAACTACAATTTCTATAACCAATTCTTTAACAACTAAAATTAGCGGTAAAGAAGTTAACGGAACCGGTAATGTTACCGTAAAAGCTGGCAATTCCGGATGTCCTGCCAATATTTTCTCCTGGACTGGTTATACTCTTTAACATTTGATGTTCGACACATTTGATTTATAATTGCAAAAAAGGTATTCCGGCTATCCGGAATACCTTTAAATTGCTTATATTGCTTACAAATACTAAAAGCCATGAAGCAAAAAATAACTCTCTTATCAGTTCTATTGTTGGCGGCGTGCCTCATACAAGCTCAAACTCCTAAAAAGACTCCACAGCTCTATCAAAACGATGGTATTTACTATCGCGATAGAGCACAAAATGAGCTCTATACCGGCGATTACCGCGAATACTACGACAACAATACGCTCAAACTCGAAATGCAAATTAAAAACGGTTTGCCGGAAGGAGCCTACATTATTTACTTCGAAAATCGCAAGCCGCAAGAAATACGCTCATACAGAGAGGGAAAACTTCATGGATTATGGCGAAAATATGATATTTCCGGGCAACTTATATCGGAGGCCGAATATAAAAACGGAAAAAAACACGGCACATGGCGCATTTGGGACGAGTTGGGAACCCAACGCTACGAAATAAATTACAAAGATGGCGATAAGACCGGCACCTGGAGAATGTGGGATGAGAAAGGTATTTTGATCGACGAAAAAAAACATTAGGCATTTGACAATAAGTGACTAAAATCTTAACAAAAATGTAATTTAATTGTAACCGTCTCGTAACATTGATCTTTCATCTTTGTATCGTCAAATAATCTAAGGAACCGATTTAAAAAAGAACGAACATGAGAATAATTTTAGTTTTAATTGCCGCTGTTTTGTTATCGCTCAACGCATCTGCCGATGACAATAAAGAGCACAAGACGACACAAAAAAACACCACAGAAGCTGCATACAGCATGCAAACTGTTGATGTTAAAGGTTCCATAATCGATAAAAACAGTCACGAATCGTTGGCTGGTGCTGCCATTTTTATCGACGGCACAAAATATTATTCCGATTTAGAGGGTAATTTCGCCATTTCCAACTTAAAGCCGGGTAAACATACTCTCAGAGTTGAATTGATTTCATATAGACCTGCTGAGATGGAAATATTTGTGAAAAAAGGCCAAAAAATAAACATTAGCCTGGTTCAAGAATAATTAATTAGTTGGGTAAATTTTTATTAGCTCTTTATGAGGCTTAGTAAAAGGTGCAGATGCTAATCTGTGCCTTTTTTTCGAATAAATGGAGGATTTTAAAATGAAAAAACTAAAAACAGGAATTACGCTTATAGTACTTGGAAATGTACTGTATGTGTCAAAAGACTTTTTTGCCGGTATTTCTCCGACTGCTTTTGGTGATTTTACTGAAGGATTTTTATTGGGATTGGGAGTTGGGCTCAATGTCCTTGGGCTAGTTCTTGCTTTTGTATATTTGGCAAAGGAGGCAAAAACACAATAGATACATCGATCCACTTTTCGGGAGAAGAATATAGGTGATTGCCAGCTACTATCAGGAAAAATATGACAGTAATGCCTATGCAATCCTTGTCCACATGTCCGGAAATTTGATGGGTCTGATAGGAGCTCTGATAGGAACGGCTAATTTTGGCGTATAAATTAAGAACTCTTTTAGCAGGCCTATTAATCTTTTCGTCAAACTATCGGTGGTGCTTTTGAAGCCTTTGCGAAAGTTATATTCGAATAATTAATTATAAACGATTAAAAACGCCTGATAACGTTCTGTTAATTAGCGCAATATAATTGTAATAAAAACTTAAAGAGTATATTTGCAGGTAGTTAATTTAGTACCCCTAAAAAATTCACAGCATGTCATTACAAGAAACACTTGAATATCGTCGTTCCGTCAGATATTTCGACGAAGCGAAAGAGCTGGATACTGAAAAGGTAAAGCATTGTATAGAGCTGGCTACGCTTGCACCAAACAGTTCCAATATGCAGCTATGGGAATTTTATCACATAACCGACCCTGAAATGCTGAAGATAATATCCCACGCTTGTCTGGACCAAAAAGCAACAGAAACGGCGAAGCAGATCGTAGTCTTCGTAACTCGCCGTGATTTACACCGCAAACACTCAAAAGCTATTTTAGATTTTGAAAAGGGGAATATTGCCCGTTATAGCCCACCGGAAAGACAGGAAAAACGATGGAAAGATCGGTTGGTTTACTACAACCGCGTAATGCCATTTTTGTACAGTCGTTTTTTGGGACTACTTGGTCTTTTAAGGAAGATTCTCGCTACATCTATCAGCCTGTTCCGTCCAATGGTAACCACGGTTTCCGAAAGTGACGTGCGTGTAGTTGTGCATAAAACTTGCGGTCTTGCGGCTCAGACTTTTATGATTGCTATGGCGGAAATCGGTTACGACACCTGCCCTCTGGAGGGTTTTGATAGCCGTAGAGTTAAAAGGCTCCTTAAGCTACCTCGCAGCGCCGAGATCAATATGGTGATTCCTTGCGGAATCAGAAAAGGAACACTTGGAATTTGGGGAGAGCGGTTCAGGGTGCCGTTTGATGAGGTATATAAGAAGATATAATTGAAAAAGTAGTTTAAGCTTTGTGGGGGTAAAGCTAGATATGAAAGCAATTATTTGCAGACAATATTTGAACCAGGAAGTTCCCGAAAGCATTTATGAGATATAAAAATCGTCACAGCCAATTGTAAATGAATAATTTTTCCAGCAGCCCTATGCATCCAGTTGAACAGGCAAGTCTGTTAGATTGTCGTTTTCGGTTATGGTTTCACAATCCACGAAAATTGCTGAAAAAATTTATTCGTCCAAGCATGACAGTTCTTGATTTGGGCTGCGGGACGGGTTATTTTACATTGGAAGCTGCAAGATTACTCAATAATAACGGAAAGGTTATTGCCGCAGACGTGCAACAAGGAATGCTTGACATCTTAAAACAAAAATTGAAAAACAGCGAATTGGAAGGAATAGTAGAAATTCACAAATGTCAAGACAACAGCCTCAACTTGTCAGAGAAAGTTGATTTTATCCTTGCTTTTTATGCCTTCCATGAAATGAAATATATTGACAATATCATTAGTGACCTGGCACGAATAGTAAAACCTGAAACGAAAGTTTTTATTGCGGAACAAAAAATTCACGTTTCAAAAAAGAGATTCAATACAATAATTGCCAAAATGGAAAATAGCGGGTTTGAAATCTGTGAACGGCCCTCAATCTCTCTTAGCAGAGCAGCTATAATGAAACTGAAACCAACACACACTACCTAAACAGTATCTTGATTTATTAAAATTCCAGTTCGTAGCCGACATAAAATTGTTTGATTTGTTCTCCCATTATGCTTTTTAGCTGATTAAAAGAATAATCCCCTGTGCAATGCCCTGTTATAAAAAGGGTTGAAGGAAAACGACTTTTCAACTTTTGTCCTAACTCCTCTACCTCTTTTTCTGTTTCAAATATTAGATCATTTTGGCTATCCAACAGATGAAAACCGCCCATTACGCAAGACAGTTGACCACCTCCTTCGGCTTTTACACTCTCCAAAATATTTAGCAAGCCACTATGTCCGCAACCAGTAAAGACAAATCGTTTTTCTGTCCCGATAGTAATAATCAACTCGTGGTCGAAGTCATCCCTTATCACCTCATTTATATTGCTCCTAAAAAGCATTCGATTAGCTTTAGGTAATGGATATCTTCTGATTTCGGGCCTCGAAACCAGAATATCTTCTTCGAATAAAGTTTTTTCACATACAGTAATCAGTCGCTCTTTCAGAGTGCTGAAGTCAAAATCTACACTTATCTTTCTACAACTATTTCTCGCAGAATAGTACTCCCGATTTATTATTTGTGAAGAGAAAACTATTTTGGCTTTTTGGTTAATCTCTAAAAATGCCGGCAATCCCCCAATGTGATCTGCATGTCCATGCGAAATAAAAACATAGTCCACATCGCTCAAATCGATATTCATGAGTTTTGCGTTGCAAGCAAACAGATCCGAAGCCCCCACATCCAGCAGCCACTTACAACCCCCGGTTTCCAGATAAACCGAAAGCCCATGCTCGGCCCCAAAACCAGCCTCCAGTGCTCTATTATCCGACAAAACAACGACTCTCATTGTGACTATTTTTTCTCTTTTCGTTTCTGCCTTATCTGGAATAGAACAACAACTACTACCACTAAAAAGGCAGAGATGAAATCAGAATATCTGTAAACACCCAAAATCGCACCTTCAATTGGCTGTTTAGCAGGAAGCCATCTTATAACCCCTATCGTCAACAAATAGGTCACAAAACCGACTAATGCTCCAAAGAGCAAACGCAATTTGAATTTCATACTATTAATTGTGTTGATTTTACACAAAAGTAAGAATTATATCTTCCTTTTACAGAATAAATCTCTGAAACTGCTATGCTTGCGGTGCAAAAGCCAAACAATGATTAAGCCTGACTTAATACATTTATGTTCAATTACCAAACTCTATTTATAACAAACTCCTCTATCAACCGATTAACTATATCCGGTGCATCGGTATTGGAGTTATGGCCGGCGTCTTTTATCAATTCCAGGGGGATACCTGTCTTTTTATGCAAAAATTTATTGTATTCGAGGCAAATTTTTAATTGATCTTTTTCACCGCAAATCAACAAAGCCGGACAAGGTATTTCATAGGGCAGATCTTTCTCAATTGCCTCCGCAAGAACTTTAGCACCATGACCCAAAAGCTTTGCAAATCTCTTTTTATCTCCTTCATAGGGCAGCATCATTTCATAAACGAGCTTCCTGCTGTAATTTGATTCGGCAGATCCTTTAGGGAAAAATTTTAATAGGGTCTTCCACGGTACCAACTTGACTATAGGTTCGAGCCTTTTCATCAACCGAAGTTCTCTGCATGTTAAAACTGCCCTTTGGAGCGGAGCACCATCAATGCCAACAAAACCTTTGACCTTCTCAGGATATGTTTTGGCATATAATTGTCCTGTAGCGCCACCTATGGATTGACCCACAACAACGGGTCGTGTGATTTTCTCTTTTTCAAGTATCTCATTGAGCCATTTTGCATTGTCAAACAAAGTAAAATCGAAGTTGAAGGGCCACGAAGCGGCATGAGTGGGAGCATCCCAGACAAGCAGATTATACTTATCCTTAAAATAGTCAATCTGTTTTTCAAACAGGCGGTGGTCCAATGTCAGCCCCGGAAGAAAAACCAAGGTCACAGCTTCTGCATCGATGCTATTTACCCAATAGTGAATATCACCGGATTTTGTTTTATGGGTTTTTTCTGTCAGATGTTTTTGAATTGTATCCATTTTTCCAGATTTTAAACGACTCTCCTTTAATAACTGAAAGTATCTATAGTTCAACTTGATTTTCAACAAACCCCTCTATCAACTTATTGACTATCTCCGGTGCGTCGGTGTTGGAGTTGTGGCCGGCATCTTTTACCCATTCGAGGGGAATTCCGGTATTTTTATGCCAGGCTTTATTAAATCTGATACAAAAACCCACCCTGTCTTTTTCACCACAGATCAACAAAGCCGGACATTTAATTTCATAGGGCAACTCTTTTTCATAGGCTTCGGCAAGGATTTTATAGCCATAACCGGCAAGTTTTGCATATCTTCTTTTACCCCCATCAAGGGACATCAATGTTTCACGCATATACCTCCGACCATATTCACTCTCAGCCGCTCCCCTTGCGCACATTTTCACCAATAATTTCCATGGAAAACTTCGATAGATAGGCTCAATTCTTTTAAGTATCCACAAATAAAAACCTCCCAAATATTTTCTTTGCAGAGGAGCCGAATCAATGGAGATAAAACCCTTTAACTTTTCAGGATAGAGTTCGGCATAAACCTGCCCCAAATAGCCACCCATAGATTGACCTATAATTACAGGTCGCGTGATTTTCTCCTCTTCGAAAATCTCATTTAACCATTTAGCTGCATCAAACAAACTGAAATCATACTTGAATGGCCATGAAGCACTATGCGCAGGTGCATCCCAAACAAAAACATTGTATTTGTCCTTAAAATACTCAATCTGTTTTTCAAATAGCCTGTGATCTACCGTCAGCCCCGGAAGGAACACCAGGGTCACACCTTCTGCATCGATGATATTTACCCAATAATGAATATCACCGGATGGGGTTTTATGGGTTTTTGCTGTCATTCTTTTTTCCCTTGTAGCCACATAATTCCACGTATTGCATCATTTACTTTTGGTTCTGTATCAAAAAAATCTGCCCTTGCATATAGGGAAATTTCAATATCAGGATCTCTGGCTATTGTTATTTTACATTTATAAAAATCTTTGTCAAATGCACGTAGAGTCTCAATGCTACTAATAGGAGATTGAAAGGCCATATAGTAGGGAGTATCACTCTCTGTTGACATAAAATAAACAAGCTCATTTAGATGAATCACCACCGGTTTTATATTTCCATCTGTATCATAAGTCGGCTCTCTTCCCAGTTTCGCATGCCAATCAACTGCCTGTTGTCCTTCAAGTACGACTTTGTCATCTTTCAGCATCTCAACTTCGTACCCTATCGCAAAAATTGAGAAATCATATATTTCACCTCGCTTGTAACTCTCTTTATGTACAAAGTAATTTGTATCGAAAAATGAAATTTTCTCTCCATTTTTAGTTTCTCCTGTTATAATAGCCTCAACAAGGTTGTCCCACTCATATATTTCATGTATTTTCAGTTTAATAATACTCTTGTAATTAACATATGGATAGCCCGCAAAAAGCTCTCCATTCTCTGTCTTAGGATTGTTCGCAATTAAAAGTTTAGCAGTTAGTTCTGAGTCATCTGAAAAAGAAAACACCTGAGTATGAACCGGAACTTCATCATCAAAACAATCAACAGTTGTTTCAATGGTTTCCATTACTCTTCCTTTGTCGAATATTGATGGGACAATTTCTTGAAACACTTTGTCTATATCATCAATACATTTCCAATTACTTCCGTGTCCTTGCGCAATCATAATATTAATTATTAAATAATGATTTGAGTGACATTTAGTTACTTATATAGTTTGAGGTCACTTAGACAAATATACAAAAATGCATATTACAAAACATTAAAGTAATAATAATTAAGGGTTGCTTATGTACACTTTAAATAAATCTAATAAATAAAAAAACATAATGCAGTAGTTATTCTAACAACTAATTGTTACTCATAGTCCGTTGTACAAAAAACAACAAACATATAAATTTGTTTGTCTAAACAATTCAGTGTGAATATTAAAGAAAGAATAGGATTAAGGCTACGTGAATTACGTACTGCTAAAGGCTTGAGTCAAGAGAAATTTTCGTTTAAGTGCGATCTTGACAGGACTTATATTGCGAGTATCGAGCGTGGGAAAAGAAATGTTTCGATAGTTAACATCGAAAAAATTGCAAAGGCTTTAGACATGTCTGTTCTGGATTTCTTTAATTCACCCCTATTTCAGTGAAATAATATGATTAAAGTTAATGATTTCGTTGTATTAACCGAGGAATACAAAGGCATAGAAAAAAATTCTGTTGGGTTTGTCGAAGAGGTAAGAGCTTCAAATGCAAAAGTTTTTTTTATTGGTAAAAACATCCTAGTTGATATTAATTTATCCAAAATCAAGTTTATAGATGTAACAAGGACAGGAAAACCATATAAATACAAAATCTGCAATGTTTGTCATATTTTGAAAGAAGATTTCATAGATTTTGACATTAATCAAACTGACGCAAAGGGCAGAAAAACGACACGTCCTACTTGCACAAAATGCCGAAAAGTTATTGATGGAGTAGCTCTCAAACCATTGGAGAGAAAGAGAATGAATGATATTAAGCCGGAATTCTTTTTTACTTGTCCTATTTGTAAAAAGTCGTCAATACCATTTGTTACAGCTAATTTAGTCATCGATCATGACCATGATACAGGGAACGCGAGGGACTGGATTTGCGACAGTTGTAACACGGGTTTAGGCCGTTTTAAAGATAGTGTTGAGTTAATGAAAGAAGCTATAAAATATTTGGAAAGGCACAAACAAAGTCAAAAAAGCTGAGGATGCACCATTTTTAGCCTTTTTATAGATAGGTCTGTATATTCTTTTGAAATTTCCATTCCCAGATAGTTTCTCTTAGCTAACTTAGCCATTTTACAAGTAGTACCGGAGCCACTCATAGGATCAAAAACTAAATCACCCTCATTGGTCCATGATAAAATATGATCATGAGCAAGTTTTTCAGGAAAAATAGCCGGATGCTGAAATGCAATTTTGTCGTTTGTTGAACCTCCAAGGCCAACAGCGTAACTCCAAATATTTGTTAAAGTTTTTTCTTTTTTTAGCTCAGCAACTACTTTATTATTAATTCCATCTGCTTTCTTGTTTGAAACCAATTTTTCAAATCCACTACGGGCCGTTTTTGTTTTCAAGGGGTTGAATGTAGCAACTTTTTCTTTAGAGAATACAAACATAAATTCATAGCAATTAGTGTAGGCATTAGAACGCATAAATGGAGTATTCTTTTTCCTATAAATCATAATATCATGGACATTAAACCCAATTTCCTGAAAATAAAGACATTGCTTAAAACTTGTTAAACTACGATTTCCGTTTTTAATTTTATCACCTACAACCCAAACTACTACTCCCCCTTTTTTCATAACACGATACAACTCCTTTGCAATACCCTCAAAATCAAAAGAATACCCATTATAGACTCTCAAATCATCATAAGGGGGTGAAGTAACCACTAAGTCAACACACTCATCTGGCATCATCTTCATTCCCACCAAGCAGTCAATATTGTATATGTTATTTATTTCAAATTCTCCAACTCTCATAATAAAAGATTTTCGTTTTACAAAGGTAAGAAATTGTATGATACTTATAATATTTCATGCGTGCCCAATAAAAGTTTTCAGAATAAGAATTTTCATTTTTGACATATGCTCTCCTTCGTTAATCCGGCAAAAATATATTCAAGTCCGCTGACTATAAATGGCCTAACAATCAGTGCCTTCAAAGAACATATATAATTGGTTGCCGGACAGTAGTTAATTCTGTTAGATACAGAATTTGCTCTGAGAGTACTGACAAATAATGTATAACCCAATAAGGGTGCGTTATTTAGACCATCCTACCCTTTAATCACCGCGAGAGGGGAGACTTCTGTTACTATTTTGACCAAATCTTCCTGATCCAGCATCACTTGTTGGATATTTTTATAGGCAGAAGGGGCCTCATCCAGATCCCTGTGGGTCCTGATCGAATGCAGAATCCCCCTTTTGTTGAGCTTTCGCACCTCTTCCTCAAAACTCAATCTTCGGATGGCCTCATTGCGCCCCATTACCCGACCCGCTCCATGCGAACAACTTGAGAAACTCTCCGGATTACCCAACCCCACGACAATATAGGATTTTGTACCTTGGGATCCGGGAATAATTCCGAACTCACCCAAATGTGCAGAAGTGGCACCTTTGCGATGAACCACTACATTTTTACCGAAATGTTTTTCCCATTTCGCATAGTTGTGAGCAATGTTTATAATCTCACCAAACTTTATTTTGGAAAAATAATCCAAAAAGACTTCTTGTACCCTTGTAAGCATCAACTTGCGATTGGCCAGAGCAAAATCGACGCAATAATTCATCTCCTCAAAATACCTGTGCGCTTCCTCTGTAGTAAATGGAAGATAGGCAAGGTCCGCCTTCGGGGGCACAGGAGAGTTCCACTGCTTATTCAGCCTCTTTGCGAGCTTATTATAGTGATCAGCCACCTGTTTGCCAATATTTCTACTCCCCGAGTGGATCATTATCCAAATGAAATTATCCTTATCCTTCTGAATCTCAATAAAATGATTACCTCCTCCAAGAGTACCGAGCTGTCGCAGCGCAGATCTATATTCGGCTCTCACAACCTCCATGCTACCCACATCATAACCCCTCGGCATAAGAGTTTCATCCTGCGCTCTCTTATGGTGCTTGAAACCCACAGGCACCTTCTCCCTAATATCTCCCACAACTTCCTTCAGCCTTCGCTGAATGTTGGGATCCAGTTTCAAATCGGTCTTCACAGCACATATCCCACATCCGATATCCACGCCTACCGCATTGGGCACAACCACATTATCCGCCGCCATAACCCCGCCTATAGGCATTCCATATCCGGTATGTGCATCCGGCATCAAAGCGATATGCTTAAAGGCAAAAGGCAAATTGGCCAGGTTCTTCACCTGAAAAAGGGTATTATCATCAATCTCATCCAACCAAAGCTTAATAGGTATCCTTTCGGTATCAATTATTCGTTTCATAATCAATTATAATCGTTTATAGTCGTTTAAACTCAACTCAACTCATTGCCACGCAACACAACACCACACCCTGCAGCACGCAACACTAAGTAAAGTTACAAAATAATCATTTTACAAAAAAAGAGCAAGAGTGATAGGTCATTCTTGCTCTTAAGCTTGTTCCCTGAATTTCTACGGAAGCAGGGTCTCCAATTTATCCAGGTGCTCCTTTATCTGAACCTTGGCTGCTTCATCTTTTTCCGCATGATAGGCAGCGCGCATATCAGGCAAATAGTGGATATAATGGATATCGGCGACATATTGTGCAGCCCTCACTCTGACCTGAACATCGCCGTCAAAGAGCAATCCCTGGAGCCAGCGTTTCGCATCCCACGAGTGTTTGCTCTGCAGCCAATCAAGCGCCGCAATCTTCTCCTCGGCTGTCCCATATAAGAAGGTTCGGAAATAGCGGCTCTCCTGCCTGAGGTCCGATATGGACATCAAGATCTCTTGATTGAAAATAGTGGGATCTATCACCTTTTCAGCGTAGCCGGCAATCGGCTTATTCAGCGTCCAGCGCACTATGCGCGGGATCATCCACATCATGCCCGGAGTCGCCTCGGGATGCGCTATACAGCTGAAAACGCGCCCTTCCCCATATTGATTGGTGGTAAAAAAGGGCTTGTTGTTGGTCATATTGGCCGGAGCGTTGCCCTCCTCATGCACATCGCTCTCCATGATGGCGAGCGTCTCATATTGGATGCTATCGCCTTCGGCGGGAATGAAAACCGGACCTTCGTAATACATCACATAGAGGGTATCTAGCTCCGCAACTTCGGGGAAAAGTTCTTTCCCTGCCTCGGTGAGGGTAAATTTGGCTATTCCGTGCCCTCGGTTATCATGCTCAATATCTATTGCCTGCGCGCCGTTGAGCTGCATACAGGAATATTCGGGAGTATTGGAGAAGAGATAAGCGCCTGCGCAAATGCCAACGGCTCCGCCACCACGGGCCACGAACTCTTTGATACGCTTTTGGTTCTCTGCGCCGAGATTGAGGTACTGCCGGCTTCCGCCACCTCCGGGAATAATGATGGCATCCAGCTCATCGAGTACATTGTTGGCAATATCTGCGGTCGTAATGGTGCGAACGGTCATCTCGCCATCTAGCTTTATCGCCGCCACCGCCTCCCAAATGCAGGTCTGCGAACCTCCGTGTCCCTCAAACACCCCCACACGCATCTTATCGGTTTGTGTACTAGTCGAAGGAGTGCACTGGACAAATACTAGCAATGCAAAAAGAAGAATCCGGTTGGGTAATTTCATGGTGTATGGGTTTTAAATGGTTTTTAAATGGTTATAATTGATTGTAAAATGGTTTTAGAGTGATTATAAGGTGGTTTTAAACGGTTATAAACGATTGTAAATAGTTTTAAATTGCAAAAATGATTCAGCCCAAAGCCAAACAAAGATAAAAAATTATTACGGGGAAAGTTGTATATTTGTGGGGGAGATTATCATTGTATAAAATTATAGATAAGAAACCTTAGAATAAAGAACAAGACATTCAGTTAACAGCTAAACACCTATTAAACACTAAGAAGCAATGAAAGAGGGGAAGTTAATTAATCCAAACAAATTACCATTTTTACAAGCACAAATTTTACAAAAGATTTATATTGACATAAGTACAAATAAAAAAACAACTATAGAGGAAATAGCCAGCATCACAGACTATAAACCTGAAAGCAAGATTTTGCGAGATGCTATAAAAGCTTTAACTTCTAAAGGCTTTGTTTCTGGCAGTATTGAAAATGGTTATATAGTACCTAATAGTAGGATGGATCTATATAAATCTGTTATTAAAAAGAATGATTATATTCATAAACATTATTCTGAAAACATTCTTTACTTTAGATATTCTAACAGAAAGAAAAAAAACAACTTGCATATTCAACCCACTCTCTTTGCTCCCGTTTACAGTAATAATACGATTAGCCAATACAACAACGGGGGTGTTTGTCATAGATGGTACAATTATTTAGAAGATTTTCCTTATTATTTAATTGAGGAAAAAATAACAGAATACGAACTTGATGAAGAATCATTAATTGTTGAACCTTTTGCAGGTAGTGGCACAACAAACGTTTCGTCTAAAATGTTTAACATAAAGTCTATTGGGTTTGATGCAAATCCATTAATGGCTTTCATTTCCCAAGTAAAAACCAATTGGAATATTAACATAAAAAAATTTAAACAAGAAGTTTTAAGAATCTCAAATAAATTTCTTGAAAATATTCACAATTTTGATAATCTGGATATTGACAAAGACTTTATTGAGAAAATGCCTAAAAAGGAATTAAATCAGTGGCTAAGTATTGGGACGCAAAATGAAGTGTTATTATTAAAAAATTGTATAAAAACGGTTCAAGATAATGATATAAAAAACCTATTATTATTGGCCATGTCGAGGTCTGCCCTTGATGCTTCTTTTGTCTCATTTTGTCCTGGTACAACTTTTTATCCTTTTAAAGAGAAAGACGAATTTTGGGATATTTTTACTGATAAGGTTATTGATATTTACTATGATTTAAAAAAGCTACAACAATTAGGAGGCAATTATAAAGAGTCGATAATAATTAATGACACATGTCTAAATGCTAGTAAGTACATAGATAAAAATTCAATTGATTTTTTAATAACATCTCCGCCATATCCCAACGACCTGGAGTATACAAGACAGACTCGTTTAGAGCTTTATCTTTTAGACTTTGTATCATGTATGGAAGATGTGCAACAAATAAAAAGAAAAATGGTTAAGGGTAGCACAAAATTAATTTATAAAGAGAGCAACTCTGAAGAACATATAAAAAAGTTTACAAGTGTTAGGAATATATCTGAGCTAATTCATGAACAAACAAAAAGCAAAAATTGGGGATTTGACTATCCAAGAATGATTAGAGAATACTTTGGAGATATGTATTTGTGTTTGAAAGAGTTTCTCCCACTAATAAAAAAAGATGGTCATTTTTTACTTGTTGTTGGAGACCAAACAATAAAAGGGGTATATATACCTGTCTGCGATATATTAATAGAAATGAGTAAAGAACTTGGATATTCAGAGAGCAACAAAGAATTGTTTAGAATAAGAAGAGCAACAGGGCATAATGTAAACCTTCCTGAAGAAATCGTAATTTTAAAAAAATAGTAAAATGAATAACCCAAACGAGATTTTCACATATCCCTTAACAAACAAAAGCGAATTAGCTCAAAAAGCAATTAATGATTACAACTGCCGTTTTCTCAATAAAATGTGTGACAAGCAAAGCAGGCTGATAAATTATCCTATGGGTGTTTGTTCTGTTAACCACGGAGAGAGCAAACCAATAATATGTCCAAATAGATTTTTAGAAGACAATATCGTCTTTATAAACATTTGTAAAAGCGCATTTGGTACAACAGACAACATTTTGCTCTTTAAAGAAGTTAAACTTGATGACGTTGGTACTTTTGACTTTGTGTTGGTAAAACATAGACCTATAAGTAGCCAAATAGAAGACTTTTGCATAGTTGAATTTCAATCAGATTCTACAACAGGTACTGGCAAGTTAGTTATTGCATTAGAAGACTTTATGGCTAACAAAGATACTAATAAGTCATATGGTTTTGGAATGAACACTTATAACACAATCAAGTTATCATATATTCAGATGTTAATAAAAGGCCAAGTTATGGAATCGTGGAATAAAAAAATATTTTGGGTTATGCAAGACTTTGTATATGATAATATGGTCAATAGGTTTAATTTGGTTGATTTAGATTATGATGAAAAAGACAAAACACATTATCATATTTATGACTTAGTGCTCAATGATGAGAATCTTTATAATCTAAAATTAAAAGAAAGAAAGTCAACAACAATTTCTAATCTAATAAAAGCATTTACTCACCAACCAACTCCAAGTATTGATAATTTTATTTCCAAATTGGAGAAAAAAATAGAATTAAAGCTAGGTATAGCGTTTAGATAATGGCACATAACAACGGTTTGTGATAATATATGTGCAGTTATTTGGTTTCGCTCTACTTATCCAGATACACACACCACTTTTGAAAAACTTTTTACTTCCAAAACCGTAAAAGAACTTTTTGAATAACCTCTACGCTATATATTGGTAACCGTCCACCTCCCCCCGCCCTCCCCGGCAGGGGTTTTTTATCTATTTTAATAATTATCAGGCGCTCAAAAATTGATTTATAATAAAGTCTGGCAGGGATGAAGGTTATAATGAGAATTTTTGTATATTTGTTGCCGATGCGAAGTGTGGTTCACAATTTTTAAAAAGAATAATATTATTGATAATCAATAGTGGAGACTTGACTTCACTTAAACAAACGGGGCGTAATCCGAAAAGCCTTATGAGTAGGGAAAATTAAATTAAACAACTATGAAGAAAAGATTCCTAAAAGTAGTAATGTTGCTCGCTATTGCAGTTATTATGACTTCTTGCTACACAATCACTTTTTCAGTGGGTAGAGGCGCCAGAACAGGCCAGGAAATTAGAGCGAAAAACCATTATCTGATTGGTGGCTTAGTTCCACTTCAAGTTGCTGACCCGGCACAAATGGCAGGCGGTGCAGCCAATTACGATGTAACCATCACACACACATTCATTGACGGCTTATTGGCTGGTATAACCGGTGGTATTTATAGTCCAACTACAGTAACAGTAACAAAATAGCTTTACTATAGTCAGGGTTATGGAGACATAGCCCTGACTTTTTTATTTAAAAGATGAAGAAAGTTTCTCTGATACTGGGCATCATTTTAGCACTAATTGGCTTTTTTCAGGGCATCAGATATATTTTTGATTATAACACTTTGATGCAGTATGGCAAAGGCTATGTTTGGGGCTCAATCATTTTGTTTGCCATAGGTCTGGTGTTGATCTATTTCGGACTCAGAAAAAAGAAAACCAAATCATAGCAGCCTGTATAAGTCAATTTTAATTGAATAATTGGCATTGGTGAGAGACCGATGCCTTTTTTGTTTTATGGACTTAAAAAGATCATACCATCAGCAACGATCCGGATACTCCATTTATAATAGAGTATTTATTCCATTTTCAATCCATTATTTCACCGGTAACTTCGTAGATGCGTTTTTTATCCATAATGTTTACACGGGGATTATTGACAATGTTATGGAGTGAGCGAATAAATTTATCCTGAATTTCTTTCACCTCGCCCAACCCTTGCAGGAAAACCTCCACAGAAAAGCCTTCAGCCTCCAGTTCCTCTTTCCACTCTTCCGCAATATCATTTTTTGCATGTTCGCCGGCAACAAACATAAATGGAGCAAGCCTAACCTTTTTCAATCCTAAAGCTTTAAGCTGTTTTAAAGCTTGTTCGTAATAAGGAAATCCCTCAATACAGCCCACGATGTGATTTTTAAAACCCTTTTCCTTCAACATATAGTCGAGCATGGCATATTGAGCAGTCGCAGAATCATCCGTTCCATGTCCTACCCACACATAAGCCATATCGGGATTGTTGTCACGGGTAATTATATCTATCACCTCTTCATAATCGCTTGTATAGAACAAGAGCGGCGTACCAACACGTAAATCCTTAAAACTCTCTCGCAACTCAGCCACATTATGGTTGATGGACTCCATCTCTACCCCATCTATTATGGTTGTAGGTTGTACTAGAATATGGGTAAAACCGTCAGCCTTCAATTGCTTTAAGGCATCTGCCGGATTTTGCTTTTTTACTCCACGATCGTTCAATCGTTTGATTATAATTCTTGAACTATATGCCTCCCTGATTTCCACATCAGGGAAGGCCTCTCCAACTTTACGATTAATTGCATCAATAGTCAAAGCGCGTGTATCGGCATGTGTTGTACCAAAATGAATCATTAGAATTGCCGCCTTATCCTCATGCTGCATGGAAGCGAACATATTGTTTTGCTCATGGTTGCCTCGCAAATTTTGCGCTGGCACCGGAGAGGAACCTGTAAAACCAACCATACAGCATGCACAAAGAGCAAGCATTGCATTTTTTTTCATACAAATGATAATTGTAAATAAATTATTAACTCGTATTCTTGCCCCCGAGAATACATTATTAAACATAACTTTGGCAGGTTTCCTGACTTTGCTTCTGTTTTTCAGCTGTTGCCTTCCCATCTCTATTTTTAAATAGAAAAAGTGGCAAAGAGTTTTGCTAAAACAAGTAATGAAGCTTACAGTAGCGGGCACTGTCCCGGATTCTCACCGGTGTTCCCTCTTATGCAGTGAGTGACTACTCTTTTCTACATCACCTAAGCTGTCACAAAGATATATGTTTTATGGAAAATAAAAAACGCAAGACATCAACAAAAAAGCAGCCTCACGGCTGCTTTTTCTCTGGAGCGGAAAACGAGACTCGAACTCGCGACCCCAACCTTGGCAAGGTTGTGCTCTACCAACTGAGCTATTTCCGCAACTGTTTCTTAATTGGGACGACAAATATAGAGACTTTTTTTGCATTCTACAAAAAAACCTCAAGTTTAAATCAAATAAATCAGATCACCGTCTCAAATTGCCGGAGGAAACGAACATCATTCTCAAAGTAGTGACGCAAGTCCTTAACCTGCCACTTGAGCATTGCAATGCGTTCAATACCCATTCCGAAAGCGAATCCGCTATAAATCTTTGAATCGATACCTGAAGCCTCCAGAACATTGGGATCCACCATGCCGCATCCCATAATCTCAAGCCAGCCGGTACCCTTGCAGATATTACAACCCTTCCCTTTACAAATATTACAGCTCACATCTACTTCAGCTGAAGGTTCTGTAAAGGGGAAATAAGAGGGACGAAGGCGGATTTCTGTCTCTTCACCGAACATCTCGCGTGCAAAGAGCAAAACCGCCTGTTTCAGATCGGCAAAAGAGACACCCTTGTCAATGTAGAGACCCTCAACCTGATGAAATATGCAGTGTGCACGGGCCGAAATGGCTTCGTTACGGAATACACGTCCGGGACAAAGTACCCTGATAGGGAGATCCATCTTTTCCATCGCACGTACCTGCACTGAAGAGGTATGTGTGCGTAACAATACCGGATTGCCTTCGTTAGCATTGATAAAGAAGGTATCCTGCATATCACGCGCCGGATGCTCGGGAGGAAAATTGAGGGCTCCGAAAACGTGCCAGTCATCTTCAATCTCCGGACCTTCTGCTACCGTGTAACCGAACTTGTGGAAAATAGAAATAATCTCTTCGCGTGTAATGGAAATAGGGTGGCGTGAGCCGAGTTCCATACTGTCACCCGGTTTGGTAAGGTCGCAAGAACTCTTGGCTGTAGCTGTCTCAGCAATATTTTCCTTGAGAGACTCTATTTTAGACTGAACGGCATTCTTAAGAACATTGAGCTTCTGTCCAAATTCGCGTTTCTGCTCGGGGAGCACATTGCGAAATTCCTCAAAAAGAGCCGTAACCTCACCTTTCTTGCCAAGGTATTTGATTCTCAACTCCTCTATTTCCTTTTCAGTATTGGCTCTCAGGTCCGATATCGCCGCCAGTATTTCTTCAATTTTCTGATTCATATTGTTCTTAAAATTCAGCCCGCAAAGTTACAAATAATTTTTACCAGTCAACCGGTTTTCTTCTCAAAGGCATTGTCATGCATCTGGCTCCACCTCCGCCACGAGGGAGTTCTGATCCTTCAATTGTAATACAGCAGCGTGCATAATCGGCAGGATTGCGCTTCCCCTGAATCACCTCCCAGGCCGTCAATACTTCAAATCCGTGGCGATGCATCTCGGCGACCGTCATCTCATTTCGAGCATAGCAGAGGACTTTACCGGGAGCAAAAGCAAATACATTGGAGCCGCTGTGCCACTGTTCGCGCTCCTGGTCCCATTCATCGCGGCCACCGCAATGGATGGGCTCCAGATCCATTCCGAGCCTGCGGAGCAACGGCAAAATGCCGTTTACATTGTTGATTTTTGTCACTTTGCCATTATCGATAGTGATATGCACCGTCTGGTAATGGTGACCGCCTATAATCAGAGGTTCGAATACCAGACACTTGTCCCTGTCAAGAATAGTAAATACCATATCCAGATGGATAAAGGACTCCGGCTCAGAGGGTAGTTGTTGCACTATGATATGCTTACGACCCTTTGGGCTGGACTGGCAAAGACGCGATATCAGAAAATCGATGCCACGCGTGCTGCTGCGCATACCATTACCTATCACAAGTATATCATCACGGGCAATAAGTATGTCACCACCCTCCATATAGATATCGGGATTTGTGGGCTGGAAGTCGTGAGCATTGATTATATCACAATCAAAAGCACCGCTGCCACTGTAGATTGCCTCCATTATCAAAGACTCGCGCATACGTACCTTGTTGGCCATCCTGCAGATGAGCACCTGATCGCCGATTGTAACTGAAGAGTCTCGGGTAAAATAGAAGTTATAGAGTGGATAGAGTGCGTAAAATTCATCACTGAGGAATGACGAGAGGGTATCCTTGCGAGCGGGTCGACCCTCGATCAATACTCTTGCCAGCTCCTCAGAGGGCAACTCCATCAACTGATCAAAGTAATCGGTTACCTGTTCGGTGACACAGATTCTAGCCACAAGCGCCTCTTTGCGCTCCTTATCCTCAAGCACCTTGAGCAGAAGATCCTTTACCTGATAGATCTTTGCCACTTTGGAAAGCACTCCCTCTAATTGCTCATACTCGCGAAGGGCGATTGAAAGGTTAAGGATGTCACTATAGAGTGCACGTTGAGCCATCCTGGGAGTCATATTCTCCACTTCGGCGCCGGGAGTATGCAGGAGCACCGCTTCGAGAGCTCCTATCTCGGATTGTACGTTGATTTTCATCAGTTTACTTCAGATTAAAGATATTGTGATTGCTCTTCGATGGCAAGTTCCGCCAAAATGTCCTTGAGTACCTTCTCGTCATTGGGACAAATCAGTAGTACATCTTTTTCATCTATCACCATAAAGTCGTCCAGGCCGCGGACAACCAGGAGTTTTTCGGGATTCTTCTCCCAGATTATGGAGTTGGTGACTCCGCGCAAAAGGATATTAGAACCTTTGATGAAATTCCCCTCGGGAGTTTTGTCGACCGAGCGATCATAGAGAGAATTCCAGGTACCTACATCCGACCATCCGAAGTTGGAGAGGAATATCCAGGCTCTGGAGGTTTTCTCCATTACACCGTAATCTATCGATATTGAGGGACTGTTATCATAAACTTTCGCTATGAATGCCTTCTCCTGGGGGGTATTATAGAGTCCTTCGCCTTTGGCAAATAGGGTGGCCACCTCAGGGAGGTGATTCTCCAGTTCCGCCTTAATGGCGCGAAGATTCCAGATAAATATACCCGAATTCCAGAAAAACTCTCCGGTCTCGATGAAGACCTTTGCAAGCTCTTCATTGGGCTTTTCTGTAAATGTCTTTACTTCGTAAGATGAATGGCCGCTAATAATGCGATTAGTTTGGCGATTGATCTGTATATAGCCGTAGTTGGTGTCGGGACGGGTAGGTTTGATACCTATTGTAAAGAGATTTTTACTACCTGAAGCGTGTTCAAGAGCGCAGTTTATGGTGTTGCAGAAATTCTCCTCCCCGGTGATAAAATGGTCTGAAGGTGCAACTACCACAGTTGCATCGGGATTCTTGTCATAGAGTTTGTAGGTCGCATAGGCGATACAGGGCGCGGTGTTACGCTTGTAGGGCTCAAGGAGAATATTATCCGGAAGAATGTCGGGAAGTTGCTCTTTAACCAGATCGGCGTACTGCTCTGAAGTAACTATGAGAATATTTTCAATAGGAACAATTTTAGAGAATCTGTCATAAGTCATCTGTATGAATGTACGTCCTAATCCGAGGATATCAAGAAACTGTTTGGGTCTGGCATTTCTGCTCATCGGCCAGAAACGGCTTCCCGCGCCGCCGGCCATAATAATGCAATAGTGATTTTTATTCATATCGAAAAGAAATTCTAGTAATAGAGCGGAAAGAATGCTGCCGGAATAAAATCCAAATCAATCGTACCATCCTTGTGAAACATTATAGACACGATGTCAAAACGCACCTCTTTTGTAATGTTCCTTGACCTGATATATCTCCTTGCCGCCCTTACAAGAAAACGCTGTTTGAGCCGGTCTACCTGCTGGAACGGAGCAATAGGAGAGGGAGATTTCAACGATTTGACCTCCACGATGTGGAGAAAATCCTTGCTCTCCATTATCAGGTCTATCTCTTTGTGTTCTGACCTCCAATTTCGCTCTCTGAGCTCCATCCCCTGTTTTTGAAGCCACTCGAGGGCTAAATCCTCGGCCAATCTTCCCTGCGTCATCCTTCCGTTCATAATATACAAATGTAGCAATTTATTCGGACAATCCGTCATAGCCATATAAATAAAGTAAAAGGGTGACCGTTAATCACGATCACCCCTTAGTTCTTCTAAAGTAGAGATGTTTCAAACCCTTCTATTCAGCGTAGGTAATCTCGATTTTTTCGAGATATACCGTATAGTCGGAAGGGTTTTTCAATGTGAAAAACTTGTAGTCTCCGCCTGAAAAGTCATAAGTAGAAGTTGTCTCGTCAGAAGTGGCTGCAATCACAGTTTCGGCAGGATTAGCTGCAGCGCCTGCATAAAGCACAAGGTTGGTCGGATACCATGTTTTACCTGAGGCACAGGTAACTTTGATGCTCGCGATCTTCTTTGTGCCCACAACATTTGTGATATAACCGGCATCTCTGCTCTTGGCGCCGCTAATCTGGATGCCGCTGCCATAGTTAGCCACATTAACGATATTGAATTTCTGGCCCGAAAGAGTAACTTCAGTAACATCTCCGGAATAAGCCGTGGGGAGACCATCAACTGTAATGGTGAGAACATTACCATCTTCCTCTCCACCTTCGCTACCTTCAGTGTGTGAAATGTAGTAACCATTTGCCACCTGTTCCTTCTGCTCCGGAACTTTTGCATTAGCATATTGACCGCGCTGACCCATCATAGTTACAACATCACCTACTTTGAGTCCGAGTGAAGCGAATGATTTGTCATTCTTCGCCACGCCGCTTACGGTAAGACCATATACATATACAGTACCGGTCTCATCCTTGAGGTAGAAGTTACCATAAGTCTCGTTTAATATCTCGGTAATGGTACCTGTGATCTTGTAATAAGGAGACTCAAGAGCTTTGGAAGCAACCTCCTTGGAGAGGAAGTCTGCAATAGATGCTACATCGGTATGGGTGGTGTGGCTCACGTGGTAAGCCGGACCTCCAACCTGGGGAGTACCCTTGTATGCAGCTCTTGTGCCGATAAGGGTTACAACATCACCTTCCTGTATACCAAGGCTGGGGAATGATTTGTCATTCTTGGCAACCTGAGTAGCAGTCAGACCGTAAACATATACCTTGCCTGTTGCATCCACAAGGTCGAAGTTTCCATATGCACTGGCTGCAAGGTTGGTAACCTTACCTGTGAGACGATAGAGAGCAGTTTCTGATTCGGGCTGTGCGAGGAAGTCACTTATAGTCATCTCAAGGATTGAGCCCTCCTGGGTTACTGTAGTCTCGGCAGTATTAACCTGACCTTTGGAAGTAGTAGTGAAGACAAGTGTTGTCTTTCTTGCACCACCGGCATTGGGGGCGGCGTTAAATTTGACTACTGCATTATTACCACTTAGTATAATAGCCTCAACTGTCAGCCAGGATTTAGCGTTATCGGGGATTGAAATTGAGAGACCGTCACCCTTGCAGGTAAGCTGTACTTCAAAATTCTCACCTTCCTTGCTAACCTCAACAGGATCAGACTCCACTTTAATGAGTGATTTTGTTACTTTAAGAACTTTTACGTCAACAAGTTCAATAATATTGTTGTAGACAGTTTTTGGGCCCTCAACAAGAACTCTGTCACCAACCTCGATACCAAAGCTCTTCCAGTTGTAGCTACCGGTTTTGTCCACTGTACCATAGATATAGATTTCACCGGTATCGTCCTGGAGGTACCAGTTACCATAGGTAGTATTTGCAATTGATGTACATACGCCCTCTGCCTGATAAGTCTTTCCGACAGGGCCGGCAATGATCTCAGCACAAGTAGAAGGAGTAAGTTCGCCTGAGCCCACCTGCTGAGTCACATTAATAAATTGTTCATTTGCACCGACCTTAATGGAAAGCTCGGCTGCACGTGTATCGAGAGACTCTCCAGCGCTAAATGTAACTGCGATCTCACCAGCTCCGCCCGATGAGGGAGTGATGGTAAGCCAGTCAGGCACTGAATTGAATGCCCAGGCTTCGGTGGCCTTGACCGTAATGGTCTGGCTGCCACCTGCAGAGGGAATAGAAATATAGGAACTTGAAACCTGCAGTGAAGCTAAATCACCCGGCAACTGATCCACACATCCTACAGCAAAAGCCAGAGTCGCTACAAATGCTGTGAGTAAATATCTTAGTTTCATACTGTATTTCGTGTTATGCATTAGTTAAACATATATTTGATACCTACCTGCACATACCAGCACTGACCGAGACTATGAGAATAGGTCCAGGTCTGGGTATCTGCATTTACAGCATCTATGGTAGTGAATACCGGAACACCGTCAGCGCCGATAGACTGTACGTCAAGGATACGACCGGAGTTGAGGAGAGGATTCATAAACTTACTCACACCCCATGAAGAGTTAAATAAGTTGAGGAAATTCTGAATATCAATATTGAGCTGGAGGGTATTTGTAGACTTGCCTACTTTCACCTTGAAGTCATGTGTATAGCGGAAATCAAGTCTGTGTACCCAAGGGCTGTATACACTGTATGCTTCTGCATATTTACCCTTGTTTGCGCTCAAATAGGGATCCTTATTGGCAAATCCCCAGTAACGGTTAGCATCATCCTGAGTTGCAAATTTGATCTCAGACTCATCTTTAGGAATGTAGATTACATCGTAGTTGTAGTTGTCATTGTTGAGATCCTTTGCATACATGTAGGTGTAGTTGGCACCACCTCTCCAGGTCTCATAGAAGAGACTGAAACTATTGCAGCACTTATCTCTGTAGGTAAGAGATGCAAACACTCTGTCGGGAGTCACATACTGTGAATTATGGAGGGGAGGATTGTTAGGACCCTCTGAAGTCGGGATGTAAGTGAATGCAGAAGAGGCATCGCTACCCGGCATACCGGTAAGCTCTTTGGAGAATGTACGGGTATAAGCTGCGGTGAAATGGAGATCCTTAATAGGCGACATACTGAATGTAGCGCTGGCTGTTCCACCATAACCCCTGTTTGTGTTTGTAAGCAGATATGCTGAAGTCTTGTTGTAAGTGTAGCTTGAAGGATAGATGTGACGATTGTCGGCACCGTTGAGCCTTGCAAATCCTTCTACCGGCTTCATATTTATATCCTGAATACAAACACCATTTATGGTTTTGTTGAATATACCCTCAACGGAAATACTCATAGGGAATGAAGTAGGAAACGCGTAGTCAACTGCGAGAGAAGTCTTCCATACCTGAGGCATTTTGAAACCGGGATCCACAGCTGCAATGGATGAAGGAAGAACACCATCCTCAGGAGAAACAGTGCTTGGCATGCCGAGTGAGATAAGTTTTTCGCGAAGCGCATCCATATCGGTGATCAAACCACCCTTGAAATGTTCAAGAAGAGGATCGGGTTTACCCACACCGCCGGAATATCTGGTAGTGACCTTAGCCTGGTACTGAACCATACCGGAGTTGGTCGGCATATTGGTGAAGAACACAAGAGGGAGACGACCGGTAAACATACCTGTACCTCCGCGTACCTTGAGGCTCTTATCACCAAGAACATCCCAGGTGAAACCGATACGGGGAGAAACCTGCACCTTAGGAGTGGGCCATTTTCCGGTATCGATACTGTAACCATTGTAGTCCTGATCCTGGATAGCCTTATTGGTCATTATGTCGGAGTTGTCAAAGAGAATTGTCTCAAGACGAAGACCGGCAGTGAGTTTGAACCGGCTATTCACATCCCAGTCATCCTGTGCATAAGCTGATAACTTATGGAAAGTAACACGGGCTGCAGGATTGAGTTCTCCATCATAACCGTAAGTCATATTTACGGTTTCAGGAGTAGCACCATTGAGGAAATCATCAAGTGAATGGTAGCGATAGTAACCTGTACCGTTACGCATATAGGAGTTGTCAGCCATCTGATATTCATAACTGAGACCGCCCGTGATTTTGTGAGCACCTGCATAATAAGTGATATCATCCTTGGCTGTTACCACTGTGTTGTGCACACCGTTGTTCCAGGTAAAGAGCTCATAACCTACAGACATGTACGGAGTGATTGTTCCAGTACCATCGAGAATGTCGATGAAGGGGAATGGCTTCGAGCTGGTTCCGCGGATATCATCGAGTTTGGAGAAGGTTACGAGGAGCTGGTTGGACAGATTGTCAGTGAAACGGCTGTTAAGGTCAAACGAGAAGGTGTTTACCCTGTTGTCCATCGAGTACATTGAATTGGCAAAAGCCATAGAGTACTGTGAGAAACGTGCTTGAGTGGTACGCTGTCCGCAGTCTGATGAAGATGCGTTGGTAGAGTTCCACCTCTGATTGAGAGTGTAGTTATAACGCAAAGCAAGTTTGTGTTTCTGGCTAATGTTCCAGTCCAAACGAGCAAGAACCTTCATATTTGACTCGTCGGCAGGATAATCAGTCCAGGAGCCTGTGTCGTAATCATATTTGCTCTTCAAAAACTCTGAAACCCTCTTCATGTCAGCCTGAGTGGTACGAGAGATGTAGTTATCCGGATCTGCCACGCCGTCAACAGATGCTCTCCAGCGGTTTACCACTGTAGGGCTCTTCTGATACTCGAAGTTGACGAAGAAGAATAGTTTGTTCTTTACAATCGGACCGCCGAGAGTAGCACCGTAAGTTGTGGTTCTGTCTCTATCGCGTGCACCGGAGATCTCTTTACCATCAACGGCATTACCGCGCATATTCTCATTACGATGATATACGTATGCGGAGCCCTTGAAGGTATTGGTACCGGACTTGGTAATAGCATTCACACCACCGCCGATAAAGTTGGTCTGGCGTACGTCATAAGGAGAAATCACAACCTGTACCTCTTCGATGGCATCGATTGAAATCGGACTGCCGCCACCGGGAAGGCTGGAGCTCAAACCAAAGTTGTTATTAAAGTTGGCACCGTCAACAGTAAAGTTTGCAGTACGTCCGTCAGTACCGACGAAACTCATACCACTACCACCATAAGGAGATAGTTTTGTGATTTCTGTAATACTGCGACTGATAGTAGGTAGGTTCTCCATTTGCTGCCTGGAAATATTGGTGGCTGCACCTGTTTTCTCAGTAGAGAACTTTGAAGCCGGTGAAGCAATCACCAATGCCTCAGCAAGGAGTTCTGAACTCTCTTGGATGGCGGAATTCAGAGCATACTGTTCACCGAGCTGTAAGATAATGTCGGTGTAAGTAACTGTCTGGAAGCCTAGACAGGAGATTTCAACTGAATAGGGACCACCAACACGCATACCCTGGATCGCATAGCGACCTTCTGCATTGGTGACCGCACCGTAAACTGTACCGGAGGGCTGGTGCGTAGCAACAACCGCAACACCAACAGCCGGAACACCGGATGACTCTGTAATCTGTCCGCCCAGGGATGATGTAGTAATCTGTGCAAATGAAGTCACAGAAAACAACAGTGCCACGAATGCGGACAACAGGAACTTGATTGTTAGTTTCATAAATATGATTTGGTTAATAAATAAAATATGCTTCTATCAACGCAAAGTTACACTAATTTGCACTAAATCACCTTATTTAATTAGGATACTTTTCAACACTCAATTGTTGAAAAGTTTTGCGAATAAAAAGATTATTTCTACCTTTGCGAACGTTAAAACGAGAGTGGAAAGATTTGACTGCTTGCAACCACCTTAAAAAATGCTAAAATTGCCTTTATGATGTCAAATCCTGCATTCCCGCGTGATTTGACTTTTTTATTTTAAACCTATATCAAATGGCATATTTGTTTACATCAGAATCAGTGTCTGAAGGGCATCCAGACAAGGTTGCCGACCAGATTTCCGACTCTATCTTGGACGATTTTTTACGTCAGGATCCGGAGTCTCGCGTTGCTTGCGAAACATTCGTGGGCACCGGGCTCGTCATTGTAGGCGGCGAAATTACATCAAAAGCTTATGTGGACATCCAGTCCATCGCAAGAAATACCATCAGGCGCATAGGCTACACAAAAAGCGAATATCGTTTTGATGCCGATTCCTGCGCGGTGATATCGGCTATCCATGAACAATCTCCCGACATCGCACAAGGTGTGGACAAGAAAGAGCAGGGTGCCGGTGACCAGGGAATGATGTTTGGCTACGCGTGCAAGGACACAGAGGAATATATGCCTCTGCCTCTCACTCTTGCCCATATGATACTTCAGGAACTTTCCAAAATCCGCAAGGAGTCCCCCTCCCCGATGCCCTATCTGCGTCCGGACGCAAAAAGTCAGTTTACCATAGAGTATGATGACAATAATGTCCCCACCAAGATTCACACCATAGTGCTATCCACACAACATGATGAGGATGTTGACCAGGCAAAAATCAAGGAAGATGTCAGAAATATTCTTCTCCCCCGACTCCTGAGTCGTCTGACTCCGAAAAATAAGGCCCTATTTAAGGATGACTTCATATTACACGTCAATCCTACCGGTAAATTTGTCATAGGAGGACCTCACGGAGATACCGGCCTGACCGGAAGAAAGATTATTGTGGATACTTACGGAGGCAAAGGAGCACACGGGGGTGGCGCGTTTTCAGGCAAAGATCCCAGCAAAGTAGACCGTTCCGCAGCATATGCCGCAAGATACATCGCCAAAAACATGGTGGCAGCGGGAGTTGCTGATGAAATGCTGGTACAGATATCTTACGCTATTGGTGTAGCAAAGCCCTTAAGCATTTTTGTCAACACATTCGGTTCCTCCAAAGTAAACAAGAGCGATGGTGAGATTGCGGCTGTCATAAAAGAATGTTTCGATCTGCGTCCGGCAGCCATAATTGAGAAGTTTGGACTCAAAAATCCTATCTATTCCGCCACAGCAGCTTATGGCCATTTCGGGCGAGATCCATTTGTAAAAGAATTGGAACTCATCCGTAATGGTAAGAGAGTAAAAGAGAAAGTGCAGTTTTTTGGATGGGAAAAGCTTGACGCAGTAGAACGCTGCAAAGCCCTATTTAAAATCTGAAACCTTCCACTCCCTATCTGACTTAATCAGAAAGAGTGTTCTCTCCAGGGCTACTTCCGACTTGTAAGGAAGTAGCTCAAAGGAGACTGTCGCCTCATCTTCCACCGACTCCGTATCAACTTTGAGGATGGTGTAGGTTGTAGCTTTGGCAGCCACTTCTACAAGTTCTGCAAGAGTTTCCGGGAGTTCCGGCCTTGAAGCAACGGCCTGGAGCAATATTTCCGCAAATTCATCAGTACAATAGGTGGCAGCATCTTCGTAATCCATCTGATAATAGGATTTCAAAAAGCCATCAGCAACGGTTGTTACTTTTTCCTCCGCATTTTCACAGGATGCGAATAGTGTCATTATTATGGCAAATGCGAATAATACCCCAATTTTTCTCATAATATAATTTTGTAAAAGTTAATCCAAAGTTACGACAGTAACGCCTGCGCCTCCCAGCTGGAGAGCTTCATCCCGTAGGGAATTTACTCCAGGCATGGTCTTAAGGTATTTGCGTATCTCTTCGCGGAGCACTCCGTTGCCTTTACCGTGGAGAATCTTAACCTCAGATAAGCCCACCATCAATGCATCATCAATAAAACGGGTAACGATATCCAGTGCACTGTCCAGACGCTCACCACGGATGTCAATTTTCGGTTTAAAATTGAGCCTTCGCTCGGATATTGAGGAAGAGGTAATAATCGATTGGGGCTTGGCATAGCGGGTACTATCCTTGTACTCCTGATTGGAAATGCGTTCTACCTTGTAAGGAGCCATCTTGCTGATAATGTTGCCCACAGCCACAGCAATTGTCTTGTCGGACATCTGTGTTATCTCTCCCACAATTTCGGAGCCCTTGATCCGTACTTTATCCCCCACCTCCAGCGGTTTGTCAGCAACAATCCGCTCTTTTGAGGCAGCAGCACGTACCCTTGCCTCCTCCTGACGTTGAGCCTCACTCTTACGCCTCTCCTTGCGTTCCTTTTCGCGCTCCTTGCGAGCCACTATCTGCTCCATCTTGCGGGTAATTTGCTGTTCCAGTTCACTCTCTGCTTCATTTTCCATCTCCTGTCGGAACTGCTCCAGATCCTTACGAATAGCGCGCGTCTTCTCCCTTTCAGCCTGCGCCTCCTTTATTTCTCTAATGGTCTGCTCCACCTTACGGTTGCTTCGGTCGATTATTTCTTTCGCCTCAGCTCTGGCCTCATCTATTATCTCCTTGCGGAGCTGCTTTATATCGCCCAACTCCTTATGGTATTTATCCGTGAGACTTTCCAACGTTTTGTCGGTGCTCCTGATACGAGCTAATTTCTCATCGAGAACGCGTTTACTGCGCGCTATCTGGCGGAGATTGCGCTCAATGCTGACAAATCCGCTGCCCGCCCGCTCTTCCGCATCCTTGACAATGGTCTCAGGAAGTCCGATATTACGAGCCAATTCGAAAGCAAAAGAGTTACCGGGTAGTCCTTGTTCAAGCTTAAAGAGTGGAGTAATGCCCGCCACATCAAAAAGCATCGCGCCATTAACTACACCGGAACTGTTATTGGCATAAAGTTTCAGATTAGTATAGTGGGTGGTAATCACTCCATAGGCTCCAATCTCTTCAAGACGCGCCAATACAGCCTCCGCTATTGCACCTCCTGCGGTGGGCTCGGTACCGCTACCAAACTCATCTATCAGCACCAGCGAATTGTCAGTGGCATTTTCCAGTATTTTTCTAACATTCACCAGGTGCGAACTGTAAGTGCTGAGGTCATTGTCCAGAGACTGGTCATCTCCTATATCTATGAAAATATTGTCGAATATCACCATTTCCGAAATCTCGGAGGTAGGGATCAGCATTCCCCACTGGAACATATATTGCAGCAGACCCACTGTCTTAAGACAAACGGACTTGCCGCCGGCATTGGGGCCGGAGATGAGCAGGATGTGCTTCTCACGTGTTAGAGTGAGGGTCAACGGCACTATATCCTTCTTTTCCTTTTTCAGGGCCTTTTCCAACAGAGGATGGCGTGCCTTACGCAATGCAAGCTCACCTGTCTGCGATATAATCGGCATACCGGCTATCATATCCAGCGCAACATTGGCCTTTGCCCGAATAAAATCTATCTCTCCAATATACTCTGAGGCCGCTATCAGCTCCTCCAGATAGGGACGCAGAAAGTCGGTAAATTCCACCAGTATCTTCAGGATCTCACGCTGCTCCTCAAACTTCAGCTGACGTACCTGATTGTTGAGCTCCACCACCTCCATCGGCTCTACAAAGGCGGTCTTACCGCTCGCTGATTCGTCGTAAACAAAGCCGGCGATACGCTTTTTATTGGCTGCAGGCACGGGTATTAGGATTTTTCCGTCCCTGACAGAAACCGAAGCATCTTCATCCACAATCCCCTCAGTCTGCGCCTTCTTTAGCAATTGCGAAATGCGTTTGGATATTGCCCCCTCCTTTTCTTTTAGCGAACGGCGAATGGTCTGCAACTGCTCGGAAGCATTATCGCGCATCTCACCACTCTTGTCAAGAAGAGAATCTATCCTGCGTGACACTTCAGGGTAATAGGTTATTTGTTCGGAGAGCTTCCGTAAGTTGGGATAGAGATCATCCTTGCACCCCTTGAAGAAAGAGAGAATCTTGCGCAGAGTATCGAGTGAAATTCTGAGTTTACTCAGGGAAACCAAATCAATATATGTGGATGGCACATTTAAAGGCAGCAAAAAGGGCTTTGTATCAATAAAGCCCACAGAAGGAAATGAGTCCTCGAACATAGAGATAAGGCGCATTTCGTCTGTAAGTTGCAACCGCAAATCTATCTCCTTTGCATCGCGGGAAATCTCTTCATCCCATACTTTGTCAACGGCATATTGTGTGGAGCAACGCTCCGCAATCTGTCTCCTGACTCTATCAAACCCTATTTTCTGCTCCAGTATCATCCCTTCAATCCTTATCTGTATGAGTTTTCAATTGCCGTCCTGAGTTCAGTAATACTATTCATAGGTTTAAGTACCCCGTTTGAAACAAACGAAATATTGCCGGTCTCCTCGGAAACCACAATAACGCTGGCATCGCTCTGCTCGGTGATTCCGACGGCAGCTTTGTGACGCAAGCCATATTGGGCGGGGATATTGGGGTTTGCAGAAATTGGAAGAGTACATCTGACCGCATGAATCCTCTCATTGGCAATAATAAGAGCACCATCGTGCAGAGGGGAATTCTTAAAAAATATATTAAGAAGAAGTCTGCGGCTCACTTTAGCGTCAACTTCATCACCGGTCTCTATAATAGCTGCCAGCGAAGTCTTGTGTTTGAGTACTATAAGGGCTCCTGTTTTATCCTGTGACATCATCCTGCAGGCCTCTGTCAACTCTTCCAGTAGTTCCGGACTTACCACATTGACACCGCCGCGATTCCTGAACAAACGGCGAAAAAAATTATTCCTGTTAGCAGAAGCATATCTGGAACCCAAATGAAGTAGAAAACGACGTATCTCCAGCTGAAATATTACAATTAATGCAATTACACCCACTCCGAGCACCTGTCCCATAAGTGCAGACAGGAGCTTCATATTGAAGGCGGAAACCACCAGCCATATCACATATAGAATGAGTATCCCTGCAAAAATACTCATTGCGGCAGTTCCGCGTATCAGTCTGATAATCTGAAAAATCAGCAAACCGACAAGTATAATGTCAAGAATATCCACCAATGATATGGAAACAAAATCAAGCATGATCGACAAAGGTAGTGTTTTTTCCTGACTTCCATTTAAGTTTTTTACCGAAGCCAAGACGGTTATCGGTATATTTGAGTTCGGTAAGGACAAGGCGCCAGATTTCTCCCCCTTTGAGGATTGCATAGGGAAAGCGTTTCAGATACGCCAACCTGTATTTGTCAAAAAGCGATTCATCACATTTCTCCACAACTGCCCGGAATTGAAGACCACGTATTTTGCCTATCACTTCAGTTTCAAGTGCAATAGAGCCCGTCACGACGGGATTTTCCATAAAAAGCTGTGCATGACGAGTCTCTTCCTCGGAGGTAACGACAAAGCTCATTTCCTCTTCCAAAAAAACATAAAAGCAGTTTGCACACCACAAATCTCCGTGTGCGGCACAAGCGAGAGACATTACGTGATGCTCTAAAATAAATTCAATTATTCTTTTGTCGGGCATGCTGCAAAATTACTATTTTTTTGTAGGTTTGTACAAAACACGTATCGATATGGGCTGTTGGAATGACATTGTCAGTGGGACGAGATACTCTTTCAAGGCACTTGGGGACCTCTTCTTTCCCCGTAAATGTGCAGTTTGCCAAACAATTCTTGCCTGTGAAGAAAGGAACATTTGCGACGATTGCCGCAATGATATTCCTTATACCTGGTTCTGGAGCTGGCCGGAGAATCCGGCCGAAGAGCGAATGTGGTCAAAAGTGGGCATCGAAAGTGCAGCGTCACTGTTTTTCTATCGCTACACCGGTGGCTATGGCCACATTCTCCACAAATTCAAATACAGGTGCAATATTCCGCTGGGATTGGAAACCGGCAGAGATCTCGGTAAAAAAATGGCAAATGGAGAGCGTTGCGGAGATATTGATGCCATCGTACCTGTTCCGTTACATTGGCGCAGGCGGTGGAGTCGCAGCTTCAATCAGGCTGACATTATTTCCAGAGGCGTAGCCGAAGGCTTTTCATCACAACCTGAAGGAAAATCCATTCCTGTTATCAGATCCCTAGTGAAACGCACGAAGATGACCTCCACTCAGACACGCCTCAGCGGAAATGAAAAGGCGGAAAATGTGAAAAATGCCTTTCGCGTGAATAAGAAAGTCGCTTTACGACTCCTTTCGAAAGGCATAAATCATATATTGCTTGTAGATGATGTGCTGACCTCCGGTTCAACCCTTGCAGCTTGTGCCACGCCTCTGATGCTATATTTCAGGGTAAGCGTCGCCACCATAGGATTTGTGGAGTAATACTACTCTCCCAGCATTTCCGCTATGATATGCTGCATTCCGGCATATTTATCCAGAATCCAAAGTACATAACGTATATCGACGCAGACACATTTATTCATCACCGGATCGAAATAGGTATCACCTGCAAGGGATTCCTTGTTGCCGTCAAATGCCAGTCCTATCAGTTCGCCCCGGCCATTCATCACCGGACTGCCGGAATTGCCGCCCGTGATGTCATTGTCGGTAACAAAATTGATATACAATTCTCCTGTGGAAGCATCTGCCCATCTGCCCCAATCACGGGCATCATAGAGAGCTTTCAATTCGGGTTTGAGTGAATAAATATATCTGTTGGGGTCATATTTTTCCAGTATACCGCGTACCGTACTCCTTTCAAGACAAATAATTCCATCACAGAGGCGGAGCGGACCGACGGTCCCGTAAGTGATCCTCATTGTGGAATTGGCATCAGGATATTGTGGAATACCTTTTTCAAGATTCATCTGATAGAGTAAGTTTCTGTAGTTGTTCTCTAGCCTGGTCAACTTTATACCTCTATCGACTTTACTCTTGTAGTTGTTATACATTATCATTTTAGTGGAATTGATAGCTGCCATTAGAGGGTCCGCACGAAATTTCTCCGCAGTAGTCGCCTCCGACAAAGCCTTTTCAAACCTGCCTTGGTCAGTAAAAAGAGAATTCTCCCATATCCAATCCACAAGAGCGTAGGTGTCACCTTCAAACAGATCATATTGTTCAGTCAACCATTCTCCCCAGAACACGCTGTCCACATGAGCATAAAATTCCCTTATGGAGAGATCGATCAGATCTTTTTCCACCCTCATATCAAACTCATCGTACATCTTCATTATTGTCTCAAGGGCGCGCGTACTGTCAGCTATAGGCACCTGTTGACCTTTGCTCTTTGCCACCATTTCCGCACTTCTGGCCACATGGTTGAGCATCCGATGCAAGCGCACTCCCCTGGCCATTGTCTCACGATAATAACCGGTCTGCTTTTCTATATATTCCAGAGATTTATATTTGACTCCAAGGTCATGCAGCAAAGTGCCGTAACGTTTTGCCCTCAAGGAATCAGACATTATCCAGCTATGGAGTTCCACCTCCTGTTCACGTTTTTTCTCCGCTACATTATATTTGCTGTAACAAAATATTTCTCCTTCGCGGATTTCCTGCACATTGCTCAAGGAAAAGTAATGGTCGGCATACTTCAGACGCACTGCCGGATCGAGATTCATCCAACCGTCAATAATCTTCATCTGCTCCCCCTGTATCTCTACCTGTATCGGATTGACAACGGTTTCTATATTGTTCACCTTAAATGAGGATGCATACCTGTCTGTACGGCCGGGATAGCCGATGACCATCGCAAAATCTCCTCTCTGCACACCAGCAGTGGATATTTTTAGCGTACGAGAGGGCTTCATCGGAATATTGTCGGGAGAATATTCGGCCGGAGAACCGTCAGGAGCAGTATAAATGCGGTAAAGCGCAAAATCTCCCTTGTGCTGTGGCCATTCCCAGTTGTCCACCTCACCTCCGAAGGATGCGATGCAGATCGGCGGAGCTGCCACCAGACGTACATCCTTATAGACTTCGTAAAGTGCCATATAGTACTTGTTACCGCCCCACATTGAGGAACAGGAAACCTCACCCTGACCTTTGAAAAGTCTTCCGTATCTGCCCTCAATTAAGCTGTAAACCCTGCGCATTGCGAAACCTCCGCCCCTTGGAACGATTGAATCGCGCAAGTGCTGTACTTCGGAGGTTACATCTATCACTTTCTTCAGAAACCAGATACCATCACCCTTAACAGGAGCCTCCTGCGAGCGATCCATCGCCCAGAATCCATCCTCAAGATAGTTATGCTCGGGGGTGCTCAACGCATGTACATCCGAATAAGCACAGTGATGGTTGGTGATCATCAGACCGTCGGATGAGATCATGCTGCCGCTGCAGCCGAAAGCGAGTGACACGACTGCATCACTCAGCCCACCCTTCTCTTCATCATAAAGGGTGTTCGGATCGAGCTGCAGACCCCTCTCCTGCATATTCTTGGCGAGTCCCTGCTCAATTAGGTGAATCAGCCACATGCCTTCATCGGCACGGCACAGTACAGCGGAGAGAAACAAAGTAACCACCGCAGGTATCAGTTTTCTTTTCATTTAAATTGGTATTAGAATGAGATGCCCACTACAGCGCTGATGCAGTGATGCATTGCACCGGCAAGATAGTTGATGCCGAGGGCATTTATCAACCGGTAGTCCAGATCGATATAACCGGTAATATTATTTTTGAAAAAATGTGAGTATCTGAATCCTGCCCCGGCATTGATGCGGTTGGCAGTGAAAAATTCAAATTCCTTGAGCATCGCATCATCCATCGTGCGCGGCGCTCTGGGGTTATTGGTTTGTGTATATAATCCGTCATTCAAAGGGTTGCCTGTGCCACTTCCGAAGCCTGCGCAAAGACGGATTCCGATGATACCGCTTTCGCGGAAAATATTATAGGCTCCCGAAAGCAGTCCGTCAATAGCGAGAATATTCTGTTTACGGTAGAAAGGATAGAGCGAAGCTGTTTGAGTGCGGTACATCGCATCTGCGGTGGCCTTCAGCACAAGTGTTGGACGATGGTCCCTAATGCCGAGATTTGCGGAATACTCCAGATTGCCCTCAATCAGATTTCTGTCCAGAACCTCGTTGCTACCGAAATAGATGATCTCCTTGACTCCTTCAATGGTTTTTTCCTGGTAGACGTTCTCGTTGTTTATCAGGTGCGTATAGTCGGCTGAGAGCTTCACTATATGTCGGTTATCTCCTTTGCCGAAAGATAAATGGCCATTATATCCCGCCTGGAAACCATTATGAGCCGAATACATTATGGTAGATGTGGACTTTCTGCCGTAATAGCCGTCAAATGACTTGAATGAAAACTCATTAAATAGTCTGACTCTGGATGAAGGACCTATTTCCAGTTGAAGAGCACCTCCGTGATATGTGGTCAACAGCGGCATAGTATTGGTTTGTGTTGAATAACCCTTCTCTCCAAACACCTCCCGCTGCCCGAAAAATCCACCGTAATCCACCAGATAGTAGTAGAGTTTGTCGGTTGTGCCGTAAATCTGATAATAAAAACTTTCGAGATTTCTTCTGAAAATATAATCGGCTCCTATTACGACCTTGTTCCCTATATTCCAGCTCAGACCGGCAGTCACTTCCATGTCCATTATCATATTGACGTGACGTGGATCACGAGCCTTGGAGTAGTTGCCACCTGTGTAGTCTATCCTGCCTCCTGCAGAAAGGGCATCATTGAAACGGTAGGCTACACCTCCGGTCAACTGATATGTCTCCAGTGTCTTTACTCCGGCTGTAGAGTCTGCCATTGCCACAACATTCAAAGGGGAATGAAATGGGTCGCTCATTACTGAGCCACCCATATTCTTCCCTTTAAAATAGTCATACGACAATTTACCGTAAACATAGACATCCTTTCCCAGGTGGGAGAATGACTCTGCCAAAGCTCCGGCATTAAAACTGTCATCCGACTGGTGATGGGCCACAAATCCGCCATTATTCTTGTCAAATCCTGCCTGCGTAATGAAGATTTTCTCCACAGGCAGACGAATAAGACCGGCCGCATTGCTGCTGGTCAACCAGGGCTCTGAACCCTTTATGAAATTAAAATCATAAAGATTCTGCGGAGTCACCTGTGCCCGGCCTGAAAAGAGGCAGAACAACGCCATTACCATTATAGTCAGACAACGTTTCATCATCAATTCCCCTTATTTGCTCCTCAACGAAGCTTCTTTGCGCTGGTGGAAATCGTTTCCGGAGTTGTTGGTATCCATGTAGATGATACGGGCGCCTGCCTTGATGGAGGCTTCAGCATCGATACCGCTCGGATCGGTTGAACCCTCTTCCAGGTCACTTGTTCCCATATTGTAGCTGTAAACAAGTTTTCCCTTATTATCAGGTATCGCCTCGGTAGCCTCCTTGTTGACATTACGATAGATGGAATATCCTTGTCTGTTGGTAAGTACCACGCTGCCTCCGTCAACAGAGGTGATGAGACGCTTGTTGTTTTTGCCGACATAACCGGCTGAAAATACCTCACAGGCATCCACAACCCATTCTGCAGAAACCCATTTACGCTTTCCTGAAGCCTTGTTGTCATATAAATTCTCGTTGGAAGTATCCTCAAAGAATGACTGAGGTGTCACACCGTCAGGAGTTATGAAGATAAAGAATGCGGGGCCGGTCACCGAAATAGGCCAACCCGTTCCCGTACCATATTTGTAGGCCTTGAGATAATGTGAGGTAGGGATTGCCTCAGAAGGTGTAGGGTAGTAAGAAGCCAGACTGTATCCCGATTCAGGGTCATACATAGCATAGTAGTTGCTGTTGGAGAGATTCACTGAATTGCTGTAGGTAAGAGTATGGTTGATGGCCCCATTTATAGCCACAACAACCTCTTCGCCCGGTTTGAGTACCGGAGCATTACCCTCCGCAAAGGTCCAGAAGCCATGTCCGGCGGGCACTCTGTTTTCTGCCTCATAAGTGAGTTTACCATCAACCACATCGACATTCGTTGTATGTGAGTTGTATTGGATTGTCATTGCGAAGCAGAGGTTCTTTAGATCGGCATCAACTGTGGAGTTGTTGTAAAGAATGACATACTTATCATTCTGGAAATAACCGGAACCGTCATCTTTTTGACAACCGCCGGTGTAAAGCTCCTTAACGATGATCTGTTTTGCCTCTGAACCGACCATGTCGATGGTAACCACGAAAGGAGTCTTCTCATAATCGTGAGTAATGGCAACTTGCTGTTTAAAGCCGTTGAAGGAGTAAGCAGTACCGCTTTCGGCACGGGTTTCAGTAGCGGAAAATTCATAAAGACCGGCAACTGCAGGCACAACTGCATTACCTTGAGCATCGGTTGTGCCGACATAAATCATTCCGGTATTGGTATTGACCGCATTTACCGTAACGCCGGCTACGGGATCAGCATCCGAATAGACCAACTGAACTTTGACGTCATACAATTTGTAAGGGTCATCCTTGTGACAGGAGACCGCAGCGATTAAGAATACGCTGCACATCAGAAATGAAACAAACTTTTTCATACGCATTGTGTATTTATATTATTGTATTTTTAGCCTCAATGTGAGTCCATAATAAAATTTAGGTATATATGATAAAAATTCAAACAAAGATACATCGGTCTGTGAAGCGCTTGTTTTGAATCTCATTGTCGAATAAAAGAAATTGTTGGCATAAAATGAGAGAGAGGCTATTCTGCCTATTTCCTTGGTCACGCTGATATTGGCCGAGAAATAGGGAGAAAAGACATTCTTAAGGTAGAGATAATTGTATCCCGTCGTGTTGATCATTGCATCCAGCTCTGAAAATAGCTGCTTGTTGTTATCTTTAGCCCAGAGATATTTTTCACGGAATGGGATGAGAGTTTTGGGATCGTCAAAGGTGGAATAATAGAGAGGATATTTGGCGACATGGCCCTTTATGTCGTAAAACTCGGTGCCTGATGGAATTTTATCCTGACCGCTGATAGGCCAGGTAGTCTGTTCGCCGCTATATTCCGCAAGGTTGCGATCGTGACGGTAGAGCGAGCTTTCGAGTCTGAGGGTAAATATCAGTCGCGCCTTGGGAATATGAGTAGTGAAAGTTATGTTGTTACGCAACTTAAGACTCTCGGAACCGTTGCTTGTTCCGGAACCGCTACCAACAAAGTGCCCTACAAACTGGTATGGTGTGATACCGTCCGACATGGTGCGGTTGGTCTGGTACGACTGCACTATGTTCTCATTTGTGCTCCTGTATTTATAAAGAGTACCGTCCATTCTGATAGAGGTACGAATGGCAGGTATCTGTCCGAAGTCTATCACCCATTCTATGCCTTTACGTACGGTAGGGGCTACCTCGTTGGTCACTTTGGTCTTTGAAACAAAGGTGTTTTTCTCCGTATAGGCGAGTGTCTGATCAGGCACTTTGCCGGTGATATCTTTCACGGTAACTACTCCCGTCTTCCTGTCTATGGAGTAGAGGCGCTCGGAGGAGGGGATCAGACACCCTTCCAGACTGCGTTGGTCCGTCCATTTGTAGGTAAAGGGCTCATATTCACTGTATGTGAAGTAAGAGTCCAGAGTTTTGGAATAGAAGGCCGCAAGGGAAATTTTAACGCCTGCTATATCCGCCTCAACTCCCACTTCGCTCTGCTGCGCCTTCTGCCATCTGAGATCGGGGTTATATTCTATCTGTCTCGGAAGAATGTAATATGCGTAGAATGCAGTTCCGTCCGCCATTGTACCGGGAGCAAAGACCTGTTTTCCGTAATAGGATGGTGTAGGGTAGAGAATGGAGACCGAAGGTAGTTTAACTGCCACACCCCAGCTGCCACGCAGTGAGAGCTCTCTTAAGACACGACTTCTTTGATATTTTATAATCGAATATCTCACATTAAATCGCGGGGAGAGACTATTGACAGTACCATAACCCGAATTGTTTATCATAGTCCACTCTGAGCGAACACCACCCACAAGATTGAGCGAGGTTGTCCCTATTGGAATGGTGATATTTTCTTCAGCGTAGGCCGCCAGATTGTTGACAAAAGGGATATCCTTGTAGGGATAGGGTCTCCAATCCGGTGCCTTCGAGAGATCCTCATAATAAAAGCCTTCTCCGAGATTGCCGCTTCCGGTAAAGTGGGCTCCAAGTTTCAGTTTGTTGACCACTCCTCCAAAGTCGTGAGCCCAGTTTATCTTTAGGTGAAGATTATAATCAAGAGGCTTATCATCCCTGTAGCTAACCTCATACCAATATCCGGCAGGCCTGAGAATCACCTCAGCATCGGGATTGGATGAATAGGGAGTGGAAACAAAATATCCCTCTTCCATTCCATGGAGAGAGGATGTGGAACTGGAACTGGATTTATTTTCGCTTAATGAGGAGAGATTATCGGAATAGACTACCGAACCCGTGAGTTCAATATTGGTAATCCAGGATTTGTTTAGAAGCCAGTTGAGTGAGAAATTGCCTCGAATGGTATTCTCCTTCACCTTTTCGAAAGTCTCCATGAAGGAGTCGGGATCGGCACTCTTGTCATATCCGCCGATGTTGCCGGAAACTCCGGTCGAAAATCTTACCGGCTGCCCAAACGCGTCGAAAGAATTGGAATAAATCAATGAAAAGGCGTTGCGCTGGTAGGTGGTAAAAGGAGATGCCAGATCGTGGACGGAAGTGGTCCTTTCGGCACTCGCATTGATTACTCCGCCCTTCGCCCCAAGGTCAAATCCCTTGCTTAAAGAGAGTTGCTTGGTATTGGGGCTGGTCATTGCAGTAATCATCCATGGGGATTTTCCTTTGCGGGTGTTGATCTTTACCACTCCGTTGGTCATATCACCATGCTCCACAGAAGGCACTCCGGTTATGATCTCTATTGACTCTACATTGGATGAGGCTATATTACGGGTAGAAACTCCCGATACTCCACCGTGGGTAGCATTATTGGAGAGGCGCACGCCGTCAAGTTCAACCGCAGTACCAAAAGAGGAAATCGCTGAGGTCTCGTCGGAGCGGATTTGAAAAGCATCAGTCGAACTGGTGAGTTTGCCGCTATTGGCCGAAACGCCACCCGGCAGCAATGAGGAGATGTCCGAGATATTGACCATCTGCATATGTTCAAGTGCAGTCCTGTCAATTTGACGGCTGGTGGTGGCACTGTTGGTGTTTTCCTTTGCAACCACCACTGCGCTCTCGAGGGTCAGGTCATCAATCGCAAGATAATAGGTAACTCCTTTCAGGTCTTTGGTAATATCTATTTCAAATGTGGTAGGGGCATATCCCAGACAGGATATCTCTACTTTGGTTTTGCCTTGCGAAACCCCGCTGATAACAAATTCGCCCTTTGCATTGGCTACTGCCCACAACTCCTTATCCGGCATCACCACGGTGGCAAATTCCACAGGAATGTCAGTACCCTTTTCAAGCACCTTTCCCGAAAATTGATATTTCTGGGCAAAGGCGGGAAAAAAGGAGAGTAAAGCAATTATTATTAGCAATGCCTTTCTCATAATACTACAGAGATGTCTGAACTATTTTTATTTGTGACGTTGTATTCTGGTATTCTTTAAGTCTGAAAGTAATAAGACACTCTCTCGCAAAACCGGTTTTGTTGACGTCGGCAGTCACCCTTATGATGTCGTTTGCCTTTCCTGTTTCCGGAGAAAATGTAAACGCAGGATTTGAACACGTGGCTGTCCACTCACGGTTGGCCGTCAACAGAAATTGTGTACCACCCCCTTCAGCAGCGATACTAAGTTGTCCAACGTCAACTCCAATAAAGGGATAAGAACCGATCGTCACGACTGTCTTGGTAATTTTGGAGCTCTCCTCACCCTTAGCGGTGAATGTTATCCTGGCCACCTGAGTGGACTTTGATGTAGTTGCGGGAACTGAAATCCTTACAGTGCCATCCTTAGTGCCCGAAGTGGGAGAAATAGTTATACCGAGAGTATCACAATCCACTGTCCAATCTACATTGCAACGGACATTGACATCGAACGAGCCGCCGTTGTAGTCAAAAGTTATAGCATAAGGATCTACCGAAATCTCGGGGTCCACCACCTTATGGCAAGAGGTTGCCATAAACACTACCGCCAGAATAATAGGAAAAATCTTACGCATATTATAATCTGTATAATTGACAAATATAGGTAAAAAAAGAAAAATATGTTCTTCCCGGAACAAAAAAAACACTACAACTGCATATTATTTATAACTTTGTCTTGAAATGAAAGAGAAGAAAACCATTTTGACCTGGGCTGTTGCTGCACTTTTTCTCCTTGTGCTGCTCGCTCAGTTTGTTTCGTGTGAAAAATATATTCTTCCTGAGCTGACCATCTCTCAGGACACCATTATATTCAGCCACAATATCGACAGTGCTTATTTGGATGTACACTCCAATGTCATCTGGGAGATAGAAACACCAGACATCACTTATAGTGACCAATGGATAATTGTTAAACCCAACTGGGCAGATGGTGACACCACCGTTGTCTTTAAGACTACCCTGAATGAAGGCCCTATGCGGCAAACCCAGGCCAGGATATTCAGCGAAACGATAGAACATCATCTGCTGCTGATCCAAGAGGGTGCACCCGAAAAACCCGAAGATTCGGAAAATCCGTAAAGCAATTCCGATAACCCTTAGAACTGAAAATAGATAAACGACTGCAGATCCGCAGTAATAAACTGGTATACGATAAATACCGCCAGGGCCACTATCAAAGCCATAAGGGGTAGCGGCATAGATGCAAACCAGAGGCGATAACGGCGTTTAAAACGGTCTGGGAACCAGTGAATGACCATACCTGCCACTATAAGCAAAAACACATTGCGATATTGCCAGACAATCTCAGGTATCATCGACAACTCCCAATGGCTGCCTATACGGTTTACCATATTCTTTGCAGTATTCCAGGCTGTCTCGTTGGCTTCGGCAGGATCGAGATTGGATCCCGAACGGAAAAAGAGACGCGTAAATGTGATGAAGACAAATGTCTGGAAAATAGCCCAGATATCCGAAATACGTCTGAAACGTGGCTCTTGTGAGCCCTCAGGTCCCGCCACGACAGCTGCTTCAACACCACGCAAACGGCAAACAAGCATATATAGAAGTTTTACCAGATTACCGGCCCACATTACCGCCATCCAGACAAAAAACATATTGAAAAGCGGACGGGGCGCAACGACACAGAGAACCCCGAACATAGCAGTAACGGCCGTGATGACAATAAATCTGAGACCTATGCCCCAGTTTTTCCATATCTTGTGAATCACCATTCCTATGCCGTTAAGGCCACCCCAAATCATGAAGTTCCAGCTTGCTCCATGCCACAAACCACCCAGCAACATCGTGTTCATCGAGTTGAGATTAGTTGTAATGGTTCTGCGTTTTTCAGGTCTGAAACGAGCCAGCAATATAAGTGCTACAGCTATTATCAGCACAACCAGAGCCACTAACCAGGATCCTGCAAGTAAAACTCCGATAAGTGAAATGGTTACAATACAGCAATATGTGCCGAAAGTGGCGTTGCGGTTGCCTCCCAAAGGGATATAGAGATAATCCTTAAGCCATCTGGAAAGAGACATATGCCATCTTTTCCAAAATTCACCCGGGTGCCTGGCCTTGTAAGGCGAATTGAAGTTTTGGGGAAGATAAAAGCCCATCAACATTGCCACGCCGATAGCTATGTCGGTATATCCTGAAAAGTCAGCATAAACCTGCAGCGAATATCCAAAGAGAGCCATTACATTTTCAAAACCAGAGTAGAGCAACGGATTTTCAAAGACGCGGTCAATGAAATTAACGGCCAGGTAGTCGCTGAGAACAATTTTCTTGACAAGACCATTTACAATCCAGAATACTGCTATACCGAACTGTCTTCTGCTAAGAAAGAACTTACGATGCAGCTGCGGTATAAATTCGCTGGCACGAACTATCGGACCGGCCACCAGTTGCGGGAAAAAACTCAAATAGAAGCCAAAATCCAGAATATTCCGAACAGGGGTCACCCTTCCGCGATAAACATCCATTATATAGCTGATTGCCTGGAAAGTATAGAACGAAATACCCACCGGCAAAATTATCGTATCTACACTGAATCGGCCGGAACCTGTAATGGCATTGCCAATTACGGCAAACATATCAAATACGGCAAACTCCGTCCCGAATAGATTGTTGACTACATCCGTTATGAAATATGCATATTTAAAGTAACATAGCGTAAAGAGATTGACAATCAGGCTCACTATCAGCACCGCTCTTTTTCCCCTGTCACTCTTTCTGGAATACATCCATTTGGCGCCTAAGAAATTATAAAGCGTCACAAAGAGAAGTATCAGAGTGAAAATCCCGCTGGTCTTGTAATAGAAAAAGACACTGGCAAAAAAGAGAAAACCGTTTCTAAGCAGCAGTTTATTTTTAAATAGGGCAAAAAGGGCGAACACTATCGCAAAAAAGGCCCAGAAATAAAATTGCGTGAAAAGCAACGGGTGAGACTGATCAAATGTGAAGAGCCCCTTCAGGAAATCTGCCGCTATCTGGAGAAAATCGATCATCTGGAGTTGTCGTTTTTTAAGGAAGTTGATTTGAGATGCTCCAGATAACGATTGAGCAACGCATTATAAAGCAGGTCACCTATCAATATGTAGCCGCTTTCCGTAAAATGAATCTTATCTCTGTTAGCCAGGCCGGCACTTTCCCACTGTTTCATCGAATTCAGACCACCCATTATCCTAAAAAGGTCCCAAATACCCGCATCGTATCTTCGGGCAAGGCCATAGAAGGCATCCTGTACCACAGGACCATTCTGATTGAGATAATAGGAGCGGCGGGAACGCCTGAAACTATCATTATTGGTCACAAAGAGTATTGCACAATCGGGTGCTACCCTGAGGGCCATATCTACCATTTGTATATAATTGGAAACAAACCGTTCCTTATTAAAATTGGGGGTATTTGCATCGTTGATGCCTATGGCAAAAATTATCAAATCTGGCTTTAGCAACGCCAGATCCCTCTCAAAATCTTCACACTTGAAATAGGAATTAAGGCTCGCACCATTGACTCCGATCCCATGATAGGTAAGCCCCGGACGACCATGATCCAGCACAATCCCCGTCAAATTCCACTCCCCCGGCACTCCGCTTGTACCCAACACCAGAGAATCGGTCAAAGAAGGCAGGACGAACTCATAGAGATCCTTATCCGGATCATGAGAGGCGGGTAAAAGCGTCAGTGTGTCCAAATGGACTACCGGTACAAGAGTATCGCTGTCGGAGCGCCCCAGCACCTGCACCCTGTCAAAACGAAAATCATGGGGAGATCCCATCGGATTGCGCTCACGAGAAACAATTGTCACTGTGGCGGAAGGATCGGAAGTGGAGGCAGCCATTCCGGTCAGACCCATACGGAGAGGTGTCTTAGGCTGAGAATTACGACAGGCAATCCATTTGCCTGTATAACTGCTGTAATAACTCGTGGGTGTATTGCTCTTTGCTACTGAAAATGGAAAAACCACCCCTCTACCCCCCTCTATACCATAGCGCATCGAGAGCAGATTGCGACGCATCCTGTTGGAAAAGGTACCGGATTGCACATGCGAACCGCCAATATGGACTATATTGACATCTCCCTCCCCAAGAAAGAGAAGGGTATCGAGTTTATTGAAAAATCTCACGAAAGCAGTACTGTCTCCGGAGGGAAAGTTAATCGCATTCTCCTCGAAATGGGCGAACATATAATTGGGAATAGGCTTATGGAGGCTCTGAGCAAGGGCATTGCTGCACCATGTCGAAAGCAGCACAACTGCTACCATTATTACCCTTACTGTTTTTTGCATCCCCCTCATTCTACTACTGAAGTTTTATCATTATCACTCTCCATCATCTCTGCAGAGGAGACTTCGAAGGGATCCTCACTATTCATATATGCACAAACCATCTCCGGATCAAGCTCCTGTCTGAGCTTGTAGAAATTGTAGCACACTTCAAAAGCCCTCGCAAAAGCCATCCCAACATGTTCCGCACCCCTTGTGGTAAAGTGAATATAATCACTGCTCGCAAACGGAGGACTGTGCTTCACCCATCGCACCATTGAATTTTCGCCACCCATCATATTGAAGAGATCCCAATATGCAGCACCTTTGTTTAAAGCCATCACCTTGAGCGAATCATTCAGATCTGGCAACATTGGGATGGTGGAAATACGTCCATCAACACTTCTGCCCATATCCGAAGGACCTATAAAGAGAATTTGTGCCTCGGGAGCCACCTCGTGGAAGTAGTCAATTTGTTTTTCGAGCTGACGCAGGTAGTTGGAAATTTGCTTCTCATTATGAATGCTGACGGCACGGTTACCGCCAAACTGCAATATGATCATACGGGTATCGAGCAGACCGAAGGATTGCTTCATCACACTTTTATTCAGACGGGTAAATATCGTACCCGAGCACCCTCTGAGAGGTGCGTTGTCCAGCGCTATTCCACCTTCGCCGTCCATTAAGAAACCATAGATCTCAGCACTTCCGCTAAGTGTAATTGTGCCTCTGGATGCATAGGCAGGAAGTTCCCAGGTAAGGAGCGAAACTCCCTGAACTGCGTTTTTGAGCACCTTGCTTTCGGTCCTGATAGTATCACAGCGCAAAGAGGCTTTAAACCCCGGAGAAGTGTTGCCTACAAGTAGCGCAACTTTGGAAAATTTCTTTGCACGCTCCTGACAGTTGGAGTTTTTTGAAACTCTGAAACTAATGGAGGCCTCACCGTAGAGTTGAGAAAAATGCGTCATCACTCCGTAGCGGTTGTGATCTGCACGCACGGTAGTAGAATCACCGATGAGCGTAAATCGGGCAAGTGCGCCGGATGCACTCTGCACCAGTGAATAGGTGGAAACACTCTGGATTGCAGGCACAAGGCCGTTGCCATTACCGCCGAAGATGCCCTGCAGATGCTCACGAACGATCGAGGAGATGCGGTCCATCTCTATCTGCGAATCACCGTAATGCATTATGCGGTAGGTTTTATCTTCCTCCTTTGCGTTATCAAAGAGATAAAACAGGCTATCAAGATAGGTGTAGTCATCATTGGGGAGATAAATCCTATTGGAATTGGATTTAAGGAAATTTTTGAAAAACCTGAGTGAGTCCTGATGGGAGCCGGAGAGCATATTAAAGCTCTGCTCCAATTCAGAGAGTACTTTGTCTACATCGACCACCTCTTCATTGATGCTTGAAGAAGCCTCCTCGTAAGAAGCAAAACGTAGGGTAGTGCCTCCAACTTTTATTCCCCCTTGTGGAAAAACCACCCAAATCACTCCCAGAATAAGTATTACTGATAATATGAATAGTAAAATCTTGCTCGCTTTCATCAATTCTTACTTGTAAATAATTAGTTTTTGTCGTTCACGGATGAAATCACTCCTGAGTTTGTTCCACTTTTTGAGGTCGGAAACCCGTACTCTATGCTTCAATGCAATACCACTCAGAGTATCACCATATTTTACCGTATAAATAATGGAGGTCTGCTTACGCTCCTCCTCGGCTTGTTTCTGTTTTTTGAGTACTTCTGCCTCTCTGGCCGCCACCAGACGCTCTGTGACTGCATAAAGGGAGTCCACCTCTATGTTGTTTGCCATTTCGACCGGAAACCTGAGTCCATAACCTTCGAGAGGTACCAAGGGATCTGACCTGAATATGGGATTCGCCTTTGAAAAATCCGAGGCACTTATACCGGTTAGATGCGTTATAGCTTCAAGAGAAACCGGCTGATCAAAGTCCAGGGTAAAGAACTCTTCCGTAGAGAGAAGAGGTGCGCCTTTTTCCATACGGCTGAGATCGGAGAGAGTAAGCGTATGGAGTAATAGAGTCGAGTCCCCGGACTGGAGGCAGGCGTTTAGTACAGCAGGACTATGCAAATAAGCCGCAATAGCCATATCCCACTCTCCGTAACGCTCAAAATACTCCTGCAAACAATTGAGAGCAGCCAAAGTGCAAAGAGTATCATCATAACGCTGATCATGCACCAGGTCCACCCTAAGGCCATATCTCACCGCATCCAGAGCATCAAGGGCCCAAATACCGGCGCGATTGCCCGGCATTGATATATTTGAGATTGCATTAGGCAAAAATGCCAGTTCGGCAGGCATATTTTTCGAGAGCAATTCATCGGATGTAAACTCGGCGAGCCTCTTTTCACCATCTTCGGACACATTTCCGTCGGGAGCTGCTACAGCGGAAAAGAACACAAATCCGAAGACCCAAAGGGTCATCACAGCTAAAAATCTAAAAACTTGCCTTGCTCTCATTGACCGTTTCAATTAAAATAAAAGGCAAAATTAACAAAAAAGTGATTGTTATGGGCTCTCAATGGCGATTCGGCTCCTAAAATATTTACAAGACCACGTTGCCATCCCGCACCTACACAGAAAGGATAGGCATCCCACAGAAGTTTGAGACGCAAACCCGCATCGAAACGATTTTTGGCAACATCGTTCAACATATACATGGCAGAAAGGCCTACTCCCCCTTTAAAATCATTCCATATTCCAAAATGGAAATCGAAGGGAATACCTATGTAGTATGAATTAAAGTTCTCTTTGGTTCGGACATCGCGGCCTCCGGCAGTCATAAATAACAGACCGCTCTCGATAGTGGATTTGTAGAATGTGTAACGCACCAATGCTGAAATACTCCCACCCGGCTTAACTCCATTGTAATTGAATTGTAAGCTATCGGCAGCAGAGGCTCTGTCTTCAGCAAAAAGAGATCTGCTGGAAACGGGCATCGTAGAGAGGTGTCCTCCGACACCGACTCCAAAACTCCACTGCGCCTTGAGACGGCTCGTGGCTGCCTTATAATCGTTACCGGTGAGAATTTCCATCTGTTCCTGTGTAACAATGTCCTGCACCGCAGGCATTCCCGGTCTGATCTCTTCTATGCCGCTACGCAGAAAATCCGCAAACTCATACTCATCATCAGTAGCACCCCGCATTTTCCGAAGCACATTCTGCTCTTTATCCATTACTATATATTGTGGAACTACTCTGTCTTCGCAATAGATCCTCTGCAGGTCTGAACCCGGCTGTGATTCCACATCCAATATCACCAGATTGTACTTTCTGAGCAGAACCGAGATGCTCTCCTTTTTGAACATGACACTGCGCATCTTGTGGCAGGGGGCGCACCAGGAGGCTGTAAACATCAACAATATCGGGTTATCGGGATTCTGTATCAGTTCCATCGGGATATGCTTAACCGACTCATCTGAAGGGGTCTGTGCGGAGACCGGTCGCAAGGCCGCTGTAAAGAGCACGCAAAATATTATAGATGACAATACATATGAAAATCTCTTCATTTTTATGCGTTTTTATTTACGAAGATATGTAAATGATTTTGATTTATGGTTTTTTTCTCTAACTTTGTAGGACTTGAAGTACTAAACAACAACACAATATCGATATGGGAAAATTTGAAATTACACTAAGAAAAAACGGAGAATTCCAGTTCAATCTTAAAGCATCTAACGGTGAAATAATCCTCACCAGCCAAGGCTACAAGACCAAGGCTTCTTGCCTGAACGGCGTTGAGTCAGTTAAGAAAAACAGCGTTGAAGAGGCAAGATATGAGAAAAAAGTGGCTTCAAACGGCAAGCCCTATTTCAATCTTATCGCCACAAACGGCCAGGTAATTGGAAACAGCCAGATGTACGCTTCTGAAAGGACAAGGGACAATGGCATAGCATCCGTTATGAGACATGCTCCTGAGGCTAAAATTGTAGAGCTTCTGGACGAGTAATTTAGGTGTCTGCTTCGCCGAAGGGGCAGACTGTAATTAAGGCTCCCGCCGAGGGGAAGCTAAAGAGGGTCACCAATCGGTGGCCCTCAGTTTTTATTGATGAGTAAGAAAGCAGTATGTAGTATGTAGTATGTAGTTGCAAGATGTAGGGTGCACGTTTCGGGAATACCCGTAACCAGCTATACACTTTTAACTCATAGGCAGCTACTAAATAACCAACTCAGAACTCCTGGCTCGAAACTCAGAACTAACCCATACCATGCACCCTGCACCCCGCAACATTATAAAGTGGGTGAGCCGGGTATGAAGCGTACCGGTTGAGTGGGAATGAAAAATTGATCGCTTCTGGTATCGAATGTTACCGGCATAGGCGCCGACCATGCTTTTTTCGAATCATTGCGCATAAAATCCTCCATATTGAACGGATCGTTAGGGATCGGAACCACTTCAAAAGTTCCTGTAGAGGATTGATAGACATAGTCACACAACCGGACACCGGCCGCCCGTCTTAACAACAATTTCACAATGCTTTCACGACTCGGAGCGTTATAATAAGGACGATTATCGACCATGCAACTTCGCTGTTCCGGACGCCAAACACCCTTTTCATAAAAATAGGCACCCTCATAATGGCCTACTGCCTGATATCCGGGCAGCGAATAATAATGCGCCCACGGAGCTTGCTCTTTTTCGCCGCTGATATCGACATTCATAGCATAGCCGTGTTTTTGCCTCTCTTTCAGTTCTTTTTTATGGCGGTAAGGCGAAGCGCTTGTTGCCTCTTCCGGTATAGTCTGCCCATTGTGGATTACATATTCATCAACGAGCCGCCCGAAGCCATGACCGCCGGCCTCATGATGTATCAAATCGGCCAATTTCGTATAGCTCCCAACCGGTGTGCGGCAAACCGCACAAAGTGCAAGCGCCGATCCATCACTGTATTGCCAGCAAAGGCCGCCATATCGGTCAACATTGGCCAAAAGAATAAACAACGTATTGCTCATACGCTTATCGGTCATACCGGGAATGCGCCTCGCAGCTTGAAACACCAAATTGGGATTGTCCATCGCCATGACATACGGTTCATCAAAACGGACATCAAAGGCAGTGCGGACTTTGGTCTTTTTATCACTTTCCGTAATTCCGCTTTCCGGCGAAAAAACCACAAATTGCGCCACCCGAAAATAAGAACGATAGGTGCTGAATGGTTCGATCGAAAAAAAGGCCTCCATGGCATCACGTGCATCTTTATTAAAAGAACCCAGTGTGCCATAATCCATCTTGGAGTAGCCATCGCCCAAAATAATCACTTCGTTGGGATAGGTGCCTTGTGTATGCTCCTGCAAAACCGTATAAGTATATTCTATAACATTCAACGGTTGTTGGATCACGGTTAAATCCAAAATGCGTCTACCGCATCGAACAGTTACCTGTGTTTGGCGAATCGCCCTCTCATTAGGTTTCGCTTTGCAGGTCAGCTCTATCTCTTGCGCTGCCGGTCCCGAAAGCGGCGTTATCTGCAGCCACGTAGCATCACTCGGCACCTCGATCTTCCACGAAACAGTGCTGGAGAGGCGCACCTTGAGCGGATCACCGGTATACTCCAATTCAATGCTCGGTTCGCTCAATGTGCAAATGATCTCCTTTTGACAAGCAGACAACAAGACCAGGCAACCAAACCCTAGCCCCAACAACATAATACGTTTCATAAAATTCATATAGTTTTTCTTATTTAAAAATCGCATAAAAAATATACTGCCGGCACCAAATTAAATGCTTATATTTGCTCAAGTAACAATAAGTATCTCATAATGAGAACCGTAATTTGTCCCCGCTGTGGCGCCTCTTTCAACTGCCATCATGACACCATCTCACACAACGATTGCTGGTGTACGTGTCTTACGCTTCCCCCGACCGTTTTAGCGCAATTGCAACATAAGTGGCCGGACCAATGCCTCTGCAAAAAATGTCTGGAGGAGTTGGCTAATCCGCTCACAAAAGTATAAAACTCCCTTCGAAGGCACAAATAAAAAAGGATGATCTCTTTTTATTTGTGCTATTAATGAGTTTATGGTATTAAGTAAGTTTTAGAAGTCATGAGTTAAGATTAATTAGCCCGGGACTCTGTTTTATACCACAACCTATAAAAATTGTCTTTTCTGCATATATCATTGATAGTGATTTCCTAACTTTGTAGCGTATTCAATAAAAACTTATTATTATGCTTACCGATAAGAACTTACTCGAAAAGCTAAATTTGGAACTCAACAATTTGTCCACCGAAGAACTTCAGGCCGTAGATGCTTTTATTGTGTCGTTAAAGCAAAAGAGACCAAAAAGGCTTAGCGAACCGGTCGAAGTCTATTCTCCGGAGACTCAATCCAAAGTAATTCTTAACGAAACACTTTACCCTCTCAACGATGTATTTGATGAAGCCTTAGAAATAATGGGCCGACACTATGGAGTTAATATGCGAAGATTGTAGGGTGCGAGGGTATGAAAAAATTTACAGTATATGTGTCTGCAAGCGCAAAGGAGAGTATTCTTGAATACATAAGACACATAAGTAACACCTATAAAATGCCCGCCACAGCACTCCGACATTATAAAGAACTTTATGACCGTATTTTTTCGCTCTCATCTTATGCGGAATCCGTTAATGTATCAGATAAGCAAAGTATTCTTCGATTCGGAGCAAACGCCCGTGCAATACGATACAAAAAAATGATGATTGTTTACACCATACACGACACTCTTGTCGTGATAAGAGCTATTCTTCCCGCTGCAACGGTAAAATAGCCTTTATATGTAAACAAAAAAAGGTTTGGAAAAAATCCCAAACCTTTTTCGTTAAACCTGGACCTAGCCCAGACCACCTTTCTGCCAATTCTTCGCACCAAGAGCACTTGCGTGGGAAGCCTCAAATACATTTTCATCTCCAAATTCATATCCTTCATACAACAAATATTTTCCCGGAGTGTTTCCTGTGCGATCGACTATGGAATTTACCAAATTATCCATTTCAGCTTTTTTGATTTTGTTCGCATGACCATAGAGATACATTAATCCGGTGTTTTTACTTACATCCAGCACAGATAGTGAGTTGTGAGAACAGTTAAGTACCTGTAATACCGGATTTTTTGTTACGTCAAGCGCAGTAAGATTTTGTTTTGAGCAATTAAAAGTAGTTATTTTACCATATATCGTAACAGTTTGTGCACCGAGAGTGTAAAACGCCCAATTATCAAATGTAAGATTACCTTCCCCGGAGTCTTTTTTACCGTTGTTATTGAGGTCAATCCACACATCAGCGCGATCAGCTTCAGCGGCATCAATCTTTAGGCTAACGCTTTCGCCTACATTCATGGTGGTAGTAAATGTCATACTATGTGACATTGGAGGCAATTTCGGAATAATGTAGGTTGTGCCTTTGTAAACGATGGTTACGACTCCGTTGGCTTCGGTGATGGTGAGGTTGGGGTCTCCATCCTGGCCGGGATCACCCGTTTCGCCCTTTGGACCGGCAGGGCCTTCGGAGCCTGTGGGGCCTTGAGGACCCACACTACCGGCAGGGGCATCTGTGCCGGGAGTGCCTTGCGGGCCTCGTGCATATACGGGGTTATTGTTGATGTCTCTGACGAGTTGCCAGGTTTTACCTCCGTCGAGACTCATCTCCCAATAATAGTTATTGTTAACCCTCAAAAGTGGAGTAAAGCCATCTTTACCCGGAGTACCGTCTGCGCCGGTAGCACCATCTTGGCCATCTTTGCCATCCTTGCCATCGGTACCCGGAGCGCCGTCTTCGCCATCTTTGCCATCCTTGCCATCGGCACCATCCTTACCCTGTGCAGGTACCATTTTGCCATCACTATCTATCAGGAACTCGCCGTTGACAGTCCAGTAGAGCAAACCGTCGCTGTGCTTTTTAACGCCGATTTTCGGAGCAATGCCATCGGCACCGGCTTGACCTTCCGGCCCATCCTTGCCATCTTTGCCATCGGCACCGGTTGCTCCATGCTTCAAGACCATCTTGGTGCCATCACTCAAAACGAGCTCATAACCACTCTTATCTGCAAGCTCATTATAGGAGACTATATAGACCTTTTTGGTCATGGCATCCACCAACCCCTTTATGGAGCTAACCTCAGAGTTTGCATCGCTTGTCACCTGCTTCAAGCTCTCCAGCCAAGCCTTATACTCTGCGATTTTGGCCTTCCTTTCCGCAAGTTCGGCAGACTGCTCTTCACCTTGCTTTTTCAGAAGATCGATCTCACTCCAAAGCTCATCAAGGTCAACGCAGCCTACAACCAGGAACATCGCCAAAATTGTTATTGTTGTAAAAAACTTTTTCATATCTATCATCTATATTATACAATTGTTGTTAAACGAAACAGAAGAAAATCACCTTAAATGCCATCGTAGTCATCATAATTATCGTCAAACACGCGCCAATTCTTGGCCTTTGCTTTAGCTACTTGTGCTTGTGTTATGACATTAGTGGGCGTGGTACTACTATGAACTATAAAATAACCATTGGTTATGTTTTTTCTGTCGAACAGACTATTGACCAAAGTCTCCATCTCCACTTCTTTTATTTGGTTTCCGTGACATAGTAAATCTTTCAATGCGGTATTATTGGTGACATCAAGATTAGAGAGTGAATTGTCGCTACAATCAAGAGACGTTAATGCAGTGTTTTGGGTGACATCAAGCACGGTAAGAAAGTTTTCATAACAAGCCAAGTAGATTAATGCAGTGTTATTGGTTAAGTCAAGTTCGGTAAGAGAGTTTTTGGAACAAGTTAATGTCAGTAATGCAGTGTTTTTGGTGACGTCAAGCGTGATAAGTGAGTTTTCTGAACAATACAGCTTAGTTAATGACGTATTATTGGTTACATCAAGCGCGGTAAGAGAGTTTCTATGACAATACAATTGCTGTAATCCAGTGTTATTGGTTAAGTCAAGAACGGTAAGAGAGTTTCCATTACAATACAAATCCTGTAATGAAGTGTTACCGGTTAAGTCAAGTTCTGTAAGAGAGTTTATTTCACAAGCTAATTCCAGTAATGCAGTATTTTTGGTGACATCAAGCGTAGAGAGT
>JAAYDZ010000076.1 GCA_012728975.1 Bacteroidales bacterium
CAAAACTGATAATGATGATAGAGAAAGCAAAAGAAATCATTGCTTCGACCAGTCAAAAGATGGCTGAGGCCGTGGAGTTTCTGGACGAAGATCTCAAAACCTACCGGGCAGGCAAGGCCAATCCGGCAGTGTTCAACGCAGTTATGGTCAATTATTACGGATCGATGACCCCCGTCCCACAAGTAGCCAGCATCAACACCCCCGATGCTAAGACCATTCTTATTCAGCCATGGGATAAAAAGATGATTCCTGCCATTGAAAAGGCCATTATGGATGCCAATATAGGATTTACTCCACAGAACAATGGAGAGCAGATCCGTATCAATGTGCCCGCTTTGACAGAGGAGCGTCGTCGCGAATTGGTAAAGACAGCAAGAACCGCCGGCGAAAATGCAAAGATCAGCATTCGCAACGCTCGCCGCGAAGGTATCGATATACTTAGAAAACTGCAAAAAGAGGGAATGCCTGAGGATGTGGTAAAAGTTTCCGAAGTCGACATTCAGAAAGAGACCGATACCTATACCAAGAATGTTGACGACTTGCTTGCCGACAAAGAGAAGGAGATAATGACAGTATAATGATACAAATCATCTGCGGACCCTGCAGTGCCGAGTCAGAAGAGCAGGTGCTGGCTACAGCATCTGCTCTTGTTGATATTTTTGCAGACAGGAAAGATTACCGCCATATAGCCTATAGAGCAGGGTTATGGAAACCCCGCACCCGTCCCGGCACTTTTGAAGGGGTGGGAGAGAGAGGTCTCCCCTGGTTGCAGCGAGTACGCCGTGAAACCGGTCTGAAAGTCATTGTGGAGGTCGCGACTGCAGCCCATTTGGAAGCGGTGTTAAAGGCCGGAATCGATATGATTTGGGTTGGAGCTCGCACAACGGCCAACCCCTTCGCAGTACAGGATTTGGCAGACGCCCTTCAGGGAGTGGATATCCCTGTTTTTGTCAAAAATCCCCTTAATCCGGACCTTGATCTATGGCTCGGGGCCGTTGAACGGCTTGAAATGGCGGGTATTAAAGACATTTCTGTTATTCACAGAGGTTTTTCTTTCTATGAGAAAGGTCGTTATCGTAACGAGCCTAAGTGGCAGGTACCAATTGATCTTATGCGCAAACGTCCCGATCTGAGGATACTTTGCGATCCAAGCCATATAGCCGGTAAGCGCGAACTTCTTTATGAAGTATCGCAGATGGCGATGGATCTGGGAGTTGATGGGCTTTTTATCGAGAGTCACATATCCCCCGACTCTGCACTTAGTGACTCAGAGCAACAGATTGAGCCGAGTTCTCTGGCTCAGATGTTCGACAATATTAAGATACGCAGTAGCATTCCTGAAGATGAAGAATTAAGTAGAAGATTACAGGAGCTCAGGGCACGCATCGATTCGCTTGACGACAACATTTTGGAAATCCTTGAGCTCAGAATGGGAGTGGTAGATCAGATAGGCGAACAGAAGCGACAGAGCAATATCACTATTCTGCAGCAGCAACGCTGGGAAGAGATTCTCGAGAAGACACGTAGAGGTGCGCTATCCCGTGACCTTGATCCGGAATTTATAGAGGAGCTTTTCAAACTTATACACATGGCTTCAATTAGACGACAGGTTTGAGTGTGTAGTGTGTAGTGGTACGGGGTGTAGATTAGTCCCGAGTTCTGAGTTTCGAGTCAGGAGTAAGTTGTGGTTGGTACGTGGTGTGGGATATGTGGTGTGCGGGTGCAGATGAAAAATATTTAAAAAATATTATTATTATTTACAAATAATTTCCTATCTTTGGCATTGCCAATTATATCGAAAAAAGAGCATTAACGATTAACAAGAAGATTAATAATAAGTAACTTAAAACAAAACATGATGAAAAAAATGGGTAAATTGTTGTTAATGGCGGCTGTGCTGCTTGTTACAACATTCTCTGCTAATGCCAAGACTGACAAGGTTGAACTTTGTGATGGTAAGATTGCAGTGGCTGTAAAAGACATTGCTCCCAATGCAGATCTTACAGGCCTAGTTACCAACTACACTATCACAATAGCACCCGATGTTATCGAACAGTGCACTGCGCTGATTCTAACCCCGGCTGTTAGAGATGCTGATACCAAAGCCAAGAAGGTTGTCGAGATTCTGGTCATAAGTGCTCCCGGAGAAAGGTATCGTAGTATGTGGGTTGAAGAGCAGCTCTACAAGGTGTGCGATCCCAACCGTGTAAAATTCTACACTGCCAAGGAGGGCGAATACCTCACCATCGAGACAAATACTCTCCTTCCCTATGAGGCTTGGATGGATGACGCCAAGTTTACAGTGACCACACAGAAAGGCACTTACAACCCCGATTGTATTGAAAATTTGTGCGGCACCGAAGAGGTTTGCGATGTTCCTTATCTCAGCAAACCGCTCGTAGTTGATCCTCTGTGGACTTCCGTTACCCCCGTTTTGGTTGATGTTGACCCCATCAGGGCACTCAAGACCAAGCTCTACTATCCTGTAAACATTTCCAGGTCTGTTGAGTCTTATCTTGAGAATCAGGATGCTCTCGCACTTCTGGGTACACTTAATCAACCTAACTTTACGGTTGCAAGCATTCAGATCGGTGGTTGGGCATCTCCTGAGGCAACAGTGGCCTACAACCAGAGACTTTCTGAAAGACGTGCAGCTACTCTCAAGGGTATCATTGCCGGTAAATATGACTTCCCTGAGAGCATTTACCTGGTATCCGGTAATGGCGAGTACTGGGATGATGTGATCGACTTCATCGCAACCACTGATGATCCTACTGTAAAGGCTTCGAAGGATGAGCTTGAGGCTGCAATAGCAAACAATGCTAACCTTGATGCCAGAGAAGCTGCTATAAAGAGAATTGACAGGGGCAGACCCTACAAAGTGATTTTCGATGCAGTATATCCTAGATCACGTTTTGCTGACTGTACTGTTTCATACCAACTCAAGGGCTTTAACAGAGAGCATGCTATGGTAGTGTTCAGAAATGATCCTTACCAGCTCACAGAGAACGATTACATCCAACTTCTCGCAGTTGATCCCGATCCCGAGGTACTCGAAAAGGCAGTAGAGATTTATGAAAACGAGAGTCTCTATGCAATTGCCGCAAAAGCTGAGGCCGATGCCGGAAACTACGATCAGGCTATAGCATACTATGAGAAGGCCGGTGATTCAGACGAAGTAATGAACAACATTGCTTGCTGCTACCTCCTTAAGGGTGACTCAAAGAATGCTCAGAAGTATCTTGAGAAAACCAAGGGTCTGGATGTTTACGAAGGCAACCAAAATGAGTTGAGAAAAGTGGTTTTGAACAACAAGTACTTCAACTAACAGTTCAATGCTCAATTCAAAGTGATTTATGCTGCCCGGCCTTGTCGGGCAGCATTTTTTTATATGATATTGCCAAACTCCAATTATTTCGTACATTTGCAACTCCAAGGCAATAGCCCCATACCTGGCTCAGGTGGTGGAATAGGTAGACACGCAGGACTTAAAATCCTGTGGGCAGTGATGCCCGTACGGGTTCGATTCCCGTCCCGAGCACAAAAACCCCTCTTAATCGTGTGATTTTGAGGGGTTTGATTTTATATACCAAAAAAGTTGATTTTGTGCGATTCAAACTTAGATATTATTTGAACAATTTCTTGCATAGGGTGGGGATGTCGGAAATGGGGGTGACGGTGATGCCGCCTTCGGGGCGCTTTGCAAAAGAACTTTCCTTGTTGTATGAAGAGATGAAAATCTGTTCAAATCCGAGTTTCTCGGCCTCAGCAATACGTCTTTCCACCTGGCTGACCGGACGAATCTCGCCGCTGAGTCCCACCTCTGCAGCAAAGCAAATCTTCGGACTGATATAGAGATCAAAATTGGAGGAGAGAATTGCGGCAACTATAGCCAGATCACACGCCGGGTCGCTGACTCTCAATCCTCCGGCAATGTTGAGAAATACATCTTTGGCAGCAAGCCTAAATCCTGCGCGTTTTTCCAGCACAGCAAGCAGCATATTGAGTCGTCTGACATCAAATCCGGTAGTGGAGCGCTGTGGAGTACCGTATGCCGCCGTACTCACTAATGCCTGGATCTCAATCAGAAAGGGCCTTGTGCCATCCATCATGGCGCTTACTGCTACTCCGCTCAAATCATCCTTGTGCATAGGCATGAGAATTTCTGATGGATTGGAGACTCCCCGAAGGCCACTGCCGGTCATCTCGAAAACTGCAAGTTCATCGGTGGATCCGAAACGGTTTTTAATGCTGCGAAGGATGCGGTAGGCACCCTTTGTATCGCCTTCAAATAGCAGTACAACATCCACAATGTGCTCCAGGATCTTTGGGCCTGCTATGGCGCCATCTTTAGTGATGTGTCCGATCAGGATTACCGGCACATTGCTCTCCTTTGCATAGCGTAGCAAAACTGAGGCACATTCCCTTACCTGTGAGACGCTACCGGCGGAAGATTCGATGTTTTCGCTATAGATAGTCTGTATTGAGTCGATTATTAGCAAAGAAGGCTTTACCTCTTTAGCCTGCACCAGGATGTTTTCCAGCAGGGTTTCTCCCAACACATAACATTGGGAGTCATCTCCTTGCAATCGTTGGGCACGGAGTTTAATCTGGACTGCACTCTCTTCTCCCGATACATAAAGGGTCCTGAGTCCTTGGGCATGGAGTGGAATCTGTAGGGAGAGAGTCGACTTGCCGATGCCCGGCTCTCCTCCTATGAGTATCATCGAGCCCTGTACCATTCCACCTCCAAGAATTCTGTCCAATTCCGCATTTCCAATGGAAAATCTCTGTTCCTCATCAAATTTAATTCCAGTCAGCAGCTGAGGACGTGCCTCCTGTGTTTGTAGTAAAGCACGGTTACGTCCGGAAACCCCGCCTCCGGTGCCGGAAGAGATTTTTGGCTCCTCCACCATAGTATTCCATTCGCCACAAGCGGGGCAGCGTCCCATCCATTTCGGACTTTCATTACCGCAGGAACTGCAGAACCATGCTGATTTTGTCTTTGCCATGATGCAAAGATAACAAATCACTAAAAAATCTTGAACATACCTGAAGATTATCTTATGGAATAGTTATATTTTTCCTATTTTTGCGAGCAAACTTAAAACCTCAAAAACAGTGATCAGTTTCAATATTGAATACAAGACCCGTTTTGGTCAGCAATTGTATATTTCAGGGTCACTCCCCGAGCTCGGTGAGTGGGATTATTCCCGTGCCCTTCCCATGAATTATTCGGATGGGGGAAACTGGAAAGCAGAGATTAAAAACCCTTCGGGCATTTTTTCATATAAATATATAATTAAGAGTCCTTCAGGAATTTTGGTTGAGGTGGGTGAGCCTAGAAGCATTGCAGCCAACCGCTCCGGTAACATTACGCTGCATGACATGTGGCAAGGGAGCAGCGATTATTCCGCTTTTCTTTCAGCTCCCTTTGCAGATGTCTTTTATAGGAGAAAGAGTCTAAAGGCTCCGGTGGAGTCAGATTATGCCAAGGAGCTCGTCATAAGCGTGACAGCGCCTTTGGTTCAATCCGAAGACTCTATCTCTATCTGCGGTGAGTGTGAGGCCTTAGGATGCTGGAATCCACTCAAAGCCCTACCTATGCGTCCTGTTTCCGGATGTAGGTGGGAGGTGGCTCTGGATGCGTCAATCCTGCCTAAAGTGGTGAGGTTTAAATTTATTAAACTCATCGGAGAGTCTGCTTGCATCTGGGAAACTTGTGATAATAGAACTCTGGAGATTCCTGTTCTTGCAAAGGGCGATTCTATTCGATATGAGTGTGGCGTAACCACTTTTCCACCACGTACTCCCCGTTTTGCCGGAGTAGCGGTTCCTGTGTTCTCGTTGCGGAGTGAGGATGGCTACGGAATAGGTGATTTTACCGATATTAGAAAATTGGTGGATTGGGCCACCATTACGCGGCAGAGAATTATTCAGCTTTTACCGATCAACGATACATGGTCTACGGGTACATGGACTGATTCATATCCCTATTCGGGAATCTCTATAATGGCCTTACATCCTATCTATATCAACCCCTCTCTTATCGGAAAGGTGGATGATGCTGTTAAGGCAGAGAAATTCGAATCTGAGCGACGTGCCCTCAATGCTCTCGAGAGTCTCGATTACGAGAAGGTACTGCGTCTCAAAGATGCCTGGTGCCGTGTGCTCTTTGAGCAGGATGGCGGTGCGTTTATGGAGAACCCCGAGTTTAAGGAGTTTTTTGAGGCTAATAGCGAATGGCTTCTCACTTATGCGGCCTTCTGTATTCTGAGGGATAAATATGGTACAGCTGACTTTTCACGTTGGAAAAAATACTCTGTTTATGACCGAAAGAAGGTGAATACACTCTGGAAAAATGTGCGTTCCGGCCGGGAAATGAGATATTATATATATCTACAATATCATCTACATCTCCAGATGCTGGATGCCCGCGACTATGCCCATTCCAGAGGTATTGCTATAAAAGGCGATATTCCGATAGGCATCACTCCCCAAAGTGTGGAAGCCTGGAGTGAGCCGCATTATTTTAATATGGATGCCCAAGCGGGTGCTCCACCCGATGATTTTTCAGTAAACGGTCAGAACTGGGGCTTCCCTACTTACAATTGGGCACGGATGGCAGAAGATGGTTACAGCTGGTGGAAGAGACGGTTTACCAAGATGGCGGAATACTTTGACGCATACCGCATTGACCATGTTCTGGGATTTTTCAGGATCTGGGAGGTGCCTTCCGATCAGGTGCTCGGCCTCATGGGACATTTTAATCCTGCCATGCCTTATTCTTATGAGGATATGATGTCGCGCGGTTTTGATTTCAAGTATGACCGTCATGCTACTCCCTATATCCGATATTATATGCTTCGCGAAATGTTCGGGGAACGGTGTCAGATGGTACAGGAGACCTTTCTTGACTCAAATGAGCTGGATGTATTTACTCTCAAGCCTGAATTTTCCAACCAGAAACTTATTGAGTCCTGGTTTGATGGCAAAGAGGATAATGATCTCAAGGATGGCATAATGGCGCTTGCAGGAGAGGTGCTCTTTGTAGAGGATCCTCACAATTTCGGATGCTTCCATCCGAGAATTTCTGCTCAGTATACTTACAGCTACCAAGCACTTTCCGAAGAGGAAAAGTCGGCATTCAACCGGCTTTATGATGATTTTTTCTATACAAGGCACAACGAATTTTGGCAAGATGCGGCAATGCGCCGATTGCCTCAGTTGATTACTGCCACTAATATGCTCACTTGCGCCGAGGATCTTGGTATGATACCTGCTTGCGTGCCACCGGTGCTTGAGCAACTCAAGATACTCACGCTCGAAATACAGAGAATGCCCAAAGATGTGGGTGTAGTCCTTGGTAATCCTGCTCATTATCCCTATCTCTCTGTATGTGCTACCGGTACACACGATACCAGCACACTCCGTGGCTGGTGGGTTGAAAGGTACGGTCAAGATTGTCCCAGTCATCATTGCGAAGATATAGTGGATAGCCATCTCCACTCTCCGGCCATGCTCACCATATTGCCGCTTCAGGATTGGTTCTCGCTGGATGACTCTTTACGTGTAGAGGATCCGGAGAGTGAGCGCATCAATATTCCCTCAAACCCCAAACACTACTGGAGGTATAGAATGCACATCACTCTTGAGGAACTATTCGATAAAACGCAATTCAACTCACACATTGCACATAAAGTGATCCTCAGTGGTCGCTCAGAAAGATAACCCATCACACAACTATGACAAAAAGCTCTTCTAATGAAAAGAAAACCCGTAAGAAACTAGCCATCCACTGGCAGATTCTCATCGGCATTGGTCTCGGTATCATTTTCGGCATCGTGATGACCAAATTTATTCCTTACGAAAAATGGTCTCCTTATATAAAATGGGCAGGAGATATGTTCCTCAGAGGTCTGAGGATGATAGTAATCCCTTTGATCTTCTCATCCATTGCACTTGGCGTGGCCGGAATGGGTACTTCCAAGTCCCTGGGACGTATTGCAGGTAAGACATTCGCGTTTTATATAGTCACTACGCTAATTGCCGCCGCTATCGGACTGACACTGGTCAATATCGTAAAACCGGGAGTCGGAGCTGACCTTAAACTCACTGCGAATGTTACCGAACTGGCAGGAGCCAAAGTCTCATTCATAGATCAGATTGTAAACATTATACCGGCAAACATATTTGAGGCATTGAGTACGGGAAATCTTCTTGCGATTATATTTTTTGCAATTATTTTCGGCTTTTTCATCAATATGGTGGATGAGAAGCAGCAGACTACGCTTAAGGATATTTTGCAAGCCATCTACGATGTAATCATGAAGATTACATTCTTTATTATTAAACTTGCTCCCTATGGAGTTTTTGCTATAGTTGCCAATGTAGTAGGCCAACAAGCAGGGGACACAAAAGCCTTACTTGACATAGCGGGTAGTCTGGGAATATTCGTTCTCATAGTTTGGGGAGGTTTGCTTATTCATGGAGGAATCGTGCTTCCTACACTTGTAAGAGTGCTCGGCAAGGCAAATCCCTGGAGACATATTTCTAAAGTCTCAACAGCACTTTTGACTGCATTTTCAACCTGTTCTTCCGGTGCTGCCCTTCCTATTAATATTCGAGATACGCATGAAAAATGCGGCGTTTCGATCAAAATTGCCAGTTTCACACTTCCTTTAGGGGCGACCATCAATATGAACGGCACTGCACTTTACGAGTGCGTCGCAGCTATATTTATTGCACAAGCCTATGGCATAGAGCTGACAATAATGCAGCAGATCATCCTGGTCTTTACCTCTTTAATGGCTGCAATTGGTGCTGCCGGTATTCCTATGGCGGGAATGGTAATGCTCACCATCGTACTCAATGTGGTGGGTTTGCCTCTTGAGGGTATCGGACTTGTATTGGCTGTAGAGCAGCTTTGTGATATGCCTCGTACAATGATCAACACCTATGGCGACACATGTGGTGCCGTAATAGTTGCCAGAAGCGAAGGCGAAGAACTTACGATTTAGAACAAACCGTGTAACTGCGCATCAATCTTATCGGTAATGGTGCGGAAATGAAGAGGATTCTCCTGAAAATTGAGGTTATCCACGTCAATTATCAGGAGATTTCCGTCTTTGTATCCCTCAATCCACTTTTCATAGCGTTCATTGAGGCCTTTGAGATAGTCAAGACGAATACTGCTTTCGTATTCGCGCCCACGTTTCTGGATATTGCTTACTAGATTGGGAATACTTGAACGGAGATAAATCAATAGATCGGGAGCTTTGACAAGCGAAACCATAAGTGAAAAGAGGGAAGCGTAATTTTCGTAGTCGCGGGTAGCCATAAGCCCCATCGAATGGAGATTGGGGGCAAAAATGCAGGCATCCTCATAAATGCTACGGTCCTGCACAATCACATCTTCAGATTTGCTGATCTCTACAACATCAAGAAATCTTTTGTTGAGAAAATATATTTGAATATTGAACGACCAGCGTTCCATATCGTTATAGAAATCCACAAGGTAGGGATTATAATCCACGGACTCGTACTTTGGAGTCCAGCCATAGTGTGCGGCAAGCATCTTGGTGAGTGTAGTCTTGCCACTTCCGATATTTCCTGCGATAGCGATGTGCATAGCTCCTGATAAAATTGCGTTATTGACAAAAATACAAACTCTTTTTCGTATTTTTGCAATTATTCGTACAAATCTCTTATTATGGTCAATTA
>JAAYDZ010000007.1 GCA_012728975.1 Bacteroidales bacterium
AGACCCATACCCATACCGTTGATGGCCGATGTAGTAGTGCCCAACGTCGGACACATACCGAGGATAAGAACAAATGTGGGATTGTTCTTTATGATACCGTCAATTATCAATTTCAATTTTCCCATGGCTGCTGCTGTTTTTGAAGTTCAACAAATACCTTGTAGGCTGCTTCAACACCTTTGAGGAAAGCTCTTGAGGTAATGGTGGATGCTGTAATGGCATCAATCTCTCCGCCATCCTTGGTAACGGTGAGGTTGGAAGAAGCAGGATTTTTGCCCACTATTTGAGTTCTGGTAGGGATTTCACCGGTAATCTTTGCACCGAGTCCGGGAGTTTCCGCGTGGGAAATCACCGATGTATTGTAGATTGTACCGTCTGCATTGAAGCCAACCATCATTTGGATGGGGCCTCCAAACCCGGATGCTTTTACTTTGATGGCGTAGCCGACGATATTGCCGTTCACTTTTGCAGGATATACCACACAGCCCTCCACCTCCATCATCTCTTCCGAGGGATTGTTGTCACATTCGGGAACAACGGCTTTGATGGCGTTGTTGATTTTGGCCAGTTCCGCAGCCTCAATAGGAGCTTTTGTTACGGAATATACAACCCCGAGCAGAGCGGAACATATTAAACAGATAAGTGATAAAGTTATCACCATGTTTTTGAAAGAGGATTCCTTAGCCATGTTTCACCTCCTTTGCGTATCTCTTGGGCTTACAATATTTATTAAGAAGAGGAACGGCCATGTTCATAATGAGAATGGCAAATGAAACTCCCTCCGGATATGCTCCGAAATAACGGATAAGCACAGTAATGACACCAATGCCGAAAGCGTAGATGACCATACCCTTGACGGACATCGGCGATGTCACGTAGTCGGTCGCCATGAAAATGGCTCCGAGCAACACTCCTCCTGTGAAGATATTAAACAGAGGGCCTGTATAAATATCGGGATTGATCATATTGAAAATCCAGGTCATCAAAGCGATGGTTCCCACGATAACAAGCGGAATATGCGGCCTGATGACTCTCCTGATTAGGAGATAGACAAATCCGAGAATAAGTGCAAGTGCCGATACCTCACCAACCGAACCCCCGATCTTTACGAAAATCATCTCCTTAAATGAGAATTCATTTGCAGCAAAAATCTCGGGAAGTGTGAGTCCAGCCGCCAAGCCTTCCTTGGTAATGGCCAGGGGGGTCGCACCCGTGAAGGCATCTATGCCAGTTCTAAACCACGACTCGGGAATCGACCAATCAGTCATAAGTGTCGGGAATGAGATCAGCAAAAAGACACGTCCCACAAGAGCAGGGTTAAATATATTCTGTCCCAAACCACCAAAAGTCATTTTGACGATGCCGATTGCTACGATTGCACCTATTAAAACGAGCCACCAAGGGGAACTGGGTGGGAGGTTGAGTGCCAGAAGACAACCTGTAACCGTCGCAGACAAGTCATTGACGGTTACTTTTGTCTTCATTATGAATTTTTGGATTAAATATTCCACTAAAACACAGGAAATGACGCCAGTAAGCACCAATTTGATTGCTGAAAATCCAAAGAAATAGATGGAAACCAGCAGTGAGGGTGCAAGGGCAATCAGCACATCCCTCATCAGAGACTGAGTATTCTCCTTTAAATGAAGGTGAGGAGCACCTGATACTAAAAGTCTTGCCATAGTTTACTGTTTTGCAGATCTGTTTCGCATTATATTCATTACTTCTGCCTTGCTGACCCTGATAATATCGAGCAGAGGTATATGTGCCGGGCAGGAATAGAGACAACAACCGCACTCAATGCAGTCCTGGATTTTCTCTTTTTCGAGTTCATCATGCATACCGCCGATGCGGGAAAGTTTGTTGAGAAGATAGGGTTCCAGACCCATTGGGCAGGCATCGATACATTTTCCACATCGGATGCAGTTACTCTCCTCTTTTCTCTTGGTTTCAGTTTCGGTAAGAAGCAGAAAAGCAGAGGTTGCTTTAAGGGTGGAGGCATCCATATTTGCAACAGCTTTACCCATCATAGGGCCACCGCTGATGAATTTCGCTGCATCCTTTGGAAGTCCTCCGATAGCATCGAGCATCTTTGAAAATGGGGTACCTACCCTCACGAGGAAATTCCTTTGGTGAGGAACGCAACTACCTGTGACAGTGATCACATTGTCAATGAGGGGTTTATTCTTCTGGACCGCCTCATATACTGCAAGCGAAGTACCTACATTCTGCACTACTGCGCCCACCTCGATTGGAAGCGCCAGTGAGGGTACTTTGCGACCTATAAGTGCATCGATAAGTTGTTTTTCGCCACCCTGTGGATATTTTTTCTTAAGGACAGCCACTTTTATTCCCGGGTATGGGGATGCAGCCTCTGTCATAGAAGCGATAGCCTCAGGTTTGTTCTCCTCAATACCTATATAGCATTTATCCACTTTGAGAGCCTTCATCATTATGGCTGCGCCAATAACGATCTCATCGGGACGCTCTCTCATTATCCTGTCGTCTGAAGTGATATAAGGCTCACATTCAGTACCATTTAGGATAAGGTATTCGGCTTTTTTATCCTTGGGGGGATTGAGCTTGACATGCGTTGGAAATGCAGCCCCGCCAAGTCCTACAACACCTGCGCTTTTGATTTTTTCCAGAATTTCTTCTGAAGAAAATGGGATTTCCTTTATAATATCTTTGCTTCTATCAATCTCTTCGCACCAATCGTCGCCTTCTACGTTAATCACAACATGCATCACGGGATTGGCTGCCAGGTCACCTTTCGGCTCTACTGACTTCACTGTTCCCGAAACGGATGAGTGCACAAAGGCTGAAATAAATCCTGCAGGCTTACCTATGACCTGACCCACCTTTACCTTGTCCCCTTTTTGCACCACCGGCTCAGCCGGAGCACCCAGATGTTGAGCCATTGAGATATAAGCTACATCCAAAACCGGAAATATCTCTATATGTGCCTCGCGGGAAAGTTTACTCTCGTTAGGATGGATACCTCCTATTGAAAATGTACGTTTCATATCTTTTCCTCCCTATTGTCAGTTTTAGTAACCGGTTCTTCCTGTTTGGGTGTTACAGGTACCATAATGGGAAAATTAACAGCCCAAATGGCCTTAGTCGGACACTCATCAACGCACTTACGACAAAGTTTACACTTGGAAGGGTCAATGTAAGCTAGATTGTTTTCAATAGTGATAGCATCAAAGGGACAAACCTTGACACATTTGCCGCAACCAATACAGCTCACGGAGCAGGCTTTGCGGGCAATAGCACCCTTGTCCTTGCTGGAGCAGGAGACATAAACCCTGCGATTTTTCGGACCTTTTGGACGAAGTTCGATAATAGATTTTGGGCAAGCTCTGACACAAGCGCCGCAAGCCACGCACTTCTCCTCATCCACCTCTACTATACCGCGTCGCTCATCAATGCGGATAGCATCAAACTTACAGGCCTCCACACAGTCACCCTTGCCAAGGCACCCATACCTACAGCCGGTATCCCCGGAATAGAGTGTAGACATCACCTTACAAGAGGCATACCCGTCGAAATGGTTAATCCTTGCACGATTGTCCAGAGTGCCGTGGCACTTGATAACAGCCACCTTCGGTTCAGTTTTGACTGCTTCCTGACCAAGAGCCGCTGCAACATTCTCCATGACAACATCTCCACCGACCGGGCAAGATAACGAACCAAGTGATGTGGCATTTACAACCGCTTCGGCAAATGCGCGGCATCCGGCCAGACCGCATCCACCACAATTGGCTCCCGGGAGCAAAGACTCAACTATATCAATTCTTGGGTCCTCTTCAACCTTGAACTTTTGTGCCACCAGGTAAAGGACCACCGAAAAGAGCAGTCCGAGCACCACCAGACAAACAATCGTGTAAATAATCGTTGTAATCATTTGGATAGTTTTTCAATAGAAAAAGTAAAGTCTTTAGATATTTTGTTTTTTAATAGATAGATAAGAAAATAATAAAACGCAAGAATTGCGAGTACACTAATTCCGGTAATGAGTTCACTCACCCCGATTTTTGTCAAGATAAAAATTGTGGCAAGAAGCAACATCAGAGGTACGACTGAGGTAATCCAAACAGCTTTGGCACCAAGAGATGCCTTGAGAAGCACTTTCACCTCCTCTCCAACCTGATAATCGCAGGCCAGTGTTGATATTGATTGGGGAATATCGATGGTCTTAATGGATTCATCAGACGCGATGCAGACACCTTTAGCGTGACAAGCCGCACAAGCTGACTTGTTGAGAATTTCGACTGTTATGAACTCATTGGTGACAGCAGTCACAACACCAGGGTGATCTATATTATTTGTTTTTACAGTCATTATTCCTTTTTAATAAGACTGGTCAAAGGATATTTGACACCTTCATATGTACCTATTCGGCCATTGATCGCACCTACTGCAACGGGTGCTGAGAAGAAAATGGGAAGCTTGTTTGCATCATCGGAAAGCCAGATAAACACTTTCTCCTCACCATAGAAGACACTTTCCCCATCACCTTCGCCAAAGGAGAAGACAGAAGTCTCATCTTTATCTTTGGAACGGTCTTTCTTGGGATTTACGGCAATGGCCAGCTTAATAGCATTGAAAGTGCCCACCTTGGCTATTTTCTTCTTTTCACGGCCGACAAAACGTACACGTATATCTAGGACATCCTTATCAAGAGCCACTGTAAAAGGTACAGGCTCACTATTTTCTAGCTTTTTGAAATCGAGACATCTTACTGCAAAAAAGATATTGATAATGTCGCGGATCACAACATCCTCGTAGAAAGTTGTGTCCCTACGGGGACGGCCCTTCTTGTCAAGGACGGCGTTTAGCGTTTTACCGTCGTCACTCCAATTATACCAGTTCTTGGCATAATAACTCCCCTCATTCACATCTCTGTGGAAATAGAGAGGCTTCAAGTCCTTGACATAGAACTTTGATTCATAAATATCCCTCACCTTGAAGAATGAATCCCAGAATTTATAGGTACTTGCCTTTGCCAAGAGATGGTAATAGGGTTCTTTGCCCTCCTCAGACTTTTCTATAAAAGTAAACTTTACACTGGCAATATCTGCGCTAAAACCCCACTTGTAATGTACAATCAGCTCCATGTTTTCACCGCTCTGGAAAGGATACTCCTTATTCTGTGCGGTAGCGCCCACTGAAAAGAAAGAAAGAATGAGTGACAGTAGCGCAAAAAATATTTTTTTCATCAAATAATCGTTTTAATTAAAATCATCACTCGGTCCTATTCCCGCATAATCCAGCGGCTCCGCACTGTTCATCTTTGAACCGTGATATTCGGTTCGGATCATCGGGTCACCCGTTAATACATCATCTATATCCACAAATCGTACCCTATCTGACTCAAACTTCATCGGAACGTCTCCAACTGCACCATTTCTGTGTTTTAAAATGATAATTTCGGTGCCGCCGGTAATTATATCATCAGAAGGAAGTCCTACTTTTTCCGGACGATGGATGAACATTACAATGTCCGCATCCTGCTCGATGGCTCCGGACTCACGAAGGTCACTCAATTGAGGACGCTTGTTGCCGCCACGTGTCTCCACTGAACGGTTGAGCTGCGAAAGAGCTATGATGGGTACATTAAGCTCCTTTGCAATGGACTTAAGGGAACGGGAGATGGCCGATACCTCCTGCTCACGCATACCACGAAGGTCGGGAGGTCCTGTCATCAACTGTAGATAGTCTATTATAATGATTTTCACTTTGTTGTTGTTGACAAGGCGGCGGGCCTTGGAGCGGAACTCGTAAATGGAGAGTGACGGCGTGTCGTCAATCCACAAGGGAGACCTGGAGAGTCTGGCCACTCCTTCGTTGAGTTGTATCCACTCGGCATTGGTCATTTTTTTGGCTCCGCGGATCTTTTCGGCTTCAAGACCTGTCTCCCCAATCATCACTCGCTTAACCAGTTGTGTGGCAGGCATCTCAAGAGAGAAGAATGCCACGGGGATATTATGGTCGATGGCCATATTGCGCGCCATAGTCAGCACAAACGCAGTCTTGCCCACGGAAGGGCGCGCCGCTATAATGATCAGGTCTGAGTTTTGCCATCCGAAAGTAATCTTGTCAATACCTGTAAAACCGGAAGGAATTCCACTGAGTCCATCCTCTCTTTGCTGGCTGGTCTCGATCTCAGTGATAGCCTGTTGAATAATATCCTTTATCGGAGAGGTTTCGCGGCGCATATTGCGTTCCGCAAGCTCAAATACCTCTTTTTCTGCAGTATCCACCAAGTCATCGACCGTCATTGAATCGTCAAAAGCACTCTTCTGGATCTTATATGAAATAGATATAAGTTCTCTCTGGATATATTTCTGAAGGAGAATTTTAGTGTGATAATCGATATGAGCGGCAGCTCCGATTTTGAGAGTAAGCTGGCTCAAATATGCCGTACCTCCAATATCATCGAGATCTCCGCTTTTGCGCAATTCGTCAGATACTGTGAGAATATCCACGGGGTCATTACGCTTCGAGAGGGTGGCTATTGCATCGTATATCTTGCGGTGAGCATCTTTATAGAAACATTCGGCCGAGAGTTGATCAAGGACATCGACCACTACATCCGGCTCCAATAAGAGTGCGCCAAGGACGGCCTCCTCAATATCAATTGCCTGTGGGGGAACCCGCCCTCCCAGCTCTTCACCGAGAAGTGCCAAATCCACCTTTTTGTCCTTTTTCTTGTAATCGGTCTTCGCCATATCTGACTTATTCTTCCTGTTGATCAGGAGATTTAACAAGTATGCGACCGCAGTGCTCGCAGATAATCATTTTTTTGCTCTCAATGACATCAAGGATCCTTTGGGGAGGAATATTGTTAAAGCAACCTCCGCAGGCGCCTCTCTCAACTGTTACAACAGCAAGTCTGTTTTTTGCTCCTTTGCGTACACGTTCGTAAGCATTGATAGCCCTCTCATCCAAGGTAGCGACTAGAGAAACACGCTTTTTGAGAAGTTCCTCCTCCTCTTTGGCTGTCTCCTCGGTGATGGATTTAAGCTCCTTTTCCTTATCTGCCAGGTCTACCTGTCTTCCCGAAAGGGCTGTTTTGGACTCTTCAAGAGAGAGTTTTTTCTCGGCAATGATGGCATTACCCTCCTTGATGTTTTTCTCAGAAACACTTATTTCAAGTTCCTGATACTCAATTTCCTTGGAAAGAGATTCGAACTCGCGGTTGTTCTTTACATCATTGCGCTGTTCCTCATACTTAGCTATGGCCTTTTTAGACTCCTCTATCTGATGCTTGTATTCAGTATTGTATTTTTCGATCTCCTTAATTTCAGCCAGTGTATTTGAGATACGGGTCTTAAGACCCTCTATTTCGTCTTCAAGGTCCTCTACTTCAAGCGGAAGTTCACCTCTGAGCAGATATATCTTGTCAATATTGGTATCAATATTTTGGATTTGATACAAAATTTGAAGCTTCTGCTCCATCTCCTTCGCATCTGTTTCGCCTGAATGATGTGAAAGCGAAACAAAGGTTTCCCGCTGGTCTATAGGAGTAACCACTTTTGTTGCCTTTTTTGTCGCCATATACTTAGAAATAAAATATTGGATTGTTATTATTATTCAAGAAAGTGTGGATTGCAAAGGTAGGAATTTTTTTGCTAAGAATTTCATACAACTTATCCACAATATCTCTCTCACTCTCATAATGTCCGATATCCATCACCACAAAGCCTTCAGAACAGAAATAATGGTGATAAGAGAGATCTCCGGTGATAAAAAGCTGAGCCCCTGCTTCCATGGCCTGAGGTATAAATGAAGAACCACTGCCCGCGCAGACAGCAACCCTCGAAACAGGCTCTTCAATAAGCCTTGAACTGCGCAGACGCTCTACACCAAAAGCTTTCTTGACAAATGTGGAGAGTTCCTGCGGCTCTACCGGTGAGGGTAAAGTACCGACAAGTGCCAGCGAAGTTTCGTCGAGAGGCTCAATATTCTGCAGCCCAAGTCGTAGCGCCATTAAAGCGGTCACTCCACCCTCGGCCTTGTCAGCATTTGTGTGTACTGAGTAGATGACGACACCGTTCGTAATTGCAAGAGTGATACATTTGCCGATAAAAGTGTCGGGGTTGATCTTTTTGACACCAGCAAAAATCAGCGGATGATGAGTAATAACCATATTAGCGCCGACGGCCACCGCAGCTTCTATCAGCTCGGGAGTGCAATCAAATCCGATCATAACGCCCTTTATCTCCTGCTCCGGAGATCCTATGCAGAAACCGGAATTGTCCCAAGGCTCCTGCGTACCGAGGGGGGCGAATTCCTCGATAATTAGTGCTATATCTTTTGCTTTCATATCAAATATCAAGAACTAAAGTGACTCCTGGACCTCCACAAGTGTAGCTCGGATATTCCTGAGTCTTTCTATAGCTTCACTCCGGCGATCAACCTCATCCAATCCAAGACGTAATCGTTTGCGGGCTCCTTCAAGGGTCATACCCTGGTCTTTCACAAGCCGGGAAATATTCTTGAGTGCAACAATGTCTGTTTCACGATAAAGACGGTTCCCTTTATTGTTGCGGTCCGGACGCACATATTCGGGGAAAGTATCCGACCAGAAACGAATCAGTGAGACATTGACGTCAAACATTTTCGCCACCTGGCCTATAGTATAGTAATATTGTCCTTTCATCTCTTTTTAGTCCATAGATTGTCCGGTGCTAAGCGCAATCATCATCATCTCCTGATAAGCAGATGGAGTAATATCAGCAAAAAAGTAATTTATAGGATCAACGTAATTATCGTTGACTATCACTTCATAGTGAAGATGGGGAGCAAATGATGTGCCGCTGTTACCAACTCTACCGATAACCTCAGACTGTTGCACTTTCTGTCCCTTTTTGACCATAATCTCCTGTAAGTGTGAATAAGTTGTGACTATGCCACCGGAATGGGTTATCTCAATACGCCTACCCCACGCAGTTGTTTGCCTGGAGACCAATGTGACAGTACCGGAGGCAGCAGCAAGCACTTCAGTGCCCACCGGAGAGAGTATGTCGAAACCGGTGTGCTCGCGAAGCGTCTTGTAAAAGGGGCTGAACTTGTTACCCACCGATGCTCCGGTTCTGGCAATAGAGAAATCCCTTACGGGAATTATTGAGGGAATTGTCTTCCAATCAAGGTCTTCTGTTGATAGGCGATGATTGATGATTTCAATGGAATTGTTGATTCTGCCGGAGATCGACTCAAGACGAGATCCACGGATATTAACATTCCAGATAAGATCATTTTCATCCTCTTCGTAGATTGTGCCAAGATCAAGGCGACCCGTATCACGGCCTGTCATATATGTCGGAGGAGCTGAATGAAAGATATCATTGTATATCTGCCGATCTCTTGTTTCGAGGCCTTCAATAACACTCTCAACAATCTCTATCTGCTCCTTCATCCTAACGTATTCACGTTCCATATAATCCCTTTCGGCAATGAGTTGCTTTTCGCGGTCGGTACTGAAGAAGATAGAAAATATTGCATAATAGATTACTGCGACAAGTAAACTGAAAAAGAGATACTTGCCTACAACAAGAAGAGTCCTCCAGATGGAGAACTTCTTTTTGTCAAATCTGAGTTCTTTTTTGTTGTAGAAAAATTTGGCCATATCTTACTTGCGGTCTTTACCCGCAAGAATCATGCTCTGATATTCTTCAGGAGAGATTTCGTGGTCAAAATAGTTGCAAGGATTGACAGCCTTGCCCTTATATATCACCTCATAATGGAGATGCACACCCTTGGAGCGGCCTGTAGTACCCATCTTACCAACCTGTTCGCCACGACGGACTCTCTGGCCCGGCTTTACAGTGGCCTGATGTAAATGCGCATAGCGTGTCTTATATCCGAACCCATGATCCACTATCACCTGGTTGCCATAACCAAAGAAATTGTAGCATACCTCAACCACAAGACCATCACCGGTAGCATAAATAGGTTCGCCTGTCTTTCCGGAAATATCCACACCCTTATGCATCCTGATGCTCTTGTTGAAGGGATCGGAACGATATCCGAACTTGCTGCCCAGTCTGTTGCGCGGATGTGTGGATACAGGAAAAATCGAAGGCACACAGGAGGCCATGTCTCCGGCTCTTTTAGCCAAAAGAGAAACCTCATCAAAAGAACGTGACTGTACTGCCGCCTTCTTTGAGAGTATATCAAGCCTCATCGCAGATGAAATGAGGAAATCCGAGTTTTCAAAATGTTTCAGATGTGAATATCTCTCCACACCACCGAATCCTGCATCACGCACTTCTGAAGATATCTCCTCCATTCCGAAAATAGGACGATAGACTATGTTGTCCCTCATCTCTATTTCCATCAATGTACGATGCTCTTCATCGAGCTTCTGGTTAAGACCTTTTATTTGTGAGAGCAATTCCTGATTGCGGCTCTCGAGTATCATAGTTTTGGGTGTCTTCAGCAAAAGAACTTCCGAATAAAGCCAGAAATAAGCGAAGAAGCAGAGAAAACCGAGCCCTAACACCATGCAACATCTTAACAGTCTGCTCTTTAAGGTCGGCTTTACCACTTCATAGGAAAGGGTTTCCTCGTTAAAAATGTATTGTTTTTTACCTAACATTATTAAATAACACCATTTATAACCTTGCAAAATTACAAAATTTGGATAAAAAAACTAATTTTGTGACAGAAAAACTCACTTTATTAACAAGTTATTAACAATTTAACTATATGACATCTAACGAAACACGTCGTACATTCCTTGATTTTTTTGCCTCTAAAGGCCATACTATTGTGCCCTCGGCACCAATGGTGGTCAAAAATGACCCTACACTTATGTTTACCAATGCGGGCATGAATCAGTTCAAAGACTGGTTTTTAGGTAATACCCCCATAAAACATTCCAGAGTGGCTAATACGCAGAAATGTCTCAGGGTTAGCGGCAAGCACAATGACCTCGAAGAGGTCGGGCACGACACCTATCACCATACGATGTTTGAGATGCTCGGCAACTGGAGTTTCGGTGACTATTTCAAAAAAGATGCCATCAACTGGGCCTGGGAACTGCTTACTGAAGTTTACAAAATTGACAAGGAGCGTCTATATGCCACAGTATTTGAAGGTTACGAGCCGGAAGGCCTCAAAATGGACAACGAAGCACGTGATTTATGGCTCAAACATCTTCCTGAAGAGAGGATTATTTTAGGTAACAAAAAGGATAATTTCTGGGAAATGGGCGACACGGGTCCTTGCGGCCCTTGCAGTGAAATCCATATCGATCTTCGCAGCGATGAAGAGAGGGCACTTGTTCCAGGCAGTGAAATGGTTAACAAAGACCACCATCTCGTAATCGAAATCTGGAACCTTGTCTTCATCCAGTACAACCGTAAGGCAAATGGCTCCCTTGAACCGCTCGCAGCCAAACATGTAGACACAGGAATGGGACTTGAGCGTCTCTGCATGGTATTACAAAACAAACAAAGCAACTACGACACAGACGTATTTACATCTATGATTGAAGCTATATCCAGGGTCAGCGGGATTAAATATGACAGCAACAGCGAAGTGGGAGTGGCAATGAGAGTGATTGCAGACCATATCAGAGCTATCTGTTTCTCGATTACCGATGGGCAGTTACCCTCGAATGTCAAGGCGGGCTATGTCATAAGACGTATTCTCCGCCGTGCCGTCAGATACGGATACACATTCCTCGGTATGAACGAGCCATTCCTCTGCAAACTCGTACCTCAACTCGTAAGTGATATGGGCGAGGCATTTCCTGAGCTCGAAAGGCAACAGAATCTTATCGTAAATGTCATTCGGGAGGAAGAAGATGCCTTTCTTCGCACTCTGGACAAAGGCATACGCCTTATGGATTCCATCCTGGAAAAATCGGCGGATAGCAAACGAATTTCAGGCATTGACGCATTTACACTCTACGATACGTTCGGGTTTCCTATAGACTTGAGCGAACTCATCGCCAGAGAAAAGGGTTACACAATAGATATGGAGGGTTTTGAGATTGAACTGGGCAAGCAGAAAGAGCGCGCAAGATGTGCAACTGCCATCGAAGAGGGCGACTGGTACGAAGTTGCACCTTTTACCTCAACCGAATTTGTGGGCTACGACACCCTCGAGTCCGAAATACACGTGATGAAATACCGAACAGTCAAAGCCAAAAACAAAGAGATGTTCCAGTTAGTATTTGACAAAACCCCCTTCTATGCAGAAAGTGGCGGACAGGCGGGCGACAGCGGCACTATCGAATCAAAGAGCGGAGAACGCATCGCCATTCTGACCACCATAAAGGAAAACAATCTCCCTATACATATTGCAGAAAGAATTCCCCTAAACCTTGAGGAGACATTTATCGCAAAAGTTGATGAAGAGCGCAGGATCGAGGTAGCAAATAATCACACCGCCACTCACCTCCTGCATCATGCTCTGCGCAGTGTACTCGGTAAACATATCGAACAAAAGGGTTCTTCGGTTGGCTCCACTTCGTTCCGTTTTGACTTTTCTCACTACGAAAAAGTCTCTCATGAGGATCTCAGAAAGGTGGAAAAACTTGTCAACCATCTAATCCGCACAAATATACCCAGAGAAGAGTTTAGGAACATAGCCATCGAAAAGGCAAACGAAATGGGCGCTATCGCACTCTTTGGAGAAAAATATGGAGATGATGTTCGTGTTATTAAGTTCGGTGACTCTACTGAACTCTGCGGTGGAACCCATGCCCCTGCCACCGGCTCTCTTGGTTATTTCAGAATACTCAATGAAACAGCTATCGCTGCGGGGGTAAGGAGAATCGAGGCTACCACCGGCCGTCATGCCGAAGCCGCAGTTTATGCGAATGATGATCATCTCCTCGCACTGAGCGCACTCTTCAATAACACTCCCAATCTGCTCAATTGCGTCAACAAACTCATATGTGACAATGAGACCTTTAAAAAGGCACTGGAAGAGGTGGAGAAGGAGCGTGCAATTGTACTCAAACAGAATCTCATCGAAGAGAGCAGGGTAGTTAAGGGCATTCGTCTGATAACACTCAGACAAGGCAACTACAATCAAAATACTGTCAGAGAGGTAGCATTTATGCTCTATAAGGAACTTACTTCTGCTGTCTTCATTTCGGCACTGCCATCAAGTGACGGCAAGGCCAATCTGACCCTTATGTATACTGATGATCTTGTTCAGCAAGGAGCCAACGCTTCAGCCGATATCAAGATAGCTGCAAAGCTGATCCAGGGTGGTGGAGGGGGACAAAATTTCCTTGCAACTGCCGGTGGCAAGAATGTTGAGGGGCTTGATGAAGCGGCCGACAAATTACAAGAGATCGCACTCAGCAGATAATGAAAACACTTGACCGATTCGTCATAAAAAGGTTCTTAGGACCTTTCTTTCTTACCTTCTTCATCGTGATATTTGTACTCTCGATGCAGTTCCTCTGGATCTACATAGATGAACTGGTGGGTAAAGGACTTGGAATCGGTGTAATTTTGGAATTTATGGCCTGGGCGGCAGCGACGCTAATACCAATGTCACTTCCTTTGGCCACCCTACTGGCTTCCATAATGTCACTTGGAGGCATGGGAGAACACAACGAGTTGCTTGCAATGAAGGCAGCCGGCATATCCCTCGGTAGAATTTTGATACCGGTGATAATTCTCTCAGCAGTAATTAGCGTCGGGGCCTTTTTTGCTGCAAATGACCTGGTTCCGGTCTCATACAACAAAATTTACACTCTCCGCAATGACATTCTCCACACCAAAGATGAGATTAAGATACCAAAAGGCATTTTTTACGACGGTATTGATAACTATATAATCCGCATAGAGGACCGCAATGACGAGACCGGAATGATGTATGACGTCATAATATACGACCATACATACAATACCGGCAACACCAACATAACTATTGCAGACTCTGGTAAAATGGTTGTCACTTCCAACAAACAACATCTCATATTCAATCTATATCACGGTATCTCATACCAGGAAGATAACAAGATGACCTATAGAGATACCACGATAACCCTCAACAAACTCAAGTTTGAGGAGCAGCAGTTGATTGTTGCTTTGGAAGATTATACCTTCACGAGATCTACCGATGATCGTTTCGGCGATGAAGTAATGTCCAAAGACCTTAAGCAGTTAAGACATGACAGGGATTCGCTCTCAATAGTGTTTGAGCAACTGCAGGAGACCCAGCGTAATAGATTTCTCTCAGGATCAGGAATGACCTTTCTCTACCAACTGGATAGTGCAAAACAAGAAGATTTTGTCGGATGGCTGGATATTGATTCGCTATATACAATGGTTGCGTCCGGTGACCCCATCCAAAGAGAGAAAGAGGCTTGTCGTCAGGCAATGGATAAACTCACTCTCGCGATTGATCAGGTGGAAAACTTCTCAAGAGAAAACTACCGTTATGTCGAGCCGATTAAGAGAATTGATATTGAGAGCCACCGCAAATTTACCCTCTCACTTGCCTGCCTGCTCTTTTTCTTTATAGGGGCGCCGCTCGGAGCAATTATTCGCAAGGGAGGCCTCGGTACTCCGGTGGTTGTTTCAATATTCTTCTATCTGGTCTACTATATTATCGATATTTCGGGCAAAAAGCTTGCGAAGGATGGAGTTATGACACCATTTGTGGGTACTATCATCTCTTCTGTAGTACTGTTGCCGATAGGTATTTTCCTAACCAGGCATGCGATCAGGGATTCCAACCTTTTCAATATCGATTCTTACAAGGTATTTTTCAAGAATTTATGGGATTACATCGTCAAGATTTACCACAAGGTGCGCAATTTTTTTCGCAAAGGCAGGGGACGCATCCGCATCGTCTATATGGGCACTCCCGAATTTGCGGTAGCACCGCTTGAGAGTCTTCTCGCTGCAGGGTTTGAGGTGGTCGCAGTAGTGACGGCTCCCGACAGGCAGAGCGGACGCGGACTCAAAATCAACGAGAGTGCCGTCAAAAAGTGTGCGTTGGAGCATGGTATAACGGTACTTCAACCGGAGAGGCTCAAAGACCCGGAGTTTCTGGAGCAGCTTGCCTCCTTCGATGCCAATCTCTTTGTGGTGGTAGCCTTCCGGATGCTCCCCAGGGAGGTCTGGTCGATGCCCGCACACGGCACATTCAACCTGCATGCCTCCCTCCTGCCCCAATACCGCGGCGCTGCTCCCATCAATTGGGCGCTGATCAACGGAGAGCGCATCACCGGAGTGACTACATTCCTAATCGATGAAGAGATCGATACCGGCAAGATCCTTTTCCAGGAGAGTTGTCCTATCGAGGATTATGACAATGCCGGCTCTTTGCACGACAAACTCATGGAGATGGGGTCCGCGCTGGTGGTCAAAACCGTGGCCGCCATCAGGGATCACACTGTCCGTCCGGTGGCGCAGGATACTCAATATATGGCGCTGCGGCCTGCACCCAAACTCAATCGGGGGCTCTCACGCATCAACTGGAGCAGGGATGCCCGCGATATTGTCAACCTCATCAGGGGACTTAGCCCCTACCCTTGCGCCCATACCACCTTTACTTTTGAGGAGCAGGAGCTCGGAGTGAAGATATTTGAAGCTTTTGTGAGAGAAATGGGTCAAGAGAATGAGGATTGGGGTACCATCACTTCGGATGGCAAGAGCTGGCTTGAGATCAAGTGCGGTACGGGGTCCGTGCGTCTTCTCAACTTACAGATTGCAGGCAAAAAGCGGCTCTATATCAGTGATTTCCTGAAAGGATTCCGTGAACCGGAAAAATATAGGGCAAAATAAGTTGCAGCTATGAAGAGAATTGTAATACTTGCAGATGGAACCTATCCCTCTTCAGAGAGAACTCTGAAAATACTACGCAATGCAGATTTGCTTATCTGTTGCGACGGTGCGGCAGAAAAGGCCATCTCGAGGGGAGTAATTCCGGATTTTATCGCCGGTGATATGGATTCGATGCCTATAGAATTGCAGAGAGAATACTCCGATATCATCAGAAAATCGGATTGCCAAGATACAAATGACCTTACAAAAGCTGTGGAGCTGGCAAAGAGTTTCAATCCCGCTCAGGTGACCATCCTTGGTGCTACCGGCAGAAGGGAGGATCATACCCTTGGTAATATTTCGCTCCTGGCTGAATATGCGCAGGAGTGCCCTTTTCCGGTGGATATGGTCACAGATCACGGAAGATTCTTTACGATCAATGATAGCACAGTTTTTGACGCGGTTCCCGGTACGGCCATTTCATTTTTTACCTTCGACCAAAGTTTGAGAATCAAATCAAAGGGGCTCGAATACCCCCTCGATGAAGTAATCTTTGATTCCCTCTGGAAAGCCTCTCTAAACATCGTATCGGAGAGCAAAGTTTCGCTCGAATTTTCCCATCCCGCCATTGTTCTGATTTTTGAAGCGGAGTAATCAACCCTTGGCGTCCTCAAATAATTTTGCGGAGTAAATGTTATTAATTAACTTTATTGTCGTATTATTTTAAGTGTCAGAATATTATGCTGTGGGTGGTTCGGCAAATACAGGATCCCTATAAATATCAATTAAACGAGAGATGAGGAAAATTATAGCATATTCAACAATTTTAATACTATCTCTATCTTGTAAAAGCCAACAATTTAATGTTGTTTCTTTGTGCGGTACATTTGATGGAGTAGAGGGCGGGGAAAATCCATTATCTACTTACGTGGTGTTGGAATTGAATGTGGATAATACCTGTTCGTTGAAAAAAACTTTTGATTTGTCAAAGATTGAATGTCGAGGCGAATGGGCTATAAATGATGATGTAATAGA
>JAAYDZ010000008.1 GCA_012728975.1 Bacteroidales bacterium
CCTCTGATTTGAGTGAAACGCCGGGACCTGAAGTGGTAGTTACTGCAAAATTGCCGGCGTAAGCTGCTCCAATGGCAGTACAGATGCCCGCAATCTCATCCTCGGCCTGCATAGTCTTCACTCCAAGGTTCTTATGAATAGCTAGTTCCTCGAGGATTCCGGTAGCAGGAGTAATAGGATAGGAACCACAGAAAAGGGGAATTCCGCTCTTCTCTGCTGCTGCCATCAAACCCCATGCAGTGGCCTGGTTGCCGTTAATATTGCGATAAACACCCTTCTCCTGAGGAGCGGGCTGCACCGTATAGGTATTTGGTATAGCGTGTATGTTGCTTGCATAGTTAAAGCCGTCAAAAAGCACTTTTTTGTTGGCATCAATCAGTTGTGGTTTCTTCTTGAACTTCTTCTCAAGATACTCATAGGTATGATCGAGCGATCTGTTGAAAAGAAAGAAGCACATACCAAGAGTGAACATATTCTTGCTACGCAGGATCGACCTATTGTCAAGACCGCTCTCTTTGAGACTCTCTTGTGTAAGAGTGGTGATAGGAGAAGCTATGATATTTCTGTCCTCAATTTTGAGTTCAGCAAAGGGATCAAGAGTAGCATAGCCGGCCCTTTTGATGCCCGCCTCGTCGAATGCATCCACATCAATGATGATGGTTGCGGTGGGTTTGGTCCACTTGGCATTTGCCTTGAGTGCGGCCGGATTCATTGCCACTAACACGTCACAGAAGTCACCGGGAGTATTTACTTCACCACTACCGATGTGTACCTGGAATCCCGAAACTCCGGATACTGTACCCTGAGGAGCACGGATCTCAGACGGATAGTCGGGGAATGTGGAAATCTCATTTCCATAAAGAGCGGAGGCATCCGCAAACAGGGTGCCTGTGAGCTGCATTCCGTCTCCGGAGTCACCAGCAAAACGAATTACGACATTTTGCATGTCAATAACTTTGTGTTGCATAAAATAAGAATAGTTTTTTATGTAAATAATAAATTAATAATTGTCAGTGCTTTGATGTTATTGCTGCTGTGGAAGTTGTGTCGGCGTCACCTTCTCTTCGGGGATGCCAAGCTCCTTCTTCACAAGCGGAAGCAGATTTACTGATGCAGCCTCATCCAAGTAGATGATTGCACCTGCAGCGGTATTGAACACATAAGTCAGCGAAAGCTCCTTTGCAACCTTATTAATAGCAATTTGCGCCTTCTGATAAACGGGTGCTGAGAGCTCTTGCTCCTGCTGTGCCATCTCCTGTTGCGCAGTTTGCTGGAACTGCTGCAGACGTGCGATAAGATCCTGAATTTCCTTTTCCTTTGCCTCTTTTACGGCTGCGGTCCAGGTAGCTTGTCTACGATTGTACTCGGTATACTTTGCCTGGTATTCATCCTCCATACCTTGCATGGTCTCGATCAAATCAGTCTGAATCACTTGGAGTCTCATACGCACGGTGTCCATCTCAGCCATCAGGTAAATAACTTCCTGTGTATTGATATGACCGATCTTGAGTTCCTGGGCCTTGGCCGAAAATCCAAGTGCGGCAAGGAGGAAAAAAATAATTGTGATACGTTTCATATGTCTATAAATTGTTAAATTATTTGTTTTGAATTAATTTCAGTACTTGTTCGGTAAGGTCATACTTTGAATTTTTGTAGACTATTCCGGGAGTAACCGCAAGGTCAATTATCACAATATAGTCATCTTGCGCGGCGACTACTTCAATTGCCGAGTTAACTACGGTCTGGATAGGGCCGATCAATTCTTCCGATTTTTTGGCCATTATGCCATCCTCCCCAAAGTAAATGCGCTGTTTGCTCTTAACCACTTGCTCTTTGGATATAATCTCTTGCTCCCTGGCAGTGCGTTGAGCATCATTGAGTGAATGTTTAATCTGCTGATATGTCTGATAGAGCTGGTCTATCTCGCCGATTTCGGCCTCTATAATGGCCTTATACTTGTCTGAAAGCTCATTGAGTTCTATTTGTGC
>JAAYDZ010000009.1 GCA_012728975.1 Bacteroidales bacterium
CATTGATGATTCGTCTTTTTGCGAATATAATGGGTGGTCACGCCATTGTGTTGGGATTGGTTTCGATTGTTTTCATTACGGCGGGTATGGGTGCAGCCATCAGTTCATCAATGACGGCGGTATCGGTCTTTTTTTCCGTCTTTATTATGTTTTTGGAGTTGTTGGTGGCCTTTATTCAAGCCTTTATTTTTACACTGCTCTCGTCTGTATTCATTGGAATGGCAAGAAATTCATAAAATTATAATAATAAATTAATTACACTAAAAAAGATTGATTATGAACTTACTATTTTCTGTTTTGTTACAAGCAGGTGCTGCTTCTGCAGCTTGGGCTCCCATTGCAGGAGTTATTGTTGCTGTAATTGCTGCAGCTTTCGGTATCAGTTTAATCGGAAAATCGGCGATGGAAGCTATCGCAAGACAACCGCAGGCAGGTTCGGATGTTAGAACATCTATGATTATTGTGGCAGCTCTTATCGAGGGTGTGGCACTTTTTGCAATAGTTGTTTGTGGTTTTATTTTAGGTTAAAAGAATATGTCCTTACTGACGCCCGAGCCGGGTTTGGTTTTTTGGATGTCTATTGCTTTTGGTATAACTCTGTTTATACTGATAAAGTTTGCTTTTCCGCCAATTCTCAATGCGGTGGAAAAGCGAAAAAACTATGTGGATGAATCTCTTGTGGCCGCTAAAAAGGCTAAAGAAGAGTTGGACCACGTGAAAGAAATAGGCGAGTCCTTATTGGCTGACACCCGAAAACAGCAAACCGAAATGATCAAAGAGGCATCTAAGATTCAAGAACAGATGCTCGAAGATGCGCGTCAAAGAGCCGGTTTGGAATCTGAAAAAATAATCGGCGTTGCACGTAAACAAATTCAATCGGAAAAAGAAATTGCCCTTCAAAGTATTCGCGAAGAGGTTGCTAAACTCTCTATCGACTTAACTGAGAAGATTCTGAAAGAGGAGTTAAGTACCGATAAGGAGCAAATGAAAATGATAGACAGATTGTTGGACGAAATTGAAATCTCTTCTGAATAATTTATGAATACAGGATTAATTTCTACGCGCTACGCTACTGCTCTGTTGAAGTATTCCGTTGAGTTAAATCAACAGAAGGAGGTCTATTCCGCATTGAGATTCTTTTTAAAAGTGTATGGCAATGTGCTTGAATTGAGAAAAGCACTACATACTAATTCTGTTACCAAGAGTGAGAAAAAGAAGATCTTTATTACTGCTTGCGGCGGAACTGTGCCCTCTTCTTTAAGGGAAATGCTTGAACTTGTTATGAAAAATGAGAGGCATGGGCTTCTTCATTACATTGCGTTGCGCTTTGTTGACCTGTATCGTGAGCGTTTTAACATACAGCACGGAAAACTGGTTACAGCTGTATCCATAGATGAGATGATGAAAGAGCGTTTTATTAAACGAATAGAGAGTATCATTGATAAGGAGTTAGAGATGGAAACCGAAGTTGACCCCGATATTATCGGCGGATTTCTTCTCTATTTGGATGATCATCGGTTGGATGCCAGCGTTTCGGGAAAATTGAATCGCATAAGAAGTGCATTGAAAAATTTGTAATTGATTTTAATCGTTACGCAGAGGTATTACATAATTATGAGCGAAAATAAAATAAAAATAGGTGAAATTTCCGAAGTGTTGCGTATGCAACTAAAAGGAATAGACACGGATGTACAATACGATGAAACGGGTATTGTAATGAGTGTGAGCGATGGTGTAGCACGTATCTTCGGGTTACGCAATGCCGAGTCGAGCGAACTGTTGGAGTTTGAGAACGGCATGCAAGCTATTGTGATGAACCTGGAAGAAGATAATGTCGGTGCCATCCTGTTAGGATCTTCGAGTGATGTGAAAGAAGGCAGCGTGGCAAAACGCACAAAGCGAGTGGCATCACTTTTCGTGGGAGAGTCTATGCTCGGGCGTGTTATTTCGCCTATCGGAACACCGCTTGACGGAAAAGGCGCAATAAAAGGTGAGTTGGTGGAGATGCCTTTGGAGCGAAAAGCACCGGGTGTGGTTTTTCGCCAGCCTGTAAGCAAACCTTTACAGACGGGTTTGAAAGCTATTGATGCAATGATTCCTATTGGGCATGGACAGCGAGAGTTGATTATCGGCGATAGGCAAACGGGTAAAACAAGTATAGCAATTGACACTATCCTCAATCAACGCAAATGTTATGAAGAGGGCAATCCTGTTTACTGCGTTTATGTTGCGGTTGGACAAAAAGGTTCATCGGTAGCTTCTATTTTGAAAACACTTACTGAGCATGGTGCTATGGATTACACCGTTATCGTTTTGGCAGCGGGCTCCGATTCGGCTGCATTGCGATATATCGCTCCTTTTGCGGGGGCGGCTATCGGCGAGTATTTCCGCGATACGGGACGCCATGCCTTGGTGGTTTACGATGACTTGTCTAAACAGGCAGTCGCTTATCGTGAGGTTTCGCTCATTCTGCGTCGTCCCTCAGGACGTGAAGCCTATCCCGGAGATATTTTCTATTTGCACTCTCGTCTGTTGGAAAGAGCTGCGAATATTATTTCGCAAAATGAGGTGGCAGTCAATATGAATGATTTGCCGGCAGGGTTAAAAGGGAAAGTAAAAGGCGGCGGTTCTCTTACAGCTCTGCCTATTGTAGAAACGCAAGCAGGGGACGTTTCAGCCTATATTCCTACAAACGTCATCTCCATTACGGATGGACAGATTTTCCTGGAAACAGATCTCTTCAACAGAGGCATTCGTCCTGCTATAAACGTGGGTATTTCAGTTTCCCGTGTAGGTGGAAATGCTCAAATTAAAGCCATGAAAAAAGTGGCCGGATCATTGAAAATTGACCAGGCACAATATAATGAGTTGGCGGCATTCATGAAATTTGGCGGTGATTTGGACCCTGTAACCATGATGGCTATTGACAAAGGACAGAAAAACGAGCAATTGCTTGTTCAAAGAGTTAATTCTCCTATGCCGGTTGGTCATCAAATAGCAGTTCTTTATTGTGGTGTCAATGGCCTGTTGAAAGATATCTCTGCCGATCAGGTGCAACTCTTTGAAAAAGAGTTTTTGAATAATTTGGAGTCAAGATATAGAGAAGCTGTCCTGGAACCGTTGGAAAAAGGAGAGATTAACGATGAAATTATGGCTATCCTGGAAAAAGTTGCAGCTGAAACGGTTAACATGGTAAAATCCTAATTATTAATGGCGCAATTAAAAGATATAAAAAGCAGACTTCAAACCGTTAAATCTACTCAAAAGATTACATCGGCAATGATGCTGGTTGCTTCGGCAAAGTTGAGAAAAACTCAACGTATGCTCGATAATCTGGAACCTTATCAAGAGGGGTTGCTTAGAATTTATAATCTTATTTTGGCGCGAACACAAAAATTTCAATCTCCTTTAATGGATGAGCGACCGATAGAGCGTGTGGCCCTCGTTGTCTTTTCATCCAATACGGGATTGGCGGGTCGTTTCAATCATCTTGTTTCGGCAGAATTGCAACAAGCGGTGGAAAGTTATAAATCACTTGGCGAATCCAATATCTTGCTTTATTCATTTGGAGATAGAGGTGTAAGAGAAATTCTGAAGAGAGGTGGTGTCCATTACCAAGGAAAATATCAATCTATTGCAGATAAACCCTCTTTTGAGAATATTAATCCCATTTGCGAGGAGCTGATGAATAAGTTTGTAGAAAAAGAGATTGATAAAGTTGAGCTCATTCATCATCATTTTATAACTAAGGGCACGCAAGTGATGACACGACAAACTCTCCTTCCATTTCTGGTTGAGAAAACAATACAGGAAGAGGGAGAAGTGGAGGAGGAATTACTTGAAAAGTATATCATTGAGCCTGATAGTGAACCTCTTTTACAGGAATTGACGCCGATGTTGATCAACTTGAAATTTCTCTACGCACATATGGATTCGTTGGTTTCAGAGCATGTCGCCAGAATGACTGCAATGCAGATAGCTACCGATAATGCCGACGAATTGATTGATGAACTCACTCTGGAATACAACAAGCTACGTCAACAGGCAATTACTGCCGAGTTGTTGGATATTATGGGAGGTTCTTTCGACAGATAAATAACTATTCTGTTAACTTACTTTTCACCATCTTCATTTCATTGTATAGAAATTTTCCTAACTGATCGATCATATTCAGCATTCTCCGTGAACGGTAGCCGTTATTCATCAGTGGTTTTACAGATTTAACAATGGATGAAATTAATTTATCCTGATCTATTTTTCCCTCCATATACTCGGATAGATAGTAATAGTTTTCGATAATAGGTAAATAGTCAGGTCGGTCAACACGCTGTTTTTCTTTAAGCAGGAGATTATAGCGCTTACAGATCGAGACTACTCTACCATATTTTTCGGCATTTATCAATGCGAAAAGGTAAGTAGCACAGTAGAGATGCCAGCGATGATCAAAAATCTCTTTTCTGTAAGTTGCAAAATATTGAGAAGCATAATCAATTGCTTTTTCAATTTGTTCATTGGCAATCAAGGTGCGTATGTAAAATGATGCAAAACCGATTTTATAGTAAATATTATTTGTGTTTTTCAATTCAGGAATAGAGTTGCGCATTAACTCCAAAGCTTCACTGTTTTTTTCCTGTTTCAAAAGAACCCCACACAAATTTATGAGATAAAATAGGTAATCACTGTTCTTATTTTGTATGGAAAGATAACCGTATTTTTCCGCTTCTTCCAGTTCATTAAGTTTGGAATGCATCATCGTACGATTTGCGTAATAGTTTGACAGAATACGTTTAGAGTAGAATACAGGTGTTTTAAAGTAATCGTCAAGATACTGATATACAACAGCTTGCTTGTCAAATTCCCTATTGTTATAGTAATGTATTGTGAGTCTTACCACTGCCCGATATCTCGTGTATCCATCCAACGTTTCATCAAAAAATATTTCCGAAAGAAAATTTTCGATATTTTCTTTCTCTTCCGGTTGGAACTCTATTCTCTTCACGATTCTTGCCGTAACATTATCAAGCTTAATATTCAGATTTTTCAGTTTGTAATATTGTTCATAATGAACTTCAAGAAAATCTGTTACCACCTTATTGTATTTTGTGCGGTTCCGTACCATTAGGTAATCACGGTAATACTGCAAAAGTTCATAAAATCGAATGTAATTATAGTTAGTGGGGTGCATTTTATTCATGTTGCACAAAATCACAGCTTCATCCGAAGGGACAATCACGTCAGTCAGGATTTTTTTCTCGGTCTCAATCAGCCAATCGAAAAAATAATCGACATCAATTTTAAGCAAGGTTTCTGTTATCCAATTTTTCAGGTAGGAATATGTGCGTTTATCAATACTCTCATCGAAAGGCTTCCAATGCTTTCCACTTGACGTGTTGTTGGAGTATATTTGTTTCAATATCTTTAAATTCAGAGGTTTGGAGAAATTCTGCACGGCCATTAGATACTCTAATTCATGCGGGAAAAGGGTATTTGCAAAATCGGTAAATATTGAAAGTTTGGGACGCATTTTGAATTAATTTTGGAGCTTCAAGACTCTAAAGATACAAAAAAAGCGTGTCAAAAATGACACGCTTTATCAATATTAATTATTAACCATCCTGCTATTTCAACTCCTTTATGAAATCGATAGTCTCTTTGTTAACTACCTTAGGTTTTTCAAACATCAAAAAATGTCCCGTTTTGGGAATCATTATCAATTTGCTGTTTGGAATTTTGGATGCTCCATAGTTGGCAATATCTACTGTGCGTCCAGGATTCAGATAACGGTTCGGTATAAGGTTATCTTTTTCTCCGAAAAAGATCAGCGTGGGCACTTTGATATCTTGTAGATAGTCAATCACAGGTTCATCCACCATTCCATTAACGGACTGTACCACTGCGTAACAATAGGGTATAAAATCCTCTGCCGAGCGCATTTGCATTCGTTCGTAAATCATGAAGTCAGCATCTTTCGGTACGCGATAAAAGTTGGTTGCCAGGTTGGTTTGAATAGCTTCCGCAGTTGTGAGTCGTACGCCATCTAAAGTCATCACGTCCCGGAACCATTGTTTTTGTCCCTTAGTGAAACCTTCAAAACCGGCAGGTGCCACCAATACCAGCCCTTTAACAATTTGAGGATATTGCAGATAGGTTGTCATAGCGATTTGCCCTCCCATGGAGTGACCACCGATAACCACCTTATCCAGTTTCAGCTCTTTGACAAGTTCATTCACAATCCCGGCGTAAAAAGTCATCATACCGCTGTGAGGTTCCTTGCTTGATTTTCCGTATCCAGGAAGATCTATGGCTATTACGCGGCACTTTTTGCTTAATTCACCAATATTTTTCTCCCAAGCACGAAGATAGCTACCCAAACCATGGATGAGAATAATAGTATTATCGCCTTTTCCTTCATCAGTATATGCAATAGTAAATTCATTTTCAGGCAGATAAACTTTTTTTACCGGATATTTATAGTCCAGCTCTTCAAAAGAACTGATATCTTTGAGAGCAGCGTAAGGAGTGCTGCACGCTCCTAAAGCAATAGCCATAATTATTATACTTAATATTTTATTTTTCATATTGTGTCTCCTTTTCCTATTTTAGAACATCAACCATTTGAAAACCAAAAATGCTGTCCAAGGATTTACCGGACGCTCATCAACTCCACCATTAACGGGACTTCCGTAAGCAGCTTGCTTACTGTCGTAGAAA
>JAAYDZ010000010.1 GCA_012728975.1 Bacteroidales bacterium
ATTTTTTGATGGCTCTCGTTCTGCTTGTTCCGACAAGCTGTAGCGATTTCCTTGAGCGTAGCTCTTTGGTGGATTTGGATGACAATACCTACTGGAATTCAGAAGGTAATGTCCGCCTATTTGTCAATGGAGCATACGCCTACTATTTTAGCGGCTATTCTGACAACTGGGGTTCGGTGTATGCCCCTGAGGTGTATGCTACTCCTTACAATGACGACCGTACCCTTACCGGAGAACAGCCCAATATCATGCTCTCAGTTCCATCAGACAACTGGTATCGCAACGAGTCGACTGCCTATCGCGGAACCTGGCTCAGGCATCGCGGGTCAGCCCCTTGGAACTTTGCCTACATACGTAAATGGAACCTGCTCATGGAGCGTCTCGATACGATGAAAGAGGGCGGTTATCTGACTGACGAGGCTTACAACCACTGGATGGGTGTAGCCCGTTTCCTTCGTGGATGGGATTATAGCCGTTTTGTACAATCTTTTGGTGACGTTCCCTATTATGGAGAACAGGTTGCATCTGCTGATATTGATGCTCAGTTTAAGGATCGTGATCCTCGTACTTATGTGATGGACCAGGTAAAAGCCGACTTTGACTATGCCATCTCAAACGTACGGGCAGATGACGGCATTGATTACATCAACAAGCATGTTGTTGCGACTGTTGCAGCACGCTGTATGCTTTTCGAAGGTTCATGGCTTACTTATCATAAGAATGATGAGGCTCTAAAGACCTGCTCGGATATTGACGGTCATGCCAAGACCTATCTCCAGGCAGCTGTGGACTATGCAGCCGTTACTATCAATTCGGGTAAGTATGGTTTCAACAAAGATTTCCGCACACTCTTCGGAACCCTCTTCACTACTCTTACCGGTACAGCCAACGAGGTTATTCTTTATCGTACTTACAATAAGTCCGTTAACAACAGTGCACAACACTGCTATGCTTCATATTCAGGTGGAAATAATGCACGTGAATCTCAGCGTACATCAGGTAACTTTGCTACCCTGAAGGCTTGGATTTGCCAGGACGGTCGTCCTTACAACTCTTCAACTGTTGAGAATGTAGAAAGCTTCCGTATGCAGGATATGGTTGTTACCCGTGACCCCCGTTTTGAGGCTTCATTCCTCGATGAGACCTGGACAACACCTACGGGTCTCTATGTTCTGAAGTTCATCGACCGTATAGGTTGTGACTACTTCTGGAAAGGTGGCACTTCTCCTGCATATTATAACTCTTGCACAAATGAAAATGGTTTTCCCTGCATCCGTTATGCTGAGACCGTTCTCAACTGGCTTGAGGCAAAAGCTATCTTAGCTGATTTCTTTGGAGGTCCGGCTATAACTCAGGCTGACCTCGACAAATCTATCAATGCCATACGTACTCGCCCTCTCGACCAGGTTGCAATTGATAAAGGTGTTAAAAAGACAGCTCCCCTTACACTTGGGATGGTTAGCTCGATGAATGACCCTGAGAGAACTTCTAATATCCAGAAGACCACCCTCGGTTACCAGACACGCGGTTTTTGTTCTCCTCTTATGTGGGAGATTCGTCGCGAGCGTCGTATGGAATTCTTCATGGAGAACGTACGTACTCTCGATATCCGCCGCTGGGGGTGGCTTGAGCTTATGCTTGAAGCGAACAACCCTGACATCGGAGTAGGTGGCTGGGTTGAACTTGACCTCGCCCGTAATAAACCTGAGGACAATCCTACACAGATTACCAACTTAAAGAAGACGAAAAACGGAGTTGGTTATAACCTTCTCACAGCTTCCAATAAAGGCGTGGTTTCTGTGCGTCACATCGAAAAGGTGAATGCAGACGGTTCAATCGTTCTTGGTCCGAGAGTTTTCTTTGACGGCTCTAACTATAGTGAGATGCGCGGCTTCCTTGTTCCTCAGAACTTCAAGGATTTTGATCCACGTAACGTTGATGTACGTAACTATCTCGAGCCTATTTGTACTGACGTTATCAATCAGTACAAAGAGAAATCGATAGCTACCGGAAACAACTACACAATCTACCAGAATCCCGGTTGGGAGCAGTAGAAATATTGTGCAGTAAATTTAAAAACTCCGAAAGCCTAAAAACTTTCGGAGTTTTTTAAATGCTCAAAATTTAACCCAGACCACGTAACTTGAACCCCGCGCCTTTCACACCTTAAAACAGTGTGCTGCTGGAAACCTGCTCTGAAGGTATGGATCCGGTAATAAAATTGCGGAAGTGATAACTCTCTTCGCCGGTAAGGAATTCTGTTTCAATGGGAATGTAGAAGAGACGCTTTTTGAGTTCCGGTGTGAGATGTCTGTTGGAGACTAGTCTTTGGGCGTCCTTTTCTGTGGTTAATAATAGAGATTGAGGATTGCATCTTGCAAAATATTCGATATCGCGAATATTGCTGCGCGTAAATTCGTGATGATCTCTATATGAAATGTGGGTAATTTGCTCGTAAATATCCGAGAGGTGCATCATCAATGGTTTTACATTGGCTATGCCGGTAAAGAGTCCCACCTCTTTGGAGTAGATGTACCTCTTGTCGCCCAATTCGGCGAATATCGGCTCTATGGGGCAGTACTTTATTCTGGCAAAGAAACAGGGGCAGTCATCATTTATGCGATTGGCTTTTTTGATGATATCACGCTCCCACTCGTCCAGATGTTCCGGACTTTTAGTGATGATTATGGCATCAGCCCTGCGAATCTGTTCCGGGAGATCCCTCAAGCGACCGATAGGGAGGAGGTTGTCCCTAAACAGAGGTCTGTTGTAATCTATCAGGAGTATATTCTTTAAGGGGCGCACTTTTCTGTGTTGAAACGCGTCGTCCAGCACAATCACCTCCGGACGAATTTCCTGAGGGAGCGAGAGTAATTGTGTGATACCTCTTGTGCGGTTGGCATCCACTGCGACGATTACATCTTCATATTTTTTCCTTATCTGTAGGGGCTCGTCCCCGACTTCACGTGTAGTAGCATCTGTGTCGACTATTCTAAACCCTCTGGTTTTACGTTTATAGCCGCGTGATAGGACCGCTACTTTATGTTGGGGTTTGAGCAGTCGCACTACCAGTTCGGTAGTTGGGGTTTTACCAGTCCCTCCAGCAGTAATATTGCCAATAGAGATGACAGGTACGTCAAATTGATATGACTTGAAGATGCCTTTGTCGTAGAGACGGTTTCTCATCTTCAACGTCAGATAATAGGGAAATAGTATAACCTTACTTATCATTTTTCAAAAACTTACTCAAAACTATTTTTACTGCCATTTTTCTTTGATGAAATCGAGAATGGAAACTATTTCTTCAGGATCATTTGAAGTGACGAGTTTCAATCTTGTCTCTTTGAAATTCTCAAGTCCCTTGAAATAAGAGCTGAGATGGCGTCGCATTTCCAGAATGCCCACCTTGTTGCCTTTTACTTCAATGGATTTTGCCAGATGCCTTTTGGCAAGCTCTACCTTCTCTGCAATACTAATTGGGGGAAGTTTTTCACCGGTGTCGAGAAAATGGCGAATCTCCTTGAATATCCAGGGTCGGCCAAAACTCGCTCTTCCTATCATTATGCCATCCACTCCGTACCTTTCAAAGGCTTGCGCCGCTTCTTCCGGAGTGGTAATGTCTCCGTTACCAATAATGGGAATATGCATTCTGGGGTTGCGCTTGACCTCACCGATCAGGGTCCAGTCCGCCTCTCCTTTGTAGAGCTGACTGCGGGTACGTCCATGGATTGTAAGTGCCGCAATGCCTATATCCTGCAGCCGTTCGGCAAGCTCCACAATGATCTTGGAATCTGCGTCCCATCCGAGACGCGTCTTGACCGTCACAGGCAATTTGACAGCTCCCACTACTCTACGAGTAATCTCGACGAGCTTGTCCGGCTCGCGCATCATGCCACTGCCTGCACCGCGATTGGCAATCTTCTTAACCGGACAGCCGAAGTTGAGATCTATCACTTCGGGTTGTGCCTCTTCAGCCATTATTGCTGCTTCCACCATTGATTCGGGTATGTGTCCATAAATTTGTATTCCTATCGGCCGCTCATGGTCATATATGACAAGTTTAGCTAGAGCTTTGCGTGCATCCCGTATCAGACCATCAGAGGGAACAAATTCCGTATAGACCATATCTGCGCCATATTCCTTACAGATGCAACGGAAGGAGGCGTCGGTGACATCCTCCATCGGCGCCAGCAGTATTGGCTTCTCTCCCAGATCAAGAGTTGAAATCTTCATTAGGCTCTAATGGTGAAAATCCTTTGCAAAAATAGATATTATAGAGTAAAAACACTACTTTTGCCCAAAATATATTTTAAAATGGAAAGCAGAATCAGAAGAATAGGTGTGCTCACCTCAGGCGGTGATGCCCCGGGTATGAATGCCGCAATCAGAGCGGTCGTGCGTTCGGCAATATTCTATCATTGTGAAGTGGTGGGTATACGTAAAGGTTACACCGGTCTCGTCGAAAGACAATTTATGGGGATGCAGACCCACTCCGTATCCAAGATTATTTCACAGGGAGGCACCATCCTCAAATCTTCCCGTTGCCCTGAGTTCAATGATCCCCAGGTGCGTAAAGTAGCGGTGGAGAATATGCGTGAGTCAGGCATTGACGCGTTGGTGGTCATAGGGGGCGATGGTTCCTTCAGAGGCGCCAACGACCTTGTCAAAGAATTTGGTTTCCCTGTGGTTGGGGTTCCCGGCACTATAGACAATGATATTTATGGAACTGATTATACCATAGGTTTCGACACAGCTATCAATACTGCGCTAGAAGCCGTTGACAAGTTACGCGATACTGCTGATTCTCACAATATGGTCTTTTTTGTGGAGGTTATGGGTCGAGATGCTGGTTTTATAGCTCTGCATACAGCTATTGGTACAGGAGCTGAAGCTGTGCTGGTACCCGAATTTCCCACCAATATTAAGAAACTATGTGACTATTTGCTCAATGAGCGTCGCAAAAATAAGACTTCAGGAATAGTAATCGTGGCTGAAGGAGATGACGCAGGGGGTGCGATAGAGATTGCCGCTCAGGTTAAGAGACGTCTGCCGGACTATGAGACTAGAGTCACTACGCTTGGTCATATCCAAAGAGGTGGATCTCCGAGCTGTACTGACAGGGTGCGCGCCAGTCTTCTTGGCCACGCCGCCGTCAGAGCTCTGCTTGATGGTCGTAAAGGGGTAATGGTCGGCCTCATCAATAATAAGATTGAGCATACTGCCTTTGAGGTAGCTTGCTCGCGCCACAACGAGATTGATAAAAACTGGTATGATATTGCTCGTATTTTGTCTATTTAATAAAATTGTTTAACTTTGCAGCCCAAATTTTTTATATTAACTTAAATATCAACACAAACAGTGGACACACAAAGTTACAAGACAATCTCAGCTAATAGTGCTACCGTTAACAAAGAGTGGGTAGTGGTTGATGCGACGGATCAGGTTCTTGGTCGTTTCGCTGCCAAAATTGCGGTTCTGCTTCGCGGAAAGCACAAAACCAACTTCACACCCCATGTGGATTGCGGTGATAACGTTATTGTGCTTAACGCCGGCAAAGTACGCCTTACCGGCAACAAGCTGACTCAGAAACAGTACGTCCGTCACACCGGCTATCCGAGTGGACAGAGATTTACCACTCCCAAGGAACTCTTGGAGCGTAAGCCGTTAGCTGTTCTGCGACACGCCGTGAAAGGTATGTTGCCGAAGAATCGCCTTGGAGCTCAGTTGCTGAGAAATCTTTATCTCTATGAAGGTAATGAGCATCCGCACCAGGCACAACAACCCAAACAAATTAATTTAAACGACTAAAAACAGAGCATGGAAGTAATTAACGCCCTTGGAAGACGTAAATCAGCAGTTGCTCGCGTTTATCTTAGCGCAGGTAAAGGTAACATTGTCATCAACGGTAGCCCGATGGATGAGTACTTCAAAGAGGAAACTCTTAAGTACATTGTTAACCAACCTCTCAATCTTACAGGCACAGTTGCCAACTTTGACATCAAGGCCAACATTGTTGGTGGTGGTGTTAAAGGTCAGGCAGAAGCTCTTCGTCTCGCGATTTCCCGCGCACTTTGCAAAGTTGATGAAGAGGCTTACCGCCCTGTATTGAAGTCCAACGGTTTCCTCACCCGCGATGCTCGCGAGGTTGAGAGAAAGAAGCCCGGACGGCCCGGCGCAAGGAAACGCTTCCAATTCAGCAAACGTTAAGAGTATTACAGTATTACGCTGGTTTATTTGCACAGCACGGATCCAAAACAACAGGACTCACATCTTTTGATATGGCTACCTGAAGTTTGTCCGACTGCGGAAAATCTAGGAGACCGGTGGACCCGCTACTCCTGATTGACGAAAAGAGGACTCCCGCTTTCAAAGGGGAGTAAAACAGTAAAAACTATTACAAAAATTAATTAAAATGTCCAGAACAAATTTCCAAGACTTACTTGATGCAGGTGTTCACTTCGGTCACCTGAAGAGAAAGTGGAATCCCAAAATGGCTCCCTATATATTTATGGAGAAAAACGGCATCCACATTATCGACCTGCATAAGACTATTGTAAAGATAGAAGAGGCAGCAAATGTGATGAAGCAACTCTCTCGCGGAGGTCGCAAAATCCTTTTCGTTGCAACAAAGAAACAGGCCAAGGATATCGTTGCACAGAACGCACAGGCTGTTGATATGCCTTACGTTACTGAAAGATGGCCGGGTGGAATGCTTACCAACTTCCCGACTATCCGCAAGGCTGTCAAGAAGATGCAAAATATCGATAAGATGATGGAAGACGGCACCTTCGATACATTGGCAAAACGTGAGAGACTTCAGGTTACACGCCAGAAAGCTAAACTCGAGAAAAACCTCGGTTCCATCAAGGATCTCACACGCCTTCCTTCAGCAATCTTTGTGGTTGATGTTCAGAAGGAGGTAAACGCAGTAAGGGAGGCAAATCGTCTCAATATCCCTGTAATTGCAATGGTTGATACCTGCTGTGACCCTACTAATATTGACTATGTGATCCCCGCTAATGACGATGCTGCCAAATCCATCGCACTCGTGACGGAAGTACTTTGCAAAGCTATCGCAGAGGGATCGGAAGAGCGTAAGCTCGAGAAGGAGAAAGAGAAGGATGCTCAGCCCGCAGCTTCTGATACTACAGAAGTTATGGCAGGCAAGAGACTCCGTCAGCGCAGAGAGAGACCTGCAAGATCTAAAGCAGTTGCAGAGGAGAGCGCAGAAGAAACCACTGAAGAGATCACAAACGAATAATATAACCTTATAATTTTTCGCAAAATGGAAATTAAAGCAGCAGATGTAGCGAAACTTCGCAAAATGACAGGTGCCGGTATGATGGATTGCAAGAATGCTTTGGTTGAAGCTAAAGGTGACTATACAAGGGCACAGGAGATTATCCGTGAAAAAGGTAAGCTCGTGGCAGCGAAACGCGCTGACCGTGAGACTTCCGAGGGTGCAGTAAAGATACGCGTTGACGGAGGCAAGGGCATAATCGTATGCCTCGGTTGTGAGACTGACTTCGTATCCCAGAACTCTGAGTTCCAGGATCTCGTAAACAGCATCGCTGATTCGGCAATCGCCAACTTTCCCGCCGATATTGAGGCCCTTAAGGGTTGCAAGCTCGCGAACGGTGAGACCGTTGAAGAAGCTATATCCCAGCAGACAGGCAAGAGCGGCGAAAAACATAGCCTTGTAGCATATCACAGACTTGATGCTCCTTATGTGGCACAGTATGTGCACACTATAAATGGCAAGCTTGGAGCCATAGTTGCATTTAATAAACCCGTTCCTGAACAGCTCGGCAAAGGTGTTGCAATGCAGGTGGTATCCATGAAGCCGGTATCGATATCATTAGCAGATTGTCCTGAAGAGGTGATTGCTGAGGAGCGCAAAGTGGCTATCGAAAAGACAAAGGAAGAACAAATAAGAAAAGCAGTTGATGCAGCCATCAAGAAGGTAGGCATCAACCCCGCACATTGCGATACCGATGATCATATCGACTCCAATACCGCAAAGGGATGGCTTACTCCCGAGCAGGCAAAGCAGGCACGCGAAATCATAGCAACCGTATCTGCAGAAAAAGCAGCCAACCTTCCTGAACATATGATTCAGAACATCGCCAACGGCCGTGTACAGAAGTTCCTCAAAGAGAACACTCTCGAAGAGCAAGAGTACCAGATGGGCGACGGCAAAACCTCTGTGAAGGATACTATCAAAGCTGTTGACAAAGAGGCCAAGGTTACCGCATTCTACAGAGTCTCACTTAACGACTAATTTTTCATTAGTTTTGAGTTCCGAGTGTATAGTCAGGAGTAATTTTTTAAGATAAGAGTTCGATGCGAATTTTTGAGCTCTGAGTTGGAGCGAGAGTCTTGGCTGAAACAAGTTCTAATAATTAATAAAGTCCCGGGTTAAGAATATTTAGCTCAGGACTTTTTATTTTACACAAACCCCCATACACTACGACTACCCACTTAAAACTCGCATCCCGCACCACTACCGGCTACACACTACACACTACATACTTTTAATATAGCTTTCTATAGTTCGAGGGTAATAGAGCTGTTCCAGGCAGTGGATTCTGGAGGCAAGGTCCTCGGGTGTATCCTCCGGATTTACGGCACATCGTATCTGGAAAATGTTCTCCCCATGATCGTAGATTTCATCCACAAGATGGATTGTTATTCCCGATTCTTTTTCACCCGCTGCAATGACGGCATTGTGAACATTCATGCCATACATTCCTTTGCCTCCGTATTGTGAAGGAATAAGTGCCGGGTGGATATTAATAATACGTCCTCGATAGGCTTCAATAATTTTTTCCGGTATTTTAAGCAGAAAGCCGGCCAGGATTATATAGTCAATCTCATATTCACTGAGAATATTCATTGTATCTTCAAGTTCGTCGTTTGGAAACACTTCGCAGGGCATTTCCAATTTCTTGGCGCGCTGAATGACATAGGCGTCCGGATTGTTGCACAGGACTACTTGAACACATATTTCCGTGTGGTTTTTGAAATAACGAATGATATTTCCAGCATTGGTGCCGGACCCTGAAGCATATATAGCGAGATTAGTCATTTTTGTATAATTTGAACTCATAACTACAAAGGTATAAAATTTGGAAGGCTTAAAAAAATATACTATTTTTGCATTTCCTTGCGAAGCAAGGAGTGAACTAAAATTACTAACTAAACCAATTTTTTATTATGGAAGATATTACCGCGAAAGTAAAATCTATCATCGTTTACAAACTTGGTGTTGAGGAGAACGAAGTTCAGCCTGACGCCAGCTTTACCAACGACCTTGGTGCAGATTCTCTCGATACAGTAGAACTCATTATGGAGTTTGAGAAAGCATTCGGTATCTCCATTCCCGATGAGGTGGCAGAGAAGATAAGCACTGTACAGGACGCTATCGACTATATCGAGAATAATCAAAAATAGCGTTTTCCGCTATAAGGACTAATGTTAGTCAAGAGAGTTGTCATAACCGGTCTCGGTACCATCAACCCTATAGGGGATAACCCGGATGATTATTTTTCTAATCTGAATAGTGGGGTTAGTGGTTCGACACATATTACTCGTTTCGATACCTCTCTTTTTAAAACAAAATTTGCGTGTGAGATCCGCAATTATTCTCCTGAACGTTTTGGAATAGATATCAAGGAGGCGCGTAAGCACGATAGATTTACTCAATATGCCCTCATTGCGGCAGATCAAGCCATCACTGATAGCGGAATCCCTCTGAATGAGGAGAACCTATGCAGAACGGGAGTTATCATTGGTTCGGGCATAGGCGGTGTTGAGACTCTCACACAAGAAATAAGGGACTACACCGAAGGGCAACCCCCTCGGTTTAGTCCTTTTCTTATACCTAAAATCATAACAAACATAGCCTCCGGATCTGTCTCGATAAAATATGGGTTTAGAGGACCCAATTTTGCCACTACCTCCGCCTGCACCAGTTCCGCTAACGCACTCTGCGTTGCTGCCTCTTTGATACAGTTGGGTAAGGCAGATGTAATGATTGCCGGTGGCTCAGAGGCACCGATTACTTTGATTGCTATTGGGGGTTTCAATTCGATGCGTGCTCTCTCCACCAACAATGATTCATATCAGACAGCTTCCCGTCCTTTTGACGCTACCAGAGATGGTTTTGTGATAGGAGAGGGAGCGGGCATACTAGTACTGGAGGAATACGAGCATGCAATTAAAAGAGGAGCCAAGATCTATGCGGAGATTTTAGGGTATGGCCAGAATGCAGATGCGTACCACATTACTGCACCAAGTCCTGAGGGAGTGGGAGCTTCCGAGTCAATGCGCATTGCACTTGAAGATGCCGGCATATCTCCGGATCAGGTTGACTACATTAATGCTCATGGTACATCCACTCCTCTTGGCGACATAGCAGAATTAGATGCCATAAAGCGAGTTTTTGGTGATGCTGCGTACAAAATAAATATCTCATCCACCAAATCCATGACGGGTCATCTTCTTGGTGCCGCAGGTGCAGTCGAGGCAATCGCTTGTATTCACGCAATACGGGACGGAATCATTCCTCCTACCATCAACTTTCAGGAGAAAGACGCAGCTATCGACTATTCTCTCAATCTTACACTCAATGCCGCTCAGAAGCGCAAGGTGCGTGTAGCTGTGAGCAATAATTTTGGATTCGGAGGTCACAACGCAACCATAGTTTTTGCAGCGCCGGGATTTATTCCTTTCCTTTAATAATACAATTCGATTATAGATCTATATAATAACGGCTCCGGAATTTCCAGAGCCGTGTTTTTGGTTGCTTTGTTGTAATATGATCTACTTGAGCACCGTGTAGACTATCCTGAGTTTGGGATTACGTTCACAGCTCGTGCCGTTGAACTTAGCCACATTATAGTAGGTAAAGTCAGGATAATAGGTGGTCACATTGGTGGTGCTATTGGTGTGGGAGATGGTCTGCATAAGCCATAGGTCATCCTGCTCAGTTACCTCCGAGTTCTCTTTCTTGATCAGGTCCTGAAGATAGAAACCTACGTCGGGTTTGTAGCAAAGCAGTGAGCGGTTGAGAGAACCATTGTTCATGAAACTGTCGTAAATTTCATCTATAGGTGTATATAGTGTGTGCTTTGTAGTACGTATTCTTCTGCATGGGAAGAGATTACCGGGATACTTATCCAGTGCTTTGTAGTTACCGGAGTATTCAAACGGGAACTCCAGTATAGCTTTGGCAATCACAAGATTGGTAAGATTTATATCGTTTTCTTCTGCCCAATTCTGCATCAGCGAATGTAGTGCCGCTCCACTGATATGCGGTTTGATGCCGGAAAGACTTTCATAGTGGATTGTTTCAACAGGATTGTCGGTAACCATACAACCGGACTCGGAGGTCATAGAGTTGAGTGAGAGATATTCACCTAACCGAAACGCAACTGAAGTATCTCTTCTTTTACCGGCCTCGTTGGTGGAGGTAAAAGTAAGTCTGACATCTGCCGCCGCAATGTCAAAGTAATTTAGGCGGCCGCCGGTTAATCCTTCCTCTATGTCGTCCGTGCGGAAATAAAGTCCATAAAACTTATTGACAAAGAGTTCGGTGCTATCACATTCCTCGATTGTAGCACTGAAAAAACGTTCTCCGTATTCCTTTGTAAAGTGCATCTTGAGAGAGTCTCCACCCATATAGATGGAGTTTCGGGAAGTGATAGGAAAGGGGTGGTAACTGAGCTCCGTGATGGAGTTATTGTAAATGAATGTGGTGTCAAGGGGGGCCTTGAGTTCGTATGCGTAGATATTTTGAGGAATGAATTCCTGTTCGGGGCTCAGAAAGCGTTTGTCGGATATTGCAATCTGGATATACATGTCTATAAAAACAGGATCTTCGCCCCACAGTATGGTGTCAGTAAGGGGAGTGATGGATGTTGCTGTACCTACTCTGAATGTGCCGTAGTCATCTGTTGTGATGGATCCAATAATAAAATTGGCGCTGACAGCAGTTTGGAGGCTGTCAGCCATTTTAAGGGTGACGGGCAGGTCGAAATCGGCCATTTTTATGGAGATGTCCTGGTTACCGGGAATGTATGCCGAACCGAGCGTATTGTCTGTAAGAATGCAAGATGTAAGTGTGGTCGCTGATAGGATAAGTGACAATATTATGCCCTTGAATCTATTCATGGGTAGGGTTTGGTGTTATAAAGCTGTCGAAAAACTTGTTGTACTCTTTAATGTATTCTGTCTCCTCCTCACTAATGGTCATCGGCGGAAGTACGGGTATTTCCTTACGGCTGCCGATGTATGACTCTAATTCCGTGTGAAGAGAGTCGGTTCCAAGAATAATGCCGTCGGAGTGTTTAATAGCCAGTTTCGCAAGATTTATGCCAGTAGGCTCTTTGAGTAAATCAAGGTCCTCCGCTTTTAGTGATCCGAAGAGATACTTGGATATGATATCGTCACTGAATCTTATATCAAGATCTTCACCGTAGAGTGATAGAATGATCTTCGCGTCCGCGAAAATAGGATCATTCTTGTATACTTTCTTGAGATAGACCGGCAGGAAATGGGAAACCCATCCTTGGCAAAAAACAACATCCGGTTTCCATCTCAGTTTTTTAACGGTCTCGAGGACTCCTCTAGCGAAAAATATGCCCCTTTCGTCATTGTCGTCAAAATATTTGCCATCCTCATCCTTCCAGATCTGCTTTCTGTGGAAATAATCCTCGTTGTCTATAAAATAGACTTGCATCCTAGCGGATGAAATCGAAGACACCTTTATTACGAGCGGCCTATCTACGTTGTTAACGACGATATTCATGCCTGAAAGGCGAATAACTTCGTGCAACTGATTCCTCCTTTCGTTGATACATCCATAGCGTGGCATAAATGAGCGAATCTGTTTTCCGCTCTCTTGAGTGCCTTGAGGTAGGTATCTGCCCACTAAGGAGATCTTGGATTCAGGCATGTAAGGGAAAATTTCCGAGTTGACAAACAATACTTTTTTACTATTTCTCATATATTAACACTTTTTAGGGCATATTGACTACAAAGATAATAAAAATTTTTTGATTACCTTTGGTGTTTGTTAAACACACTTATGGTAGCCAAAGAAAAAAATATCATCGGCAAAAGGCTGGTACACTCTTACTTATCATCTGTGATAAGTATCACGTTGGTACTGGTACTCGTTGGTAGTGCGGCCCTTTTTGCAGCAAATGCGGGTGAGATATCACGTTTTTTCAAGGAAAATATGGTGGTCTCTCTGATTCTCGGTCAGTCGGTGTCTGAAGAAGAGGGGCAGGAGCTGACAAAGAGGCTCACTTTGGATCCACAGGTGCTTTCTGCCGACTTTATTTCCAGAGAGCGCGGAACACAGGAGATGAAGGCTCTGTTGGGAGAGGATTTCCTAAGTGTGTTTGAGAGCAATCCGGTACCTTTGTCTATAGATCTACATCTGAATGGGGATATGGTGTCTCGCGATTCTCTCGTCTTCCTTAAGAGCCGCTTTTTGGCTGAACCGGCGGTGGAGGAAGTTGTTTATCAGGAATCACTTGTGGAAATTCTCAATGCAAATTTACGTAAGATAGTAGCAATACTGACGGGTGTAGTCATAGTTCTGCTGTTTATTTCCTTCGTATTAATTAACAACACAGTGCGTCTCAATGTCTATTCGCGCCGCTTTACCATTCATACGATGCGTTTGGTAGGTGCCACGCGCGCTTTCATACGCCGTCCCTTTATGCGGCACGCACTTGTGCAAGGGGTCGTATCAGGTCTTCTTGCAGCCGGATGCATTGCCGCAGCTCTTTGGTGGGCAGGATCTTCCAGTGAGATACTATTGCAGATTCTTGACGAGCGTATCACCGGATTCGTGTTGATTGGGGTATTTTTTCTGGGTATCATTATATGTCAGATTTCGGCCTTCTTTGTGGTAAACAAACTGGTCGCTATTTCCAAGGATGATTTATATTATTAAAAAGATAAATAGAGATTAATGAGCAATTTTTCACTTTCTACCAAAAATGTCCGTTTTGTCCTTATTGGACTTATCGTGATGGTGGCGGGCTACATTTTGATGGCTGGAGGGGGCTCTTCCAATCCCAATGTTTTCAATCCTGAGATTTTCAATTTCAGACGTTTAGTGATTTCGCCCCTTCTGGTGATCCTTGGCATTGTGATAGTCATCCTGGCTATTATGAAAAAGCCACGCGAAGATAAGGAAGATAAAGACGGACAATGAGTTGGTTTGAAGCGATAATTCTTGGCCTGATCCAGGGTCTGACAGAGTTTCTGCCGGTGAGCAGCAGTGGTCACCTGATTATAGCCAAAGAACTATTCGGCATTGAAACGCATGATCTGAGTTTCGAGGTGGTAGTACACGCGGCGACTGTATTAAGTACTATTATCGTATTTCGTAAATATATATGGGAATTGCTCCGTGGTTTGTTTAAGTTTGAATATAATGAGCAGACCAGATATATTTTGTTGATCTTGGTTTCGATGATCCCCATAATGATCGTCGGGTTTTTCTTCAAAAATTATGTTGAAGAGCTCTTTGGCTCAGGTTTGTTGGTCGTAGGTCTGGCATTGATGGCAACCTCATTTCTACTCATTCTCAGCGAGAGCCTCAGGAGTCGTAATGATGGAGAGGCACAGCAGAGTAAACCTGTTGGGTGGAAAGCAGCCATTTGGATGGGTATTGCACAAGCAGTCGCTGTAATACCCGGTCTTTCACGCTCCGGCTCGACTATCGCAACAGGGTTGATCTGTGGTGTAGGTAAAGAGCAGGTAACAAGGTTTTCATTTCTAATGGTCCTCATTCCCGTGCTGGGAGAGGCATTTCTTGAACTTGTAGGAGGCGGATTTTCTGCTTCGTCCTCCGCCGGAGAACTCCAGTTGCTGTTGGGTTTTATATCAGCTTTCTTTTCAGGTCTTTTCGCATGTAAAGTGATGATTGCTATCGTACGGAAAGAGCGTCTCAAGTGGTTTGCGCTTTATTGCGCTCTTGCGGGTACGGCCTGCGTCATAACTAATATATTATAATGGTGGAGCCACTTCATATATTTGTGTCGGATGTTCATTTGGGAATCAATGATGATACTGCGAATGCACGAGAAGCAAGATTTCTTGATTTTCTAAGAAATTTGCCGAAGGAGACAGCCGGACTCTATCTTCTAGGTGACATCTTTGATTTTTGGGTGGAATACAGAGATGTAGTACCACGTGGTTCAGTTCGCGTGCTGGGTGAACTGGCAGCTCTGAGCGATCGAGGAGTAAAGATCTATTTTTTTACCGGTAATCATGATTACTGGCTTACCGACTACCTGCGGGATGAGATAGGTATGGAAATTATCCAAGAACCACTTATTGTCAAGGAAATTGAGGGGAAACGTGTCTGTATAGGACATGGCGATGGACTTGGATGTCGCAATCCCTTTATCAGAATGCTCTTTTCCGCTATAAGGAACAAATGGCTCGTCCATCTGCTGAAATCCATCCATCCCTGGCCAATATTCAGATGGGCCCGAAAATGGTCTTCAGTGAGTCGCAACCCAGGCAATAGGAGTAAGTACATTTTCAAAGGGAAGGATTCTGACTTCTACAGGTATATTTGTGAATTTGGCGAGGCCAAAGGGATAGATTGCTATATCTTCGGTCATGTGCATTTGCAGATGGAGATTGAAGTTGAAAGCGGAGGCACTCTCTATCTTTTGGGCGATTGGGCTGAAGGGGCATCCTCCCTGAATCTCTCTGGGACGAATATTGGTTTTGGTGCTTCCCCGAATATGTCATAATAAAGCTCCTCAAATTCACCTCTTTCCCAGTACCCAACCAGCTCTTCTAGATCTTTGTCCTCGCCGAAACGATCATATGGCCTTTTAAGGTCACCCTTGAGCATCCTTGCAATGCCCTGCCAGAATCCGGCGGTAACCCCGGAGTAAAAGTGCTTTATTATATAATAGGGCGTCATACCGACCTCTCTGTCTATTAGACGTATCATCATTAATCCTTGCCTGAGAGTAAGATTTCTGAAAATGGGCTCAAAATCTTTGATTAGTTCATCTTTTATCTTACTGAGATATCTGTCCTGCTTGCGTTTAGACATTTTATCAGCGACGAAAAGAGAGTCGGTCTCTCTTACTACCCTGCTCACAAGCAATGCATAGGGGTATGCCTTGCTGAAATTATAAACCCTTCTGTAATATTGTGTCCATTCGCGTTGATTCATTGTCTGTCGTGGATGTATGACTGACGGCGTTATCTCATCCACAAAGATGGTATCCTTTCCGTCAATGATATATTCCATTACATGGCCTCTCTGTGCCCTCGCCTCCGACAGTGTCAAGAGCAGGAGAAATAGCAGAGTCAGTGCTGCAAAGGGGATATTAAAGGCTTTTTTCACAGTGCAAATGTAGTAAAAACAAAATAATGTCTATCTTTGGCGCATATCGATGCAATATAAGTGCCATGTTCAATGTAGCTGATTTCACGCCATGGGTCCTTTTCACCGATCTCGGTATCATAATGGGCCTTCTTCTGATAGGAAAGTTTATCAGAGTAAAAGTTAAACTTGTACAGAAACTCTTTATACCTCCCAGTCTGTTAGCCGGACTTTTGGGCCTGATATTCGGCCCCAACGGTCTGGGCTGGCTGCCTTTATCAAATTTTATCTCCGTATATCCGGCGGTACTGATAGCTGTAGTCTTTGGCGCACTTCCGCTTTCCTCTCCCAAGTTCAAGATGAAGGAGGTGGCAGGTCGTGTTGGTCCGATGTGGGCTTATTCACAGTTGGGAATGCTAATACAATGGGCTGTGATGGGTCTTTTCGGATTACTTATACTTAAGTTGGTATGGCCCAACCTCAATGATGCATTCGGAGTTATGCTGTCTACCGGTTTTTATGGAGGACATGGTACTGCAGCTGCTATAGGGGCCGCATTTGACGGTCTTGGATGGGACGAAGCAGCCTCTCTTGGTATGACCACCGCCACTATAGGTGTTATTTTTGCTATAATCGGAGGTCTGTTTTTTATTAAGATTGCAGCTCGAAAGGGTCACACCTCTTATATTGCAGATTTCGCTCAACTTCCCCAGGAGTTGCGTAGCGGTCTTCTTCCAAAGGAGAAAAGAGAGTCTGCCGGTGAGATTACCACTTCACCTATTTCGATCGATTCACTCACATTCCACCTGGGGCTCGTAGTGCTTGCTGCATTCGGTGGCTATATGATCAGCCAAGGGGTCAAAATGTGGTACCCCAAGCTTGAGCTGCCTGTGTTCAGTTGTGCATTTATTGTAGGATTGGTACTGAAGAAGGTTTTTGATGCAACAAGGGTGTCTCAATACATTGATGCCAAAACAACCGGCTCCATAAGTAGCACAGCTACTGATCTTCTTGTAGCATTTGGCGTAGCCTCCATTAAGCTTGGAGTGGTTGTGAAGTATGCGGTTCCACTTGTGGTTTTGATTTTAGTTGGAATAGTTTTAACTGTTTTCATGGTATTTTACCTTGGGCGTCACCTCCACCGCAAGGATTGGTTTGAGAAGTCCATCTTCGCCTGGGGATGGTGGACCGGTACAATGGCTATGGGTATTGCCTTGCTTAGGATTGTGGACCCCAAGATGATGAGCAAGGCGCTGGATGACTATGCTCTTGCATATCTTCCCTGTGCTCCGGTAGAAATACTTCTGATTACTATTGTGCCGATAATGTTTATGGCGGGACAAGGTCTTTGGCTGATGCTGATATGTTTGGCGATTTCAATTCTCCTGCTGTTCTTGGCAGTAAAGTTGAAATGGTGGATTCCCACAAAGGATCTCCAACCCAGCAGGCCTCAACAACCAGTGTCTAATGAATAAGATCAGAATCCTGGGAACTGCAGCCATTCTATTGGCTGCTATGTTCTTTCAAACATATGCGCAGGATGACGCTGTGCTGCTTAAACGTGCGGAACAGTTACATCGTGAGATGTTTTCTATCGACACCCACAACGATGCTATCGTCAAATATACCCATCCCTGGAGGCCGGACGCCGGGGATCGTACTCAGGTTACTTTTCCAAAGATGAAGGAGGGCGGGCTTGATGCAGCTATTTTTGCGGTTTTTCTCGCTCAAGGATCACGCAATAAAAATGCTTATGACAGCGTAATGGCCTATACGGTCAAGGAGATTGATTTCTTCAAGTCTTTTGTGGCTGAGCGTAGTTCAGAAGCGGGCATTGCCTATCGCTCATCGGACTTCTGGCCTCTTAAACGGAAGGGCAAATCAATAGTGATGTTTGCTCTGGAAAATGCCTATGGCATCGGAACCGAAATCCTCAATGTTGAGCGTCTCTACAATCTCGGGGTGAGGGTAATCACTCTTACCCATAACTTTAACAATGATGTCGGCGATTCCTCACGAGACACTGTTGCTGAGTGGAACGGACTCTCTCCATTCGGATATAAGGTGGTGGAGGAGATGAATCGTCTGGGTATGATAGTAGATGTGTCGCACTCCTCTACCGAGACACTTTACGATTGCCTTGAACATAGTAAGGCACCTATCATTGCCAGCCACTCCAGTGTTCGTGCCATAAAAGACATACCTCGCAATCTTACCGATGACGAAATACGTGCTATTGCAGCTAAGGGTGGTCTCATACAGGTGGCTACGGGTCGCTGGTGTCTCTCTGATCTGCCGCGAGAACAAGTTAACATTTCTATCTTTTGTGATCATGTTGATCATGTTCGCAATCTTGTAGGAGCTGATTATGTGGGAATCGGCACTGATTTTGACGGTGGAGGAGGAATGGTTGGTTTTGAGGATGTGTCGAAAATGAAATATGTCACCGTTGAATTGCTTCGTCGCGGATGGCCTGAAGAGGATATTCGCAAATTTTGGGGAGAAAATTTTCTAAGAGTTCTCAGAGAAGTGGAAAAAATTTCACGACAAATTAACCTTTGATTGTCGAAACTGTTCGTTTTCCAATTCGTTGCATTTTTGTAATTGGCTGGTTTCCGAGGAATTAACTATCAAATTTTTCGGTCGAAAATTCTGCAATTTTTTATCAAAATAATTTGCATTTCAAATTTTTTAACTATCTTTGCAACCCGTGATTTATGTGTCATTTCCCATAAGTCGCTGAAGAACAAGAGTTTAGAAATATTTAAGCTATAAAAAAATGTTACAACCGAAAAAAACCAAATTTAGAAGGCAGCAGAAAGGTCGCATGAAAGGCAATGCCCAGAGGGGCAACCAGTTGGTCTTTGGATCTTTTGGTATTAAAACACTGGAGAGTTGCTGGCTCACAGGCCAACAGCTTGAGGCTGCACGTCAGGCGGTAGTACGCTACATGAAGCGTGAAGGTAAGATCTGGATTCGTGTGTTTCCTGACAAGCCCTTCACAAAGAAGCCTTTAGAGGTACGTATGGGTAAAGGTAAGGGTAGTCCCGAGGGTTTTGTTGCTCCTGTTACTCCCGGTCGTATGATCATAGAGGCAGAGGGTGTTCCTTTGGAGATCGCAAAAGAGGCACTCCGTCTCGGCGCCCAAAAGTTGCCCGTTACCACTAAGTTTGTGGTAAGAAGAGATTATGTTGAATAATAAAAGGAGAAGAAGAAATGAAAGCAGCAGAAATTCGTGAAATGGCTATCTCTGACCTTCGAGAGCGCATTCAGGTTGAAAAACAGAACCTCAACCATATCAAGATGAACCATGTAATCTCTCCGTTGGAAGACACTTCCAAGATCAAGAAGCTTAAGACCGACATTGCCAGGATGATGACAATATTGGCTGAAAAGGAATCACAGAACTAAAATAGACTATAATAATGGAAAGAAATCTTCGTAAAGAAAGAGTCGGTATTGTGGTAAGCAACAAAATGGACAAGTCTATTGTAGTTGCTGTTAAAACAAAAGAAAAACACCCGATTTACGGAAAGTTCGTAAGCAAAACCACAAAATTTGTCGCTCAGGATGACAAGAATGAGTGTAGCGAAGGAGACACCGTACGCATAATGGAAACACGTCCCTTGAGCAAGACTAAACGCTGGAGATTAGTAGAAATCGTAGAAAAAGTGAAATAACATGATACAACAAGAATCACGTTTATTGGTGGCAGACAATAGCGGTGCAAAGGAGGTTCTTTGTATTCGCGTTTTAGGCGGTACACGCCGTCGTTATGCCGGAGTTGGTGACAAGATAGTTGTTGCCGTTAAGAGCGCCATCCCTGGTAGCAACACCAAGAAAGGTGCAGTTTCTAACGCTGTTATAGTACGCACAAAGAAAGAGATTCGTCGTGCCGACGGTTCTTACATTCGTTTTGATGATAACGCGTGCGTTCTTCTCAACAAGTCTGATGAGGTTATCGGCACCCGTATTTTCGGTCCCGTAGCTCGCGAGTTGCGTGAAAAATATATGACAATTGTCTCACTTGCCCCAGAGGTACTTTAAAGGAGGAATTGAATTATGACTAAGTTACATATCAAGAAAGGCGACATGGTATATGTAAACGCCGGGAACGATAAAGGCAAGACCGGTAAGGTTCTCGAGGTGATTACAAAGAAGAATCGCGCCATAGTTGAAGGAGTCAACATGGTAAGCAAACATACCAAACCCAATTCGAAACACCCCCAAGGGGGTATTGTAAAACGAGAGGCCGGTGTGCACATTTCCAACCTGCAGGTTGTAGATCCCGTTAAGGGTGGTGCCACCAAGATCGGTCGTCGTCTTAATGAAGACGGCAAGATTGTTCGCTATGCCAAAAAATCAGGAGAGGAGATCAAATAATGGCAAAAGAGAAGAAAACCCAGGTACAGGCAGGTCCCACAGTGGACCAGGTCAATTATGTTCCTTCTTTGAAGAAGAAATACAAAGAGGAAATCGTAGGCAAACTTATGAAGGAATTTTCCTACTCTACTGTAATGCAGGTTCCCAGGCTTGTTAAGATTACCATTAACCAAGGTATCGGAGCAGGCACTCAGGATAGAAAGCTTGTTGATGTTGCACAGCAGGAGCTCTCTCTAATTGCAGGTCAAAAAGCTGTTCAGACTGTTTCAAGAAAGGACATCTCCAATTTCAAACTCCGTAGAGGCATGCCTATCGGCGTGAAGGTTACTCTCCGTGCTACTAAGATGTATGAGTTCCTCGAGAGACTCATTGCAGTTTCCCTTCCCCGTATTAGGGATTTCAAGGGTATCTCCGAGAATTTTGACGGTCGTGGCAACTATACCCTTGGCATCAAGGAGCAGATTATTTTCCCTGAGATCGACATTGATAAGATCGTAAAGGTGATGGGTATGGAGATCACATTTGTTACTACAGCTAAAAAAGACGAAGAGGCTTATGCGCTCCTTCGTGAATTTGGTTTACCTTTTAAGAACATTAAGCACAACTAATAGGATATGGCAAAAGAATCAATGAAGGCACGCGAAGTAAAACGCGCTAAGTTAGTAGCTAAGTATGCTGAAAAACGCAAGGCTTTGAAAGAAGCCGGAGACTGGGCTGCCCTTGACAAGCTCCCAAAAAACTCCAGCCCCTGCAGACTTCACAACCGTTGCTCGATAACCGGTCGTCCCAAGGGTTATATGCGTCAATTTGGCATTAGCCGTATTCAGTTCCGTGAGATGGCTTCCAAAGGCCTTATCCCGGGAGTGAAGAAAGCCAGCTGGTAAGAGATTTATACCTTAATTATATTAACATTGGATATCGGGCGTCCGCATGGGCGTCGAATCTTAAAAACAAACAACAATGACTGATCCAATAGCAGATTATTTGACTAGAATTCGAAATGCGTATCTCGCAGGTCACAAGACAGTCGAGATTCCCTCTTCGAAAATGAAAGTGGAGATGACACGTATTCTCCATGAGAAGGGTTATATCCTTGCTTATAAACTTGTGGAAGGCAAACCTTTCAACACTATTAAGATTGCTCTCAAGTATCATCCTGAGACTAATAAAGCAGCAATTAAGAAAATTATCCGCGTCAGCTCTCCCGGTTTGAGGCAGTACACCAATGTGGCCAATATGCCCCGTGTGCTCAACGGCCTGGGTATTGCAATTCTCTCTACTTCTAAAGGTATTATCACCAACAAGGAGGCAAGGGATCTCAATGTAGGCGGAGAAGTGCTCTGCTACGTTTACTAAAAGTTACAAATACAAATAAATTATATAAAATGTCAAGAATCGGAAAATTACCTGTAAACCTACCTGCAGCCGTCTCAGTAACAATTGAAGAGGGTAACGTAGTGAAGGTTAAAGGCCCGCTCGGTGAATTGACCCAGAAGGTCGATCCGGATATCGAGGTATCTGTAGATGCGGGAGTCCTTACAGTTAAACGTCCTACAGACCAGCCTCGTCACCGTTCGATGCACGGACTCTATCGTGCCCTCATCAACAACATGGTTAAAGGCGTATCTGAAGGTTTTACTGTAGAACAACAATTGGTGGGTGTTGGTTACCACGTTGCAGTAAATGGCCAAATTATAGTGTTCAACCTGGGTTTCTCCCATGAGATTCATTTTCAGCTTCCCGCTGAGATTAAGGCTGAGGCACCGGCAGTGAAGAAGGGCCAGAACCCAATTTTAATTATGAAAAGCCACGACAAGCAACTCCTCGGTATGGTAGCGGCCAAAGTACGCTCACTGCGTAAGCCTGAACCGTACAAGGGCAAGGGTATTAGGTTCGTAGGCGAACAACTACGTCGTAAAGCTGGTAAATCGGCAAGCGCCAAATAATAGGAGATTAAGTTATGGCATTGAATAAGATAGAAAGAAGAAAGAGGATCCACTACCGCATACGTAAGGTTGTAAACGGTACTCCCGAGAGACCGAGAATGGTAGTGTTCAGAAGCAACAAGCAGATCTATGTTCAGGTGATTGATGACGTAAACGCCATCACTATCGCTTCTGCAGCTTCTAATGACAAGGCTCTCGTAGAGCAGTGTAAAGGCAAGAATGGTATTGAGGCTGCGCAGATCGTTGGCAAGGCAGTTGCAGAACGTGCAATAGCAAAAGGTATCACCACCGTATCTTTTGACCGCGGAGGTTACCTTTATCATGGAAGAGTTAAAAGTTTGGCAGATGCTGCCCGCGAGGGTGGTCTTAAATTCTAAGGAGATATTATGGCAAATACTAATGTAAAGAGAGTAAAGACTACTGATCTTGAGTTGAAAGATAGATTAGTAGCTGTTCGGAGAGTTACCAAGGTAACAAAGGGTGGACGTAATTTCAGTTTCGCCGCTATTGTTGTAGTAGGTGACGAAAACGGTGTAGTAGGATATGGCCTCGGAAAAGCAAATGAAGTGACCACCGCTATCTCCAAAGGTATTGAGGATGCAAAGAAAAACCTCGTAAGGATTCCCCTTAGTAAGAGGACTATTCCCCATGAGCAGTCAGCTAAATATGGTGGAGCAAGAGTATTCATGAAGCCTGCAGCTCCTGGCACAGGAGTAAAGGCTGGAGGTGCTATGCGCGCAGTGTTTGACTCCGTGGGTATCCACGACGTTCTTGCAAAATCTAAAGGTTCATCAAATCCTCACAACTTGGTAAAGGCCACTATAGCTGCCCTTACAGAGATGCGTGATGCGTATACTGTTGCCGGGCTCCGTGGTATTCCGATGAGTAGGGTATTTAACGGATAAGGAGGAAGAATATAATGACTAAAGTAAGAGTTACTCAAATCAGGAGTCGCAGTGGCGCGACTGAGAGGCAGATAGCAAACCTTGTCTCTCTAGGTATACGCAGGATGCATCACACCGTTGAGGTGGAACTTACACCTGTTACCAAAGGTATGATTGAAAAAGTTCTTCACCTTGTTAAAGTTGAAGAGGTAAAGTAAAGGAGGAATAAAGATGAAATTGAATACACTTAAACCCGCAGTAGGTTCAAAAGGAAGAGCGAAGCGTGTAGGCCGTGGTCCCGGTTCGGGGCGCGGTAAAACAGCCACTCGTGGCAACAACGGTGCTAAATCACGCTCCGGATACTCTCGTAAGGCCGGTTTCGAAGGCGGTCAGATGCCTATACAGAGACGCCTTCCCAAGTTCGGCTTTAATAATCCGACCAGAGTAGAGTATAAGGCAGTCAATCTGTCATCTCTTCAGGCGGCTTGTGAGAAACACAATCTCACTACTGTCGATATTGATACAATGATTTCGATAGGTCTCGCCGGTAAGAATGATCTGGTGAAAATTCTGGGCAATGGTGAGCTTACCGCTAAACTTGATGTTACTGCCAATGCGTTTTCTGCTTCCGCTATTAAGAAAATTGAGGACGCCGGTGGGACTGCTAATAAAATCTGATCGGCATGAAAAGATTTTTCCAGACAATAGCAAACATCTTCAAGATTGAAGAGCTCCGTAAGAGGATTCTCTATACGTTGGGACTGATTGTGATTTACCGTCTAGGAAGTTATATCGTTCTTCCCGGTATCGATGCAACTCAGCTTGCAAACTTGCAGAGCCAGGCTTCAGAAGGTCTTCTGGGACTGTTGAACATGTTCTCCGGAGGTGCCTTTGGTAACGCTTCAATCTTTGCATTGGGTGTTATGCCTTACATTTCTGCCTCCATCGTTATTCAGCTTTTGGCTGTGATGCTCCCCTTCTTCCAGCGTTTACAGCGCGAAGGTGAGAGTGGACGTAGAAAAATGAATCAGTATACACGTTACCTTACAATCCTGATCCTGTTAATTCAAGGTCCGGCATATATTGCAAACCTTACCAACCAGCTTCCCCCGGAGGCGTTTGTCGCCACTATCGGTAAAGGATGGTATGGAATTTTTGTTACAATGGTGCTGATTGGAGGTACGATGTTCGTTATGTGGTTGGGTGAAAGAATTACAGACCGCGGCATTGGTAATGGTATTTCCCTGATCATCATGGTGGGTATTATTGCGCGCCTTCCAATGGCGTTGTGGATCGAATTCTCGGAAAAGTTAAACTCTACAGGAGGCGGTATTCTTATGTTTATCGTTGAACTGTTGATACTCTTTCTCGTTTTCGTTGCCGCTATCGCCCTCGTGCAGGCAGTACGCAAGATTCCCGTTCAATATGCCAAACGTGTTATTGGTAACAAGCAATATGGCGGAGTGCGTCAGTATATCCCGCTGAAGATAAATGCTGCCGGTGTAATGCCGATTATCTTTGCGCAGGCTTTGATGATTTTCCCGCTCATATTCTCAAACTTCAATGCCACTAAAGGCTTTGCGGCTGTAATGTCCAACACAGCCGGTTTCTGGTACAACTTCGTCTTTGCATTGATGGTTGTTCTGTTTACGTATTTCTACACCGCTATTACAGTAAACCCGACCAACATGGCAGAAGAAATGAAGAAGAATGGCGGATTTATTCCAGGCGTTAAGCCGGGAAGAAAGACCGCTGAGTACATTGACACAATAATGTCGCGCATTACGCTTCCAGGTTCTATTTTCCTGGCAATCATAGCTATTTTGCCGGCATTTGCGATGATGCTTGGAGTAAATAATCAGTTTGCATCCTTCTATGGTGGAACATCATTGTTGATCCTCGTAGGTGTAATCCTGGATACCCTCCAACAGATCGAGAGTCACTTACTAATGCGTCACTACGACGGTTTGATGAAGACGGGACGTCTCAGAGGCCGTTCGGGTATGTAATTTATATTGATAAGTTCTTTATAGTATGACTAAGTCCAAAACCGAAGAAGAGTTGGTAATCATTAGGGAAAATGCTCTATTGGTTTCCAAGACTTTGGCAGAGGTCGGCCGATATATTGCTCCGGGGGTTACAACAAAAGAGTTGGATTTCATTGCGGAGAAATATATCAGAGAGGCGGGAGCAGAGCCGGGATTCTTGGGTTACGGAGGTTTCCCCTTTACGTTGTGTATCTCCCTCAACGATACGGTAGTCCACGGATTTCCCTCAGACTACAAATTGCAGGAAGGTGATATCGTATCTGTTGATTGCGGTACCAAATACAGGGGATTCAACGGTGACTCCGCCTATACCTTCGCTGTCGGAAAGATAAGCGATGAGGACGTGAGGCTTCTTGAAGCCACAAAAGCATCCCTCTATCTGGGTATAGAAAAGGCAGTCAGCGGCAATCGAACAGGCGACATTGGATTTGCTGTCCAGTCTTATGTGGAAAGTCTCGGTTTTTCAGTGGTCAGAGAGATGGTCGGTCATGCTATCGGTCGCAATCTCCACGAAAGCCCTGAGGTTCCAAATTATGGACGAAGAGGCAGAGGTGTCAAACTTCACGATGGTATGGTCATCTGCATAGAGCCGATGGTCAATGCCGGAGGCAGGGAAGTTTACCTGGATGAGAATGGTTGGGCTGTACGCACTGCCGACGGCAGGAAGTCGGCACATTTTGAGCTGATGGTTGCAATCAGAAAGGGTACTCCGGAGATCTTATCAACATTTGAATTTATTGAAACTAACTAATAACCACAAGTCAAAACTTACGTAATTGTTATAATATGCCGAAACAACAAGCTATAGAACAAGAAGGAACAGTAATTGAAGCTCTATCCAACGCGATGTTCAGAGTTGAACTCGATAACGGACACGTAATCACCGCTCATATTTCGGGTAAAATGCGCCTGCATTATATCAGAATATTGCCGGGAGACAGGGTAAGGGTTGAGATGTCTGCGTATGATTTGACTAAAGGAAGAATTTCTTTCAGATATAAATAATAAAACTTACACAAATGAAAGTAAAAGCATCCATAAAGAAGCGTAGTGAGGATTGTAAAATTGTAAAGCGCAAAGGTCGCTTGTATGTAATTTGCAAGAAGAATCCGAAATTCAAAATGCGCCAGGGATAATTTTTTAATTTGTAATAACAATAAAGTAAAAAATAGATTATGGCACGTATAGCCGGAGTTG
>JAAYDZ010000011.1 GCA_012728975.1 Bacteroidales bacterium
GCCTTTACGAAAAGTCATAACAGGAGATTGAAGGTTTCTGTTGCTTCTATTTTACTACGTGATATCGTATATAATATAGTTGGCACTTTATTACTGTATATGAATATTTGAAAGCAGGTAGAAGATGTATTGCCACAATTGTAAAAGTAAAATCAATGATGGCTCAAAATTTTGCATTTTTTGTGGAACGGCGACTGCTTTAGAGAGAAAGATTGAGCCGGAGAAACCTAAAAGCAATTCGCTTCGGTTATCCAATTCAATCACGAAGAGTGAAATATTTGTCGGAGGTTTTATCTTAACGTCTCTGAGTTTTCAGGCAATCATCTTAGTCAGGAATTTGGAGTTTCTGGAACAAACTCGGTTCGTCTATCCCATTGTTTGTGCTGTTTTAGCAATAACAATTTTCATAATAAATAGAATATATGAGCTTAAAAGGATCATCGTTCATTCATTGATTGCGTTCTGTATCGCTCCGTTACCTTTGTGGATAATTATGGTTTTGTCCAGTAGGGGGGAATATGATGCATTGTATTATCTACTTGTCGGACTAATACCCACTATCAAATTAGTCGTCATTAATGCACTTCTCTATTTTTCGGTAATATTGGCATGGTTCTTTGGATATACCATAATAAACAAGCGTAAAAAAACAACTAAATGATCGTTACATTGGGTTATAGATCTGCACGATACATCCCAATAACTCATTTCTCTCCAAAGAAATGCAAAACAGAGTGCATCTGCATTTTTTAAATAGTGAAGACAAGGATAGAGAATTGATTATAATATATTCCATATATTGAGTTAAAAAATAGATAGAGGTTTTGAATGGTAGATTGGCGCATACCGACGGAAGAAGAAGCCGAGATTATTTTAGAACAGGAAAAGAAAAAAGTCTCAGACACAAGAAAGGGGCTTGTAGTACAAATTCTGTGCATTTTAGGTATTGTGCTTCTGCTGCTGGGGGCTAACTTCGTTGACGGGATAGATAAGAGAACTAAAGAGATACTTGGCTACGACCCGCGGACTTCCAAAGGTCCGGTCACTAGGTATTCTACTGTTGACGACGAGGAAGCAGAAGAACGTCGCCAAGAGCAAGAGGAAGAGATGGAGCAAAGGAGCCGTGTATTTTGGGCGATGAGAGATCAGGATCCGGAGGCGCCTGACTTTCCGCAGATTAGTGTTAATCCGGAATTGTTTAATTACTTAATTGTTGACAAAGTTGACGAAGAGGAGAAAGAAGCTCAACGCGAAAGACAGGAGAAGGAAGTTCAGAAGGCGAGAGCAGAAGCCGCCGGGGATGTTCTTCCGGATCATATTCCCGCGTTTGTGTTCATATTGTCTTTAGCTGTCGGCGCTTACCTGATCTGCTTTTACTTAACGCGGAACAATCTTCGTGACGTTATCGACCGGAAATACGAAGTTGCGACGGGCAAGTTTGATGATAAGAGTTTCTTAAAAATGGGAAGATATAGGACGCAGTACTTTGTTGTGGCGCGATTTGACGACGACTCGACATTGGAAGGACAGGTTACGCAGGAGACCTTTGAGAAGGCTACAGCGAGCACTTCAATTCTCATGGTCGCCCGCAAGGATCCGGACGGTGAGGTGCAAGTGTTTCGTACGTACGTGTGTTGAGTTGAGACTTTTCACTCCGGGGCGGCAGAATTCGGACTGTATATCAAGCGTTTCTTCAATGGCAGGTTGAGCCTTCGAACAGTTCTTGTGTTATAATGTCGTAGTGCAAAAATATCCCATATTTCAAACATGCTCAACATAACTTATGGTGCCTAATGCGACCGGACAAGATTAAGTCAATCGTAAAAAGTGATTTTTTTATTGCGGCACTGATTACAGCTGTGTCGTTTATTCTTGTGCTTTTGTTTTGTGATATCAAATATGAAACGAACGATGATCATGTTGTTGAGGGCATACTCAGTGGCGCCTTTAACGGTGAATATAATCCGTATATGTTATTTTCGAACGTTTTATTGGGATACGTTCTTGTTTTTTTATATTCTCACACCGCTAATATTAGCTGGTATTTTGTGAATTTAATGGTCATGGGAATTCTCTCCGTTTTCACGGTTAATTATATCTGTATTAAGAAAAACAACAGGGTGGTCGGGGTTTTGTTCGCGGTCCTCGCCACGGTTTTTCTGTCGAATGACTTGTTTATATTGCCC
>JAAYDZ010000012.1 GCA_012728975.1 Bacteroidales bacterium
GATTGCTCTAGAGCTTCTTCTTGTTGCTCAGGAACAATTGGTTTCAGATCTTCACTCATGTAATTGAATTATATAATTATTATATCTTGCAAATATAACGGAATTTGTGGAATAAATGCTACTTTTGTACTACAAGAGCACAAAAAAATGAGAATAGATATCCTTTCGGTCGTACCGGAACTGCTTGAAAGTCCGTTGAACCACTCTATCATCAAGAGGGCGAGGGAAAAAGGGCTTGTCGAAATCCATCTCCACAACATACGAGATTATGGAAAGGGGCACTACCGCCAGACCGATGACTACGCTTTTGGAGGCGATGCCGGTATGATAATGATGATTGAACCGGTATTTAACCTTCTAGAAAAACTCAAAGGAGAACGGGAGTACGATGAAATAATCTATACCGCTCCGGACGGGGAAATTCTAGATCAGAAAATCGCCAACTCGCTCTCTATTAAAGAAAATATAATCATTCTCTGCGGCCATTACAAAGGTATCGACCACCGCATTAGGGAACATCTTATAACTCGCGAAATCTCTGTGGGAAACTATGTGCTCAGCGGAGGCGAACTCCCCGCTGCCATCATCACCGACGCCGTTGTAAGATTATTACCGGGAGCAATATCCGATGAAACCTCAGCCCTCTCCGACTCTTTCCAAGACGGGCTCCTGGCACCACCTATTTACACAAGACCGGCTGAATTCAATGGCTGGAGAGTACCTGAGGTACTCTTGAGCGGAAATCCAAAACTCATTAAAGCATGGCAGGAAGAGCAGGCCCTTGAACGCACTCGTCGTCTACGTCCCCATCTTCTTAAAGAAGAGAATCAGAAATAGCAACCCTATTTAGAGGTATCTGGCGCTCAATAGCATGAACCTCCATTGCCAGAGGTTCTGCGGGACATACGCTGGTACATCCCCCACAACCGATGCATAAGTCGCTCTTGATCACCGGATAGAAGAGTCCCGGCTTCCTCTTGTGCTCCTGAAGTTTGATAGCACCTGTGGGACAAACTTCACCACACTTGCCACATACCTGATCATTGCGGAACACCAGACAATTTTTTGCAACGAACTTGACCATACCTATTCTCACCGAACGTTTCTCATTGAGTGTAAGGGGCATAAGTGCGCCATTTGGACACACATTAGAGCACTTGTTGCAGTCGAAGCGACAATAACCCTCATCAAAAGAGAGTAAAGGCATCAGGAAGCCATCAATACCATGTTGAGAAATAGAAGGTTTTATAATCTTCGAAGGACAGACGGCGACACAGGCATGACATGCCGTACAATGCTCCTTTAGATGCTGCAGATTAAAAGCTCCGGGGGGAAGAAAGTGTACTGCGGGTTCACCTGAAGCATCTAGGGCCGGAGAAGAGTGAAATTTCGAACCCCACTTTCTGGAAGTGGCCACCAATCCCAGAGTACCGAGTGCTATCAGAGCATTTCTGCGACCGATGCTTTCAGGGGCACCCTTGCTTTCTGAGGCTTTCTTATCAGCTTTAGCATCATATTTCTCGCTACCCCAGGCATATTTGAGCGTTATTGCCCTCTGTTTACAGGATACTGTGCAATCAAAACACATCACACAGCGGGAATAGTCAATAGTGCGGGTAGCGCTATCAAGTGCCTGGGCTTTACATTTCTTTCCACATAATGAACATTCTACACACTGTTTCTCGGAAATAACAAGACGAAACATCGAATAGCTGCTAAGCAATCCAAGAAAAGAGCCTACAGGACAGATAGTATTGCAATAAAGACGACCCCGGAATGCACTTAGAAGGGTGACCAGAAGAAAGAACGCCAGCGCCAACACAAACGACCAAATAGCAAATGAGGTATAAGGGTTAAATGAGGTAACGATTCTGCCAAATATTGAATAAGGATCCAAAAAAGCAAACGGATATGAAATACCGGCTATCATAGCAGCGGCCACCACTCCAAGGATTATATACCTCAGCGTATTGTGACCGGGACGATAGTTACGTCTGCGCTTTTTTTTGCTCTTGAAACGGTCGGCAATCCAGATCACTATGTCCTGCCAGATGCCCAGAGGACAAAGAAAGGAACAATATACCCTTCCAAAAAGGATCGTCACTAACAGTAGTACTATCATAGGAAGTGCACTTCCTACAAATAGCGCCATCAGAGCAGGGCCAAACTGGAATTTCTCCACCGCCGGTGAAAAAGGCAGTTTTCCGGCCGAAAAAGAGATGAATGAAAGGGTTATGACAATAAAGAAAAGGGCTGCAATGACTATTCTTGCCGTTCTTGCTGTTTTCATCTTCTTAAACTCCTAATTTTCGTCAAAAATAATTTATTATTTTCATATGTTAAAAATAAAGACTATTTTTGCGCCTGTTCAGGAGTCTGGACCAATATTTGTAGGGAACTAATTAACATACTTAAATAAGAATTATTACAATGAAGAAGTTACTACTTTTATTTGCAGTAGGGACCCTTTTCCTCTGCGCCGGTTGTTCGAAGAAATGCCACTGCGTAGCCAAACTTAATGGTGAGGTAGTTTATGAAAGGACTGACGTCATTCTTGGGGACGGCGAGAAATGCTCTGATTATAATACTATGGTTAGTGTGCCTCTCGTTGCTACGAAGGTTGAGTCAAAGTGTCTTCCTCAGCTCTTCTAACAAATTTAAAAAGATTAATCTGGGGGTGATCGGAAGGTCACCCTCTTTTTGTAGCAATTCATAAGTCTACGAAACTATGAAGCCGGGAGTTAAATATGCACTAAGAGTATTGCTGGGCCTCTTGTTTATCATTTCAGCATTGGCCAAGCTTATATCAGTTGACCAATTCGAAATCTATATCTTCGGATTCAGATTTTTTGGGCTGGGCCTCTCCTACCTCATAGCCAGGGCGATTATCGCGATGGAACTTGCCCTTGGAATATTGCTCATCCTCAATATGCACTCGAAAGCAATATACTTCACATCATTTCTAATCCTGGCTCTATTCAGCCTCTTTCTCATCGGACTGGTCATTGCCGGCAATCGAGACAGTTGCCACTGTTTCGGCGAATTGGTAGATATGAATCCCTGGCAATCCCTTTTAAAAAATATAATACTGCTTGTATTGCTACGTCTAAGTGCAGGCCTGAACTCTTTTCGCATCCCCTGGAAGCCGCTTTGGTACGCTCTTGTCATTGCCGGTTCCATTGCGACGTTATTTATCCTCTCTCCTCCAGACAACTGGAGGTACGATCAATACAGTCAAAATACCACTGTAAGTGAAAAAGCCCTGAATAATGCATTCTCACAAGGATTGCTGCCATCAGATCTACTCGAAGGTGAGAAAGTGGTATGTTTTTTTAGCACTACTTGTGAATATTGTCTGATGGCTGCACAGAAAATTGCCATCCTTCGCAGTAAGGAACAGTTCAGCAATGGAGAACTTACGGTTGTTTTCGGACAAGGCAATATAGAACGCGACCCATCTGTTTTTCTGGAAAATTCAGAGTTGGACTATCAGCGATATTTATTCCTGGATGCTAACCCGTTTATCAGGATTACGGAAGGAACTATGCCGTTGACGCTCGTACTCAAAGAGGGAAAAATCAAAGCAAAGTATAGTTACCGCGACATCAGGTAAGCTTGCAGTGTGTTGCGTAACAGTGAGATGATGGTCATCGGGCCAACACCTCCCGGTACTGGAGTGATGTAGGAGCATTTCGGAGCTACTTCGTCGAAGGCAACGTCTCCCACAATTTTGTAACCTTTCTCATTATCGGCTGGAATGCGGGTAATACCCACATCCACCACTACAGTACCCTCTTTTACCATATTACCTTTTAGAAACTCAGGTACACCCAGTGCTGCAATGATAATATCTGCACGGCGTGTGTGTTCTGCCAAATCTTTTGTACGACTATGACATACGGTTACCGTACAGTCTCCGGGCTCTCCCTTTTGCGAAAGCAGATTAGCTATGGGACGACCTACAATATTGCTACGACCCAAGACTACACAATGTTTTCCACGAGTCTCAATCTTGTAATGTTCAAGCAGAGCCATTATACCATAAGGAGTCGCTGAAACAAAGGTCGTGAGTCCCAGCGAAAGTCTGCCAACATTTACAGGATGGAATCCGTCAACATCCTTGCGGGGATCCACTGCAGCTATTACTTTTTGCTCGTCAATATGGTTTGGCAGAGGCATCTGAACTATAAAACCATCTATCGACTCATCTTCATTGAGCTTAGAGATCAGATTGAGAAGTTCCTCCTCTGAAGTCTCAACCGGTAGGCGATATACAGTGGATTCAAATCCAACCTGCGCACAGGCACGTTCCTTTGAAGCTACGTAGGTCTTGCTGGCACCATCCTCTCCAACTATAACAGCCGCCAAGTGAGGTTTTCTGCATCCCGAAGCGATAATTTGCTCCACCTGTGAAGCGATTTCTTTTTTTATGGCCTCTGATGTGGCCTTTCCGTCAAGTAGTAACATTACATTAAATCTTATCTGCGTTTTTTTCTCATCATTCGCGAGGCCATTGCATTTGATGAAAAATTCTTCATCATCTTGCGTGTGCCCTCAAATTGCTTGAGCAGACGATTAACCTCCACCATTGAGGTGCCGCTACCGGCAGCAATCCTCTTGCGGCGACTGCCATTGAGTACAGAGGGATTTTCCCTTTCATATGGGGTCATTGAGAGAATGATGGCCTCTACTCCCTTAAAGGAACTGTTATCTATATCCACATCCTTAATAGCCTTTCCAACGCCAGGTAGCATAGATGCCAGATCCTTGATGTTACCCATCTTCTTAATCTGTTGAATCTGCTGGTAGAAATCGTCGAGATTAAACTGATTTCTAGCCATCTTTTTATGAAGCCTGCGGGCCTCTTCTTCATCATATTGCTCCTGAGCTTTCTCTACAAGAGAAACCACGTCACCCATACCCAGAATACGATCAGCTATACGCTTAGGATGGAAGACATCCAGAGCATCCATCTTCTCACCGGCACTGATAAACTTGATAGGCTTATTTACAACAGCTTTGATAGAAAGAGCCGCACCACCGCGGGTATCACCATCCATCTTGGTCAATACCACCCCGTCGAAATCAAGTACTTCATTGAACGCCCTCGCAGTCTCCACAGCATCCTGACCTGTCATAGCATCAACTACGAAAAGAATCTCGGTGGGGTTGACGGCACTCTTAATGGCAGATATCTCATCCATCATCTGCTGATCGATTGCGAGACGACCGGCTGTGTCTATGATTACAAGCGAATAACCCTCACTACGCGCCTTTTTCACAGCGTTCTTTGCAATTGAAACGGGATCCTTGACTCCATCCTCGGTATATACATCTACTCCGACCTGCTCCCCAAGTACCTTCAACTGGTCAATTGCTGCAGGACGATAGACGTCACCAGCCACCAGAAGCGTACGCATACTCCTCTTTGACTTACAGTTGAGCGCCAGTTTGGCTGAGAATGTGGTCTTACCGGAACCCTGTAGACCTGCTACCAACACAATGCCCGGACTGCCCTTTACATTGATATCTGATGCCTCACTTCCCATGAGGGCAGCAAGTTCGTCGTGGACGATTTTAATCATCATCTGCTCGGGACGAACTGCCTTTAATACATCCTGGCCAAGTGCTTTCTGCTTTACTTCGTCGCAGAATGTCTTTGCTATCTTATAACTTACGTCGGCGTCAAGAAGCGCCTTACGGATATCCTTAAGTGTTTCGGAGATATTGACCTCCGTTATCCTTCCCTGTCCCTTGATAAGTTTAAACGAACTCTCAAGCCTTTCTATCAGATTCTCAAACATATTCTCTATACTCTTATTCTATACTTTCAATACTCAATACTCTCTCCCCGTAACTCGTAACCCTTACCCCGTAACCTGCACAACGTAACTCGCACCACTAAAACAACTCATCACTATAATATGCTTTGGCAAGATCCCTCTGGTTGTATTTCATCGCCATCACCTGTCCGTAGGCTCCTGCCGAATGGAGTGCTACAAGATCACCACGCTGTGTAGTGTTGAGTAGTATATTTTTACCCCAACTGTCGCTGGACTCACAAACAGGTCCGACAACATCATATCTGAGGGGACGTCCGGTGGATGTAAGATTTTCAATTGCATGATGTGCCTGATACAGGGCGGGACGAATAAGGTCGTTCATTCCGGCATCGAGAATAACAAATTTTTTACGCTGGCCAACCTTAACATAAAGAACCCTTGAGATAAGATGGCCGCACTGCCCCACAATGGCCCTACCGGGCTCAAAATGGACATCCTGTCCGGGACGAACAATGAGGTTGTCATTTATAATTTTAAAATACTCCTCCAAAGGAGCAATCGGATTCTCATTAGGGTTGTCATAATCGATGCCGAGACCACCACCGAGGTTAATGTTTTTAATGAAAAATCCTCTGTCGACAAACCATTTCTGCAGCTCCTCTACCCTCTTGCAGGTGAGTTTGAAGACGGCCAGATCGGTTATCTGAGAACCCACATGAAAATGGAGGCCTATGAAGTCGATATTCTTGCATTTGGCCATCATATCTACAACCTCCTGAAACATCCAGGGGCTGATACCGAATTTATCCTCTTTGCGACCGGTGCTGATATATTTGTGGGTATGCGCATCTATATCAGGATTGATGCGCAGAGAGATCCTTGCCTTTTTTCCCACCTTACCTGCAAGCTCGTTGATTACACTTATTTCGGGAATTGACTCGCAATTAAATCCGAAAATACCGGCATTTAGCGCTGCTTTAATTTCCTTATCCGACTTACCCACACCGGCGAAGACGATTTTATCAGCGGAAAAACCTGCCTTTACGGCAAGTTTGACCTCATTTCCACTTACACAGTCAGCACCAAGACCGTAACCCTTGATGATATCAAGGATGCGATCATTAGCATTGGCCTTCAGTGCATAGTGGGCATGATATCCATATTTTTCGATCTGAGACTTATAGATATCCAGAGTCTTCTTGAGAAGCTCTACGTCGTAGTAATAGAAGGGAGTTTCAATCTTTTTAAAAGCTTCAATTGCCTGTTTAGTAATCATCGTGGGGTATTTTGTAATTAATCTTGCAAAAGTACGAAAAAATGGCAGAATATCAAGAAATGTTCTTTTTTGGAGGTGATTTGCACAATCAGGCGATTTTTATTATATTTGTATCTTAATTTTGCGGAATTAGCTCAGTTGGCAGAGCGTTGGCTTCCCAAGCCGAAGGTCGCGAGTTCGAACCTCGTATTCCGCTCAGAAGATCAAAACGAGAGCGTTTCCGGTAACCTAAGAAAACTCCTTTCGAATAATCTAGTAACGATTTGTATTATTCATTAATTCACGCGATTTTTGTCAAATTATTATTACACCCTGACAAGATCAACCGGTTTTAAAACAATTTAAACATTAGATATAAATTATGATTTATTCACACGAAGTAGAGCACATGTGCGTTGTAAAGAAGGGACCTAACCACGGACCCTCACCTATTCCCGGGGAGGGCAAATGGGTGAAAGTAAAAGAGGTAAAAGACATATCGGGTTTCACACACGGGATTGGCTGGTGCGCGCCTCAGCAAGGTGCCTGTAAACTCACTCTCAACGTCAAAAAGGGAATTATAGAAGAGGCACTTATAGAGACGATAGGCTGCTCCGGAATGACCCATTCCGCGGCAATGGCCGGTGAGATCCTTCCGGGCAAAACTCTTCTGGAAGCTCTCAATACCGATCTGGTGTGCGATGCAATCAACACAGCTATGCGAGAACTCTTTCTACAGATTGTCTATGGACGCACCCAATCAGCTTTCTCGGAGGGCGGTCTTATAGTAGGTGCATGTTTGGAAGATCTCGGCAAGGGACTCCGCTCCACGGTCGGCACAATGTTCTCAACCAAGGCCAAGGGAGTTCGCTACCTTGAAACTGCCGAGGGCTATGTGAGTAAGATTGCGCTTGATGAAGATGACGAAGTATGCGGTTATGAATTTGTACGGCTTGGTGAAATGATGGACCTTATTAAAAAGGGTATGGATGCCAACGAAGCACTTAAAAAGGCTACCGCACACTACGGCAGATTTACCACCGAGCAAGGTGCTGTCAAATTTATTGATCCTAGAATTGATTAAAAAGAGGAGATTATTTATAAATGATACGTAAAGTAAAATTCGAAAGCCAAAACCGTCGTATTGACAATATCAACAAAGTGTTGAAATCTTATGGCATCGCCTCCATTGAAGAGGCCAACAAAATTTGCGAAGAGTATGGAATTGATCCCTACCTTGAATGTGAGCAGACACAGAAGATCTGCTTTGAGAATGCAAAGTGGGCATATGTTGTGGGTGCAGCTATCGCAATTAAAAAAGGTTGTAAGAATGCAGCTGATGCTGCCGAAGCTATTGGTGAAGGTCTTCAGGCATTCTGCATAGCAGGTTCAGTGGCAGACGACCGTAAAGTTGGACTTGGTCACGGTAATCTGGCTGCGCGCCTCCTCCGTGAAGAGACCAAGTGTTTTGCATTTTTGGCCGGTCATGAGTCATTCGCAGCTGCAGAGGGAGCCATCAAGATCGCTGAAATGGCCAATAAAGTACGCAAGCAGCCTTTGCGTGTAATTCTCAATGGACTTGGAAAAGATGCCGCTATGATCATTTCGAGGATCAACGGTTTTACATATGTTCAAACAGAGTTTGACTATTACACAGGCGAAATTAAGGAGGTAAAAAGAAAGTCCTACTCCAACGGACCCCGCGCTAAGGTCAACTGCTATGGTGCGGATGATGTACGCGAAGGCGTTGCTATCATGCATAAAGAAGGTGTGGATGTTTCCATTACCGGTAACTCAACAAACCCCACACGTTTCCAGCATCCTGTTGCCGGCACTTACAAAAAAGAGTGTGTCCAACAAGGTAAAAACTATTTTTCAGTAGCATCAGGTGGTGGTACGGGAAGAACGCTCCATCCTGACAATATGGCTGCAGGTCCTGCATCCTACGGTATGACCGACACCATGGGCCGTATGCACTCAGATGCACAATTCGCAGGTTCATCCAGCGTCCCCGCTCACGTGGAGATGATGGGGTTCCTCGGGATGGGTAACAATCCTATGGTAGGTGCCACCGTGGCAGTTGCCGTATCCATAGAACAAGCAATGAAAAAATAGTAATCAGCATCATTTAGATGAAGATATTTAACCTAATCATACAATTTAATTAATCAAAAATTCTATTTATGTTCGTTTCCAGAAAACTACGCCATCTGATGATGGCAATGTTCGCATTAGTTCTCTCAACGGGAACAATGTGGGCTCAGAACATCAATGTCACCGGTACGGTGACTGACAAGAGCGGTGAACCGCTAGTCGGTGTCTATGTGGTAGTACGCGGTACTCAAACCGGTACAGCCACTGACATTGATGGTTTCTACACAATTTCAGTTCCTACGAATGGCACCTTGGAATTCACATCAATGGGCTATAAGACCACTGCTGTAGCAGTGTCCGGAAGAGCTAAGATTGATGTGGTACTAGAAGACGACGCTCTAATGCTTGAGGACGCAGTTGTTACAGCATTGGGTATCAAGAAGGAGAGAAAATCCCTTGGATACGCAGTGGAAGACCTCAAGTCTGAAGAGTTGATGAAGATTAAGACAGCCAACCCTATCTCCTCCCTCTCAGGAAAGATCGCCGGTGTCAATATCACCCAGTCTTCAGGTGCTGCAGGTTCAGGAGCGCAGATTATTCTCCGTGGTGGTACTTCCGCATCAGAAGGCAAGGACAACCAGCCTCTCTTCGTTGTGGACGGTATCATCTATGACAACTCATCTACAGTTGTCGGCAACTCAGCATTCGACGGCTCCTACAGGAGTGCCACCACCACCTCTAACCGTGTGATGGACATCAACCCTGAGGATATTGAGTCGATGTCAGTCCTCAAAGGCCCCGCCGCTTCCGCACTGTATGGTTCGCGTGCTGCAAACGGTGTTGTACTTATCACCACCAAACGCGGTCAGGAAGGTGTCGTTGAGGTTAACTTCAGCTCAAAACTCTCTACTTCCTGGGCAAAAGCACTTCCTCAGTTCCAGAACCAGTACACTATGGGATTCATGGAGGACCAGTATGATTCTTCAAAGAAATATATCGGTACTGTTTTCAACGATTACTCCTACAACTCATGGGGTAAGGAAGGAGGCGTCTTCTATGACAACATGGGAACATTCTTCGACAACGGTTTGATCGTAGACGAGAGCATTAGTATTTCCGGAGGAACAAAACAGGGCAGTTACTATCTCTCGGGTTCTCTATTCGACCAGAATGGTATCGTGCCCACTACAGGTTACAGCAAGTATACTTTCCGTTTCAACGGTGACCAGAAGGTAGGTATCTTCACATTCAGTGCAAGTGCAGCTTACTCAAAGGCTCATACAGACAAAACCCTCACAGGTGCAGGTCTCTATGGCTCGGCAGGTACAGGTGCCCTCTATGCACTCTACACCTGGGCTCCCTCCGACAATATGAGCAGATATCTCAACGAGGACGGAACTCGTTTCCGTCACTTTGCTGACCGTCAGGACCCTTGGGACGACCGTGATAACCCCTACTGGATTCTCAACAAATTCAACATTTTTGATGATACCGACCGTTTCACCGGCAACCTCAACATAAGAGCCGATATCACTGATTGGTGGAACATCTCCTACAAGATCGGTATTGACCAATATACTCAGGTTGACTCCAAACGTATTGCAGCCGGTTCCGCCATCAAGCAAGTTTTCCAGAAAGGAATGATGTCCGACAACACCAGGCAGTATGAGTATATGACCAATAGTATTATTTCCGATATGAACAAGAGATTCGGAGATTTTGACATCGGTCTCATGCTCGGTGCGGCTACCGACCAATATAAATCCAAATCAGACTATCTGATGGCCTATAACTTCTCGGTTCCCGATTTCTTCTCTTATGCCAACACTACCACCGATAACAAAGCCTTCTCACACGGTTCATCCCTCAAGAGACTTATAGGTGTATTCGGTGAGGCACGCGCATCCTGGAGAAATATGGTTTACCTGACCGTTACAGGACGTAACGACTGGACTTCCACTCTTCCTTTGGATAGCCGTTCTTACTTCTATCCCTCAGTTAGCGGATCATTCGTATTCACCCAACTTCTCCAGGATTTGAATGTGATGGATGACAGCATCTTATCTTTCGGAAAGGTACGTGTTTCTTGGGCCAAGGTAGGTAAAGATACCGGCGTTTATGAGACAGCTACCGCTTTGTGGCCTGTTGGTACATATCTTGGCGAACTTGTGGGTGTGGGTAACTCCTGGACCCGTGGTAACCCTTATCTGAAACCGGAGATGACCAAATCAACCGAGATAGGTGTGGAATTGAGTTTCTTTAAGAACAGACTGCATATTGACTATGCATACTATACTAATGACTCATACAACCAGATTCTCATGCCTCGCGGACCTCAGTCCACAGGTTATATCTTCTGCTCCATTAACGCGGGTAATGTATATAACAAGGGAATGGAGCTTTCAATCTCCGGTACTCCAATTGAGAACAGGAATTTCAGATGGGATGTGGCATTGAATATGGCCGGCAACCGTGGTACAATGGATGGTCTTCCTGACGGCACTGCTGTAATGTATGTGACTGACGTACAATACGGTCCCGTAAAGGCAGCATCCTACAACGGCGGTGACTTTATGGCTATTGCAGGTTACAAATGGTCATATAACGACAAGACAGGCAACGTAATTGTCGACAAGAATGGATTCCCCACTTACGCAGCAAGCACTTATTATGCAGTTGGTAACCGTGAGGCAACTTTCTCAGGCGGTTTCAATAACACTGTCCAGTGGAAGGGCTTTACATTTAATATGCTCTGGGAATTCCGCGTAGGCGGTGATGTATTCAACGGCACACAGTACGCAATGGACGTGGCCGGTACCAGTCAGTTCTCAGCTGATATCAGAAACAAGCCTCTCACTATTGCAGGAGACTTCCAGGTTGGAACTATTAAGCACGATGATGGTACTGAAGAGCCTATCTATGAGGCCAGAACCAACACATGGGATCCTAAACAAGTATATGACTTCAATGGTGTTCCGACAAGTGGACAGAACATCATCAAGAACTACTATACCAATTACTACACTCAGGAAGCTACCCACTATATTACCAAAGTTAACCTCCTTAGACTCCGCTCACTCTCAGTAGCATACGAATTCCCTAAGAAGTGGATGGATAAAGTAGGTTTTATCAAACGTGCTTCTCTCTCACTCTCAGCAAACAACCTTCTTCTCTTTACCAACTACGACGGAGATCCTGAGGTTGCTGTTGCCGGTGCAGGTGTAGGCGGTTCTTCTTCAGTAGGCTTTGCCTACTGTGACGTTCCTGCCACATCAGGTATGACATTCGGTCTAAACTTGACATTCTAACAAACAGGAAATGATAAATAACAGCAAGATTATGAAATATTTAAAATCAATTATAATGTCACTTCTCTGCGTGATGCTACTTGCATCCTGCAACGAGTGGCTTAATGTGAACACCGACCCTGATAATCCTTCTTCAGAGAGTGCTTTGTTCCAGAACCGTCTTGCGCACATTGAGTTCTACACCAATAGTGCTCAGCAGTTCGCAGCCTGGCGTACCAGCATGTCAATGGGTGACTGGACCAGATACAATGGCGGTGGCACATACTATAACATGTCAATCTGGTATCCTACCGGAAGTGTTTCTACTACTCCCTATCAATGGTGGTTTGTAGGTGCTGCCTGCAACCTCAATGATATGTACAAGAGAGCTGAAGAGGCTGAAGCTTGGCACTACATGGGTGCTTTTAAGATTATCCGTGCATACGGCTTTATGATGATGACCGACCTTTACGGAGAGATGCCTTATACAGATGCGTTAGGAGAGAATGCCACACCTGAATATGATGATGGTAAAACCATTTACCTCGGATGCCTCGAGGAACTCGATGAAGGTCTGGAGCTTATGGCCAAATCACAGGATATCTCCACCCCTCCTCTCGCACTTGGCGACTACTGGGGTAATGGAGATCCTCAAAAATGGATTAAATGGGGTAACCTGCTCAAGGCACGCTTTATCGTAAAACTCATTAAGAAGGGCGAAGGAAATTACAAAGATGGCAAATATGACTCTCAGGCTATCCTCGACGCACTGGCAAAGGGTCCTCAGAGTGTAAATGACGATATGGTGATTTTCCACACCGACAACAACAGTACAACCCACGACGTGCTCGGTTGGAATGAGCCTGTTGACTACTCTCCTCTTTACTCTGTAAGCGGTATGAATGGCGGTTATATGCCTACCAAGATGTTGTTTGACAATCTCACCAATTTTGCCGGCTACGGTGTCGAAGACCCCCGTGCCGACAGGATTCTCCCTTGGGCTTATGACGCAAATCCCAAGTCTAATCCTCCTGCTGATGTTAAATGGTCAGGCAACTGGCGCCGTTCACGTGGTGTTGACATGACAACAGGTGAATGTCCTATCTTCCAGGGTGGCCCTCTTCGTGCTAACTACAACACTACTGACGGATGGTTTATCCAGAGTGACAATCCCGCACGCGCTAATGATATCTACTATGTTGAGGCTACCTCATCATCAAAGGGCTATGCAGCCAACCCCGACCTTCTCTACAGAAGAGCAGGAAAGGCAGTTGATGGTTCTCGCGAGTCTGGTACCTTCTACACCAGAGTTTCATCTCCGACTTACTTGGGATCCTATGCAGAGGCTTGCTTTATCAAAGCTGAGGTGCTCTTCAACAAGGGAGACAAGAGCGGAGCATTCACAGCATACAAAGAGGGTGTTAAGGCATCAATGGATCAGATGAATATCAAACTGAACCAGTGGGTTGCAGAAGATTCCGGTCTGCTTGAGTGTCCTTCATTCGTGCCTATGACCTCGGCTGAGATTACCAATTTCCTTAACAATGGTATCGGCACAGCAGGAGACCTTACACTTGGCAAGATCCTGACTCAGAAACGTATTGCATTGCACTTCTCGGTTGAAATCTGGAACGATATGCGCCGCTATGACTTTGACACCAAACTCTTCCTCAACTGGAAGATTCCTGCTTACCATGATGTAAGTGCAGGTGCTCTAAAGGCTATTCCGATGGGTAAGGATTTCCGTCGCTGGATGCAGTGTTCACATGAGTATAACTACAACTCGACCAATCTCCGAGCAATTGGAGAAAAGGTTCCGGGAGCAGATATGACCAAACCTATGTGGAATACTGTAGACGATGTATGGACTATTCCAGTATGGTGGGATTCCACACAAAACTAATTTAAAAAATCACCCTCACGGGTGATTTTTTTGGTGCGAGTTGCGGGTCGCGCATTGAATCCATAAAAAGATCAAGCGTTAAACGCGTCCTGCATGATATACAATAATGGACAGGGCCTAAATAGCTTCTGTCCATTATTATTTTATTCACATATTTCTCACACAACAACCTCAAACACCTCGAACCTGGCAGCACCTAGTACCCTCTATCACCCCGCACCTAACACGTAACAAGTACCACTTAAAACTTTGCCAGGACTGAAGTTTGACCGGAAACCTTGTCCCCTTTTTTAACAAGAACCTCTGTACCTAAAGGAAGGAAGACATCAAGCCTTGAACCGAATTTGATAAAACCAGCCTCCGAGGTTTGGGCAAAATACTTATTCTCCTTTGCATAGCAGACTACCCGTCTGGCTACAATACCCGCGATCTGACGAAACATCATTTCATTACCCGAGTCGGTACGCATCACAATAGTGGTGCGTTCATTTTTTTCCGAGGACTTTGGATGAAAAGCGAAGATATATTTACCAGGATGGTATTTGTAATACTTGACAACACCCCCTATGGGAAACCAGGTGATATGAACATTGAAGAAAGTAAGAAAAATTGAGATGCAGAGACATTTTTCACCAAAATACTCATTCTCCTCAACCTCCTTGACATTTACCACCTTTCCATCTCCCGGAGATATAACCAGCGAATCATCGAAAACCGCCTCCCTGACAGGAACCCTGAAAAACCACATCATGAAGAGTGACATAAAGAGCGACACCCCTACCACAACCCAATTTACCACCGCATTTTTACAAAAAATAAAACAAAGTCCGGCAATAACTGCCCAGATCAGGAAATTGACGAATATAATGGTATGGCCTTCTTTGTGTATTCTCATTTATAGATTAATTTGGAATCAAAGATATGCAATCCCCTCAAATAACACAAACGAGCTTGAGATAGAGCACAATCGCAGGGATAACAAATAGCGTTGCATCAAAGCGGTCTAAAAGGCCTCCGTGACCCGGCATTATATTGCCTGAATCCTTAACGTTGCAGGCTCTCTTGAGCAAAGATTCGAACAAGTCACCAAATAGCCCGAAAACCAGGACAATGGCGGCCATCACCAGCCAATGCCACCAGAAAATATGCAAAATCGACAAGCTGCGGGTTACAAAATAGAGCAGGATTGAAATTAGGAAAGTAATCAAGGCACCTCCCCAAAATCCAGACCAAGACTTCTTGGGTGACACGCTCGGAAAGAGCTTACGGCTATTTTTACGCTGGCCTAACAGCATCCCAAACATATATGCGCCGACATCATTGAGCCAGATCAGTATCATAACACTGAGCAGTAGCCAAGGCGTATAGGCCCCTTCCTGACCAAACACCAAAAATTGCGCAAGAATTAATGGAGTAACAATATAGAGTGCCGGCATCATAAGATGCGCCAAACTGTTGACCGTATCAGGAGATACTCCCCCACCAGTCTCGTCACCACGCAAATCTCTAGTAGAAGTGTAAATAGAAGAGATACAGGTTACTAACACAGGTATCATTACCAAAAGAAGGTATTTGGAGTCAAGGTCTATTTTAAATGTAAGGAAGGAGAGTACAAATGCCAAAGTCGCAGCAACAATCATAAGTACCTGCTCTATAAAAAATCGCTTGCCGAGTGTCATAGAATAATACTCCACCATCATCAGCAGACCTATGACCACCATCAGAGGGAGAAAAGTACAACTGCAGAGCAGTGCTCCCGCCACTACTATAAAAAATATGATGCCGCTTACGATGCGCTTTGACAGAGAACTCATTGGCTAATCAAACAATTTATTGGGATCCTTCCCTCCTTTGCGGGGACCAAAGATCTTTTCGAGATCCTCAGAAAAAATAACTTCTTTTTCAAGGAGGAGTTGTGCGAGGTCTTCAAAGCCTTTACGATTTTCAGTAAGTATGCGGGTTGCTGTCTTATGAGCCTCATCAATTAGTTTCTTAACCTCAGAGTCAATGAGTTCCGCAGTCTTTTCACTATATGGCTTGGAAAGAGCCATCTCAGCACGTCCGCTGGAATCGTAGAAGGAGATATTGCCCACTTTGTCACTCATGCCAAAATAGGTGACCATTGCATAAGCCTGTTTGCTTAGCTTTTCCAGGTCAGAGAGTGCTCCGGTAGAAATTACTCCATTTATTATCTCTTCAGCTACACGACCGGCGATAGTGCTGGCCATTTCATCCTTCAATTGTTCTTTTGTTGTAAGGTGCCGCTCATCGGGTAGATACCAGGCTGCTCCGAGCGACTGTCCGCGAGGGATAATAGTAACTTTAAGCAGAGGATTTGCATGAGGAAGGAGCCAGCTTACGGTAGCGTGACCTGCCTCATGGTATGCTATGGTGCGCTTTTCCTCGGGGGAAATGATTTTACTCTTACGCTCTAAGCCACCCACTATCCTGTCAATTGCGTCGAGGAAATCCTGTCTTTCTATAAAATCCTTGTTTTTTCTGGCAGCAATCAGAGCTGCTTCGTTACAAACGTTTGCAATATCTGCACCCGAAAAACCGGGAGTTTGCTTTGCAAGGAAGTCTATATCGAAGCCGCTGACAAGCTTAAGGTTGCGAAGATGCACTTTAAAAATTTCGAGACGTTCCTTGAGTTCGGGAAGATCCAGGTGTATCTGACGGTCAAAACGACCTGCCCTCATCAATGCCTTGTCGAGGATATCAGGCCTGTTGGTGGCTGCGAGGATTATGACTCCAGAGTTTGAACCAAAGCCGTCCATCTCGGTAAGAAGCTGATTGAGAGTGTTCTCGCGCTCGTCATTTGAAGAGTATCCTATGTTTTTACTTCTGGCACGGCCTACTGCATCAATTTCATCTATAAAGACAATACATGGTGCCTTTTCCTTAGCCTGCTTGAAGAGATCACGTACCCTTGAGGCTCCTACTCCAACAAACATTTCGACGAAGTCTGAGCCTGAAAGGGAGAAGAAAGGCACATTTGCCTCACCAGCTACAGCTTTGGCAAGAAGAGTCTTTCCTGTACCCGGAGGACCTACAAGAAGTACTCCTTTGGGAATTTTTCCACCCAGAGCAGTATATTTCTTAGGATTCTTGAGGAAATCTACAATTTCCATGATTTCAACTTTCGCCTCCTGCAATCCTGCAACATCCTTAAATGTAATCTTGATATTGTTTTCCTTTTCGTAGAGTTTTGCCTGTGATTTTCCGACATTAAATATGCCTCCACCGGCTCCACCTCCCATATTGCTGCGCATCGGACGAAAAAGCAGGAACCACATTAGAATAAAAAGCAAGGGGAACATCAGCCATTCCAGGGCTCTTCCCCAATAGTTGTGTTTCTCATCCACTACTACATCAAACCTGTTTCCCTCAGTAAGTGATTCCCTTACAGTCTCGAGTTCTACCTCAGCATCGAATTTATCGGAAACGAGGAAATAAAAATGAGGACCTGACTTGGGTTCTTTTCCTCCGAAAAGATTTTTATACTTGGAAATACTATCCTTGGAAATATGAATCTCACCTCTACGCTCATTGCGAACGTACACCACCTTGTCGATATCACCACTGGGAAGTATGTTTTCTTTTACCTCTATCCATTCCTTCTTAATAGGCTCGACTCCACTGCTTGTAAGAAACATATACCCCAGCCCAACAAAGAGCAGAATATAAAACCAAAAGAGCCAACTGGGGGATTTTCTCTTATTTGGTTTACCGGCCGGTTTGCCGCTGCCTATATTTCGTGTATTGCGTGTTTTATTAGACATATTAAACCTCCTCATAAACAGTTTTCACAGCATCAGCCCAAAGATCTTCCAGTCTGTAGAACAATCTCTGTTCTGTCTTGAAAATGTGAACAACAATATCCGTATAATCGAGAATAACCCAGAAGCCATTTTCCCTACCCTGCTCTCTTACTGCAGGTCTCTCTGCCTTTTTCTCCAACATCTCCTCGACATAGTCGCTGATAGCAACAACCTGAGTGGGAGAATCGGCATTGCAGATCACAAAGTGGTCTGTAAAGGCAGTGTTGATGCGCCTCAAATCGAGGGCAATCACATCTTTACCCTTCTTTTCCATCATAGCATCGGCTATGATATTTATATGGGTGAGATTAGTCTCGATCTCACTTTTATTGACTTCTTTGGTTTTCTTCATCTGAAAATTACTAACTTGGTGCGACAAATATACTGCAAATTTTTGGCCAACCTAAAATAATAGAATGATTAATGATCGGCGCACTCAATATTAAATGGTTTGAAGAGACAGATTCCACCAATACACAATTGCAAAATGACCGTCACAGTCTTGAAAATCTTACTGTTTATGCAGCTTATTTTCAGACGGCCGGAAGAGGTCAGAGAGGTAACCGATGGGAGAGCAAAAGAGGCGAAAATCTCACATTCTCAATACTTTTCAAGCCCGAATCTATTGAAGCAAAAGACCAATTTGTCATATCGAAAGCCGTCACTCTAGGTATCGTTGACTACCTGATCGAAAGGGGTGTGGAATGTCGCATTAAATGGCCGAATGACATCTATTATAATAATCTGAAAATATGTGGCATCCTCATTGAAAATGGTATTTCATGTGACAAATTGACATACAGCATCGCAGGCGTCGGCATCAACATCAATCAGGAGATATTTGATTCGGATGCGCCAAACCCCACTTCTCTGAAACTTCTTACAGGTAAAGAATACGATATACGTCATGAGCTCCCGGATATTGTTTCAGCTATTACAGGACGTTATAATCAAGCCATTACAGAAAAAAACGGGAAACTCGAAAATGATTACCTCGCGCTTCTTTACCGAATAGGTGAATACCACAACTATATCAATTGCGCCACCGGAGAAAGTTTCAAAGCACGTATCATCGGCCTGGACAGCCAGGCACGTCTGAAGGTAGAAACACTTGACGGGGAGATCAAAGCCTATGCTTTCAAAGAGATTGGTTACGTAATTTAGAAATCATAGCAGAAGGGTCTTCTGCCGTAAAAACGGAATTACCCGCCACAAAAGCCCTCGCGCCAGCAGCAGCCAGAGAAGATATATTATTATCATTTACACCACCATCCACCTCTATTATGCAATCAGGGTTCACCTTTGCAATAATGGCATGGAGTTTTGCCACCTTGCTCACCGTAGTCGGTATAAATGACTGGCCTCCGAACCCGGGGTTGACAGCCATCACCAAAATATAGTCGCAATAAGGTATAATCTCCTCAAGGCAAGATACCGGAGTGTGGGGATTAATGGCAACACCTGCTTTCATACCGGCATTTTTGATATGCTGAAACGTTCTGTGCAAATGCGTACAGGCCTCATAATGCACACTGAGCCAACTCACTCCTACCTCCGCAAAACGATCTATATATCTGTCAGGATTCATAATCATCAGATGGGCATCAAGCGGTTTTTCAGCAAGAGAGGCAATTGCCTTCACAACGGGGAAACCATACGATATATTGGGCACGAAGAGGCCATCCATTATGTCAAGATGGAACCAGTCCGCCTGGCTCTCATTGACCATCCGGATATCATCCGACAGATGTGCGAAATCTGCGGAAAGAATCGAAGGGGCGATAATCAGTGACATAGTAATTATCTTTATTTTATGGATCTGAGTACTTCGAGGAGCAGCAGCCAGAATTTGTCAAGTGAAGCAAGCTCCAGACGCTCTCCCGGAGCATGTACTCCCCTCAAAGTAGGTCCGAAAGAGATCATATCGAGATTAGGATAGGTGTCGAGGAAAAGACCGCACTCAAGACCGGCATGGATAGCGCGAACTATCGGCTCATTACCGAAAAGCCGCACGTAAGCATCTACACAAACATCCTTAAGAGGCGAATTCATATTGGGCTTCCATCCAGGGTACTCAGACTCATGGGCAACCTGGGCACCGGCAAGCCGAAATACTGATGCGAAGCGATCCCCTGCAAATCTGCGGGCGGAGTTAATGGAGCTGCGCTGACTCGATCCGATACGGATGGTGTTTCCTTTGCCCATCTTGACAGATGCAAGGTTAGAGGAGGTTTCCACAAGACCTTTAAGCTCAGCACTCATTGCAAGCACACCATGAGGAGCTCCCACAAGTGCAGACACCAGTCTCCTGGCCACTCCGGTGGGAATGGCATTCTTCTCTTGAGCTACCGGTTCCGCTACTGCATTGACAGCGGGATCGGTCACTGCATACTCACTCCTGATTTCAGCTGCAAATTTGTTGAAAAGTGCAATAACTGCATCTTCACCCTTTACAGGGATAGCAACTACTGCCGAGGCCTCGCGTGCAATGGCGTTACGCTTGTTGCCTCCATCGATGGAGCAAAGATCAATCTTAAACTCTGCAAAACACTGATTTAGAAAACGTCCCAGGAGCTGTACTGCATTAGCTCGCCCCTTATCTATATCGTCACCGCTGTGACCTCCCATACCTCCTAGCACTGTAAAACGAGTATATACTTTGGAAGGATCTGCTTTCTTGGGCTTATAATTAAAACGAGCAGTAGTATCGATACCGCCGGCACAACCCACAAAGAGCTCACCCTCATCTTCTGAGTCGAGATTGATTAGAATATTTCCGGTAAGGAATCCCGGTTTCAAGGCCTTAGCTCCATCCAGACCGGTCTCTTCTTCAACCGTGAAAAGAGCCTCTATCCTACCATGCTCCAGCGATTTATCCTCAAGAATTGCAAGCTGCGCTGCGATACCTATACCGCAGTCTGCACCCAGTGTAGTCTCCTTGGCAATCATCCAGCCATCCTCAATGACATAATTAATGGGATCCTTTGCGAAATCATGTGTCGAGTCCGCATTTTTCTCACAAACCATATCGGAATGACTCTGGAGGATAACCGTGGGGCTATTTTCATATCCTTTAGAGGCCTCTTTTATTATGAGCACATTACCGACTTTATCAGTTTTGCACTCAAGATTGTGTGATGCAGCAAACTCCTGTAGATATGCTATAATCTGCTCTTCGTGACCTGATTCACGTGGAATACGGGTTATCTCTTTAAAGTGAGATAATACTTTTTCACTCTTCATAATAGATGGAATGTATATTTATTTATGTATGTACTTACGTACTAGTCAATCATCGTAAGTTGCTTCTCGATATCGACCACATATTGGCGGAAATTGCGGTCAGTATCCATAAGATCGCAAACGGTATTGCAGGCATGGTGTACGGTAGCGTGGTCCTTGCCTCCGAGCTGAGAACCGATAGAGGCCAGAGATGTTTTGGTGAGATTGCGGCTTAGATACATCGCAATCTGTCTTGCCTGTACGATTTCCCTCTTTCTTGTCTTGGATAAGAACTGGTCTGTTGAGATATTGAAGTAATTGCAGACTGTATTCTGAATGCGGTTGATGGTTATCTCAACCTTATGGTCGGTAACAATCTTGTCGACAAGATTGCGTGTAAGATCGAGAGTGATCTCTTTTCTACCAAATGTAGCGCTGGCAATCAGTGAGAAAAGTGTGCCTTCAAGCTCACGGATATTGGTCTTGACCTTTTTTGCAATGAATGATAACACCTCATCAGGGATCTCCACCCCCTCTCTCTCACTCTTTGACTTAAGAATCTCCAAACGGGTGTTGTAGGAAGGCATTTGAAGTTCCGCAGAAAGCCCCCATTTGAAACGGGACAACAGACGCTGCTCAAGACCTTGCAGATCTACGGGCGGTTTATCCGATGTAAGAATAAGCTGTTTGCCGCTCTGGTGAAGATAGTTGAATATGTGGAAAAAGGCATTCTGGGTCCCTTTCTTATCGGCAAATTCGTGTACATCATCAATAATCAATACATCAATGAGCTGATAGAATCTTAAGAAATCAGCAACACGTGTATTGTTGTTGTTACTCTTTGCAGAACAAGCCGCCGAGGCATACTGGTTCTGAAAAATATTAGCCGAAACATAGAGCACTACTTTTTCTGGATACTTCTCCTTAATAGCGATACCGATGGCCTGAGCAAGATGTGTCTTACCTAGTCCGGGGCCTCCATAAATAAATAGCGGATTAAATGTGCTCCTGCCAGGATTGATGGAGATGTTCATACCTGCAACACGGCCGAGACGGTTACACTCCCCTTCAATGAAATTGGCGAATGAGTATTGCGGGTTTAGTTGAGGATCGATTTTGAGTTTTTTCAACCCGGGTATAATATAGGGATTACCATTATAGTTCTGTCCCACCTCAGGTACGGGAATCTCGTTGTTATGATAGGTCTTGCTATTTTGTTCCGGAAGACGTACTTGTTCCCCTTCTAGCACAGTTACTGCATAAATCAATGTGACCTTAGGTCCTATCTCACGACGTAGCACAAGATTTAATACATCAATATAATGCTCTTCAAGATATTCTCTGAAAAAATGAGAAGGAACAGCAAGTGTGATTGTTGAATTCTCGAGTGACACCGACCTCACAGGGCGAAACCATGTATCATATTGTTCCTTCGGGATAATGTCCCTTATGATCGATAGACACCTGTTCCATACATCTATGTGGTTGGACAAACTCATTTAAAAATAAATAGGATAGTTCTACTCTTGTTTAACCGTTAAGGCCTACAAAATTGGTGAAAAAAAAAGTAATAAAAAAAACTTTTATCTATTGTTTTTTTGAAAACTAATACAACTTATTCATTATCAACGATAAAAAAAATTAAAAAGGTTAAATTACTGTAACACAGATGCTTACCCTATATTACAATTCTATTACATTGAGAATGATATGATTATAATTTAGAATGATTATAAAAGACGATTATTTTTATCAACATGGACAATGAAAGCCCCATCAAACTTTTTTCGAAGCTCCGGAAGGGCCTTTAATGCTTCCTCTCTTGTGGCATATCTACCTGTACAGTACTTGTAGTAGCCATTTTGAAATATTTCTACACAATTCTTCAGACCCTTGAAGTCGGGTGCTCCGGGCTTGACCTGTTTTTTTGATGCAAATATTTGGATCATCCACCAATCCGAAGAGGCGGATTCGGATGATACGGATTTCTCTTTTTCGGAGCTAATATCTGGAATAGTTGCAGGAGTCTCAATCTCCATCCCTGAGTGAGAATCGTACTGTTTCTTAAATTCCGAGAAGGCTGTAAAGAGTCTTACGGCAATCTCCTTGCGTCCGGCTTCGGAAGCGAGCTGTTTACGGTCCGCAGCATTTGAGAGAAATCCGATTTCAACCAAAACGGAGGGCATAGTAGTCCGCCAAAGCACTAGCAGCAAGGCCTGTTTTACTCCTCTGTCCACTGTAATAGGACCTTTACGAAGTTGTTCCTGGATTTTTGATGCCATTATTACACTCTGCTCGAAATGAGCATTCTGCATCAGGTTAAAGAAGATAAAAGACTCAGGCTCATTAGGATCGTAACCCTGATAGGTAGTAGTATAATCATCTTCAAGCAGAATTACGGAGTTTTCCTTTTTGCACACCTCCATATTGGCATGACTCTGGTCCGTACCCATAATATAGGTTTCAGTTCCTCGCGGTTTTGAGTTTGGAACCGAATTGACATGTATGGAAATGAAGAGATCGGCATGATTGCGGTTGGCAATGTTGGTCCTCTGAGCCAATGTAAGATAAGTATCTTTAGAGCGTGTATATATCACCTTTACATCGGGATAGGAATCCTTGATACGCTGGCCGAGTTTGAGTGCAACATCCAAAGTAATTGTTTTCTCACGTAGCTTGTTGTCTGATGAGATGGCTCCCGGATCTTTTCCACCATGTCCGGCATCAATAACCACTGTGCGGAGTTTCATGTCTGAGCTTTGCCCTGCACAAAGTGGCTTATCTAGGAGTATAAGCGTCACTGAGAAAAGGAAAAACAGTACTCTATTTAGTCTGAATGGCATACTACTTGTTAAAATTTTACTAATTTTGTCCTTTTGCAAATATAGACATAAAATGCATTTTTAGTGCCAATGTCACTGAACAAACAAATAACATACTTTCTGTCTACCATATTGCTCATGATGTGCGGGTACATGACTCTGTATGCGCAATCACCTGATTCGCTTGTGCAAAGGAGGATGACATTGTCCAGAGACTCCGTAGCGACACTAAGGATAGCTCAGACCCCTGACTCACTACTACAGAAACAAATGACAGTGCCCATAGATTCAGTGGTTACAATTAGGAATGCATTGGGAAATACTCTGACCCAGACCCTGCCTGATTCTCTTGCAGTCACAAATCTTGAGCGGGATACGACACTCATAGCTCCCACCGATTCTCTCGCGATCATAATGCCCGAGACCGATACTACCGGTATCAATCTGTTTGTAGAGGAACAAGTTAAGGGGATGCTCGAAAAGCCCGCTTTCTCCAATGCCAGAGATTCCGTGATCGAAGATTTTACTAATGGACGCAAACTTGTCTACTATTTCGGCGATGTAAATATGACATATGGAGACCTTTCACTTAAGGCAGACTATATTTCCTATGATATGGACAAAAATGTTGTCTATGCCCGAGGCACAAGAGACACCATTACAGGAGAGCTTATCGGAATACCGGAAATGACTGATCGGGGCAATACCTATAGAATGGAGGAGGTCTATTACAATTTCACGACCAGAAAGGCTAAAATTAAAAATATGACCACGGAGCAGCAGGAGGCAAAACTTTTGGGTGAAAAACTCAAAATGATGCCTGATCAGTCGGTCAATATCTCCAGCGGAAAGTATACCGTATGCGATCATGAACATCCACACTACTATCTGAAACTCACCGCTGCCAAGATGATTACCCAACCAAGTCAAAAGACCGTATTCGGGCCTGCCTACGTAGTTGTTGCTGATGTGCCGCTGCCTATTGTTCTTCCGTTCGGATTTGTACCGGAGATGCCTGACAGGGCTAGTGGAATCCTTATCCCCACATACGGAGAGGAGAATGCCCGTGGGCTCTATCTCAAGGATTTCGGCTATTCTTTTGTGATAGGTGACTATTTCGACCTTGCACTGACAGGAGATATCTATTCATACGGATCGTGGGCTGTAAGGGCAACCTCCAGATACAAGAAGAGATATGCTTTTGACGGTTCGCTCTCCCTTACCTACTCAAACGACATCACTGGGGAACGTGGAGAGAGCAATTTTTTCCAATCAAAAAACTTTGGAGTCATGTGGAGTCACTCCCAGGATTCCAAAGCGAGACCGGGAACTTCTTTCAGGGCTTCAGTCAACTTCTCCAGTCCCTCGAACAGCAGGTATAACTCCAGGGATATATCACAGAGTCTGCAGAACCAGGTCTCGTCCTCCATATCATATTCCAAACAATGGAGCGGACTGAGTCTCTCGATCAATGCATTGCACAGCCAGAACTCACGAGACAGTTCATATTCTATCACCTTACCGAACTTAACATTTTCAGTCAACCGATTTTTCCCTTTCAAGAGAAAAAACAGAGTAGGAAAAGAACGTTTCTATGAACAGATTTCGTTCAGTTACAACACAACATTGCAGAACAAAGTCAACTTCAAAGCCAGAGAAGTCACTGAGCCCGGATTCATCAACAAGATGCAGAACGGTATGGCTCACAACTTCCAGATAGGACTTCCCTCATTTACTCTACTAAAATATTTACAGTTCTCTCCCAGCGTCTCGTATGGTATGAACTGGGTATTCAGGGAAAACCAGGTAGAATACGACCCTGAAAAGGACAAGGTTGTCACTACGCTCTCCGATCAATTCAGTACCTTTGGCGTAATGCAGAATTTCTCTGCTGGACTTTCTATGAGCACCCGCCTCTACGGTTTGTTCAATTTTGGCAAGAGAAGCAAGTTAGAGGCTATCAGACATATGATAACGCCATCATTCGGATTTAGCTACAAACCAGAATTAGGTACACCGATGAATGGCTATATGACTTACGAATACACCGACATAAACGGAGTTGATAAAGTTTATGAATACAATAAATACTCGGGATTGATGTATTCGCCTCCGGCAAAGGGCAAGACCGCTGCCCTAAATTTTGGATTCGCCAACAATATTGAAGCGAAAATAAAGGATGCTGCAGACTCTACAGGTAGAGCCACAAAAAAAATAAAACTTATAGATAACCTCAACCTTAACGGATCTTATAACTTTCTTGCGGACTCTATGGGTATGTCCAATATCAGCATAAGCGCAAGTACCACCATATTTCAGAAACTTGGAATCAACGGCAATATATCACTTGATCCCTATGCTATTGACCACACGGGACGACGCATCAACAAATTCCATGTTCTTCAGACAGGAAAACTTGCACGCCTTGTGAATGCAAGTGCTTCACTGAGTTTCTCAATAGATGGAGATGGCCAAGGAAAAGGCAATGAAGGCACCAATGATGTCGGAGCAAGAAAAAAAGATGCCAACTCATACGGATATGTATATTATCATCCGGTAACGGGCGAATATATCCCGGGAGGCTGGCTCTACTATATGAATCCAAACTCTCCCTGGTCGGTTAGTTTCAACTATACCTACTCTTACGACAGGAATTATACCTATGCAAATGAACAGCTTCAGACTAAGCATAATCATACCCAAACACTTGGTATTAACGGACAGATACGCATTACACAAGCACTAAACATTAGCCTTAACACCGGTGTCGATCTCACAAGAATGAAACTCACAACTACCCAATTGAGTGCGACATATGACCTGCACTGTTTTGCTATTTCTGTATCATGGGTTCCGACTGGTCAGTGGCAAAGTTGGAGCTTTAGGATAGCGGCAAAGGCATCCGCACTCGCTGACCTCCTCCAGTTCAAGAAAGCCTCCAGCTTCTGGGACAATTAACAAGAAACGTCTTAAATAATTCACACAATATTAATAACTAAAATACAACTATTATGAAGAAGACAATAGCCTCTCCCCTCGCTCCTGCAGCAGTAGGCCCTTACAGCCAGGCAGTAGTTGCCGACAACACCATTTATGTATCAGGACAGCTCCCTATTGATGCCTCTACCGGCGAATTTGCTCCTGGAGGAGTAAGGGAACAAATCCATCAAATTTTCAAAAACATTGGATATATCCTCGAAGAAGCCGGCTACGACTTCAGCGATGTGGTTAAGACGACTGTTTACCTTACCGACATGAAGGATTTCGCAGTTATGAACGAGGTGTATGCCGAGTATTACAGCAAACCTTATCCGGCACGTGTGGCTTACGAAGTGGCAGCACTCCCCAAAGCAGCACTTGCAGAGGTTGACGTGATTGCAGTAAAATAATTTCTACATTTTTGGTAAAGAAGATAAAAACCATTAACTTTGTGCAGATTTCATTTTGGGGGATAAATCTTACGGTCTTCACATCGACCGGATCCTATTATCTCCCGTTCCAAAACCATTATAATGTACGACATACTACAATTACAGAGCAAAAGTCTAGAAGAACTGATTGACATTGCAGGGAAGCTCAACATCAAAAAGCCTGAATCAAAACATGAAGACCTCATCTATCAAATACTCGATGAACAGGCTATTCAGGGCACAGGCAGACCTGGCCCAAAACCGGTAAAGAAAAAAGTTGTAAAAGAGATAAAGGAGGTTACCGGCAGCACAATTGAAGCAGCTGAAGCGCAACCCAAGAAACGGGAACGCAAGGCAAGCAACAAGGGGGATGACGCCGAAACCAAGACCGAGTCTAAGGCTAAGGCAACAGCATCGTCGGCAGCCGCAGCAAAACCAACTAAATCTGAAGATGACAAAGCTGAAACACCGGCTCCTGAACGCAAAAAACCGGGAAGAAAACCTAAAAAGCAGAGCGAAGGAGCTCCTGCTGAGTCTAAGGCTACTTCAACTGACACTCCGACTGAGACAAAATCCGTAAAAGAAGAACAATCTGGAGATAAATCAGAGAAAAAAACCACAAAGACAAAGGAAGAGACCGAGGCAAAAATCAATAGCGAAGAGAAGCCAAAAAGAGGCACGAGGCCCAGACAGGTTGTAGATAAAGAACCTTTACGCGTTGAGGTAGAAAGCATTACTGATCAGAATCAGACCGGCTCAGATGAACATAAATCTGAAGTAAAGATCGAAGAGCCCGTTAAAGAAAAAAGTCAAAAGCAAGAATTGACCAAACGCGAACAACGCAGCAGGATCCAGAAAGGAGAACAGCCTGAACAACATAGCCAGCAGAATACAAAGACTAAAATCGAGTTTGAGGGCATCGTAAAGGCAACCGGAGTACTTGAAATCATGCCTGACGGGTATGGTTTCCTCCGCTCCTCCGACTACAACTACCTTAACTCGCCCGATGACATCTATGTTTCCCAGGCGCAGATCAAGATGTTTGCACTCAAAACAGGCGATACGATTTTTGGAGAAATCAAACCTCCTAGAGAAGGCGATAAATATTTCCCTTTAGTAAAGGTCAACAAGATCAATGGTCGATCACCGGAATTCATTCGCGACAGAGTACCATTTGACTTTTTGACTCCCCTTTTCCCCGATGAGAAATTCAATCTTACCGGCAAGGGACACAACGACAATTTCTCCATTAGAATCGTGGATCTTTTTACACCTATCGGAAAGGGACAGAGAGGTCTAATTGTAGCTCAGCCAAAGACAGGAAAAACAGTGCTTCTTAAAGATATTGCCAATGCGATTGCTGACAATCACCCCGAAGTCTATATGATAGTGCTTCTGATTGACGAACGTCCGGAAGAGGTAACAGATATGCAGCGCAACGTGAAGGCGGAAGTAGTAGCATCTACGTTTGACGAACCTGCGGAAAGGCATGTTAAAGTCGCCAACATGGTGCTTGAAAAGGCAAAACGTCTAGTTGAATGCGGTCACGATGTTGTTATCCTCTTGGACTCAATAACCCGACTCGCAAGAGCCTTCAATACAGTACAGCCTGCATCCGGCAAGGTGCTCTCCGGCGGTGTTGATGCCAATGCTCTCCACAGGCCCAAACGATTCTTTGGGGCTGCACGTAATATTGAGAATGGCGGGTCGCTCACCATCCTCGCCACCGCTCTAACAGAGACCGGTTCGAAGATGGACGAGGTTATTTTCGAAGAATTCAAAGGCACGGGTAATCTGGAACTCCAGCTCGACAGGAAGCTTTCCAATAAGCGTATCTTCCCCGCAGTAGATGTGACACTCTCTTCTACCCGCAGAGATGATCTACTCTACAATCCCGATTATCTCAATCGCATCTGGATTCTTCGCAACCATCTGGCAGATATGAACTCCGTTGAGGCCATGGAATTTATGAAAGTAAGGCTGCAAAGATGTGCAAATAATGAAGAATTTCTGGTCACAATGGCAAATGGAGAGTAATTATATACATTTAATATGAGTGCAGTCTCACTTCTAATACTCTACTTGCTTCTAGCACTTTGCGTGTCGTTCCTCTGTTCGATAGTTGAAGCTGTCCTGTTATCTACTCCTATCTCTTTCATAACTATGAAGGAAGATGAGGGAGCGAGAGGTGCCGCCCTATTCAAGAAGTATAAGACAGATATGGACAGACCAATAGCTGCTATCCTCTCCCTCAACACCATTGCACATACTGTAGGTGCAGCCGGAGTCGGAGCACAGGCAGCCGTTATCTTCGACAATGCCTATTTTGGACTGGTTTCTGCCATCACGACATTTCTGATATTGGTCTTCTCCGAAATTATACCAAAGACCCTTGGCACCTCTTACTGGAAGCGCATGACCACTTTCACAGCATACATGATACGCGTGATGATTTTTATCACCTATCCGCTGGTAATTCTTTTCGAAAGCCTGACCAAACTCTTCTCCCCCAAGGAGCAAGAGGTAACAATCAGTCGCGAAGAGGTCTCCGCAATGGTAAATGTAGGAGAGGAAGAGGGTGTCTTCGAGCAAAGTGAGAACAAGATTATCCAAAACCTCATCAAGCTCGACAGTATCAAAGCCTATGATGCTATGACCCCGAGAGTAGTTTCAGCCATTGCTTCTGAGAGTATGACGCTAAAGGAGTTTTACAAAGATTCCACATACCTCCATCACTCAAGGATACCGGTATATGCCGACTCACCAGAGTTTATTACCGGCTACATTCTCAGAAGGGAGGCTCTTGAGTACCTTGCAGATGATAAGTTTGACGTCAAACTTGGAGACATCCGCAGGGATATTCCCTACTTTAACGAAGAAGCTTCAATCAGCGATATATGGGAGGCACTTCTTGAACACAAAGAGCAGATAGCCCTCATTATTGACGAGTATGGCTGTTTCCAGGGAATCCTGACTCTCGAAGATATAATCGAAACCATTCTCGGTCTTGAGATTATAGACGAAATGGACGAGGTCGGAGATATGCAGCAATATGCCCGTGAGCGTTGGGAACAAAGACAGAAAAAGTACAAACAGATAACCTTGCCGGAGTAGTTCTGAGTTCTGAGCTCCGAGTGATCTCAACTACTACACACTATTTATTGCCCTATCATCTTACCGGCATACTTTTCAACTTTTGACTTGGCATACTTAATAGAAATGGTCATCGATTTGCGTGTACTTGTCGGCGCGTCAAACATAGCATCAAGCATAATGGTTTCACAGATGGAACGAAGTCCCCTGGCGCCGAGCTTGAACTCTATGGCCGTATCCACTATATAATCCAATACCTCAGGTTTGAATGAAAGTTTGATGCCGTCCATAGCAAAAAGATTAATGTACTGCTTGATAAGTGCATTCTTGGGCTCTGTGAGGATGGCGCGTAATGTCTCTCTGTCAAGAGGATTGAGGTGTGTCAGTACGGGCAGACGTCCGATGATTTCGGGAATAAGTCCATAAGACCTGAGATCCTGCGGAGCAATATATTGGATAAGATTGTCCTTGTCAATTTTCGCGCGCTGTTCTTGGGCGCCGAAGCCGATTACCTGAGTATTTAGACGTTGTGCAATGTGTCGTTCTATACCTTCAAAAGCACCTCCGCAAATAAAGAGGATGTTCTCAGTATTGACAGCTATCATTCTTTGCTCGGGATGTTTACGACCACCCTGCGGAGGAACGTTGACTATGCCGCCCTCGATAATTTTGAGAAGTGCCTGCTGTACTCCCTCTCCCGATACATCACGAGTAATAGAGGGATTGTCACTCTTGCGAGCAATTTTATCTATCTCATCTATAAAGACAATGCCCATTTCAGCTTTGGCTACATCGTAGTCAGCATCTTGAAGAAGACGAACGAGTATCGATTCAACATCCTCTCCTACATATCCTGCTTCCGTAAGTACTGTTGCATCAACTATAGCGAAGGGGACATTTAGCATCTTGGCAATGGTGCGTGCCATAAGAGTTTTTCCCGTACCGGTAGGGCCCACGAGGAGGATGTTTGATTTTTCAATTGTGTCGTACTCCTTATTATTAATCCTCTTGTAATGATTATACACAGCCACTGAAAGCGTTTTCTTGGCCTCATCCTGACCAATAACATACTGACTCAAAAAGTCAGTTATCTCCTTTGGCTTTAGGAGCACAGGATCACCTACAATCTTTCCATTTGTTTTGATAGGAAGAGGCCTGGGATTCAGAACTTCCTTAGCATATTCATATGCGGTAAGGGCACAATCCGAGCAGATAGAGGCGTTTTCAGCTGAAATTAACAGATCTACCTGATCTTGACTTCTACCGCAGAAAACACAATGTTCATGAATCGGTCTACCATCTTTTCTATTTGCCATACAATAATATAGTTTTGAGTTCTGAGTTATGAGTTATTCTCTAGTTTGTAGCTATCAGTAGGTAATAAGCCTCAAATTTCAAACACTCTACCTTACACAATCCATACTCCATACTCAGAACTAAATTACTTTTTCTTATTTCTTGTAACAATCTCGTCCACCATTCCGTAGTCGAGAGCTTCCTGGGAAGTCATCCAAAAATCCCTGTCGGCATCCTTTGCAATCTGGTCAAGAGGTTTACCGGTATGATACGCAAGAATGTTATAAAGTTCGCCTTTAAGCTTGACAATCTCACGTGCAGTGATTTCAATATCTGAAGCCTGTCCTTCCGCACCGCCTAAAGGCTGATGAATCATCACCCTGGAATGCTGTAGAATAGAGCGTTTGCCTTTAGTGCCACTCGCGAGTAAGATGGCAGCCATTGAAGCAGCCATGCCGGTGCAAATGGTGGCAACATCCGATTCTATTGTCTGAATGGTGTCATAAATACCCAAACCTGCATAGACACCTCCGCCTGGAGAATTGATATAGAGCATAATATCAGAATCCGATCCGGTGGAGTCGAGAAACAGGAGCTGTGCCTGAATAATGTTTGCCACATCCGGGTCTATTGCGCAACCTAGGAAAATAATCCTGTCCATCATCAGACGGGAAAATACGTCCATCTGAGCCACATTGAGTTGACGCTCTTCTATAATCATCGGATTGACATATCCGCCATAAATGGAGTTAATCCGATGATAGGTCATTGAGTTGATACCGCAGTGTTTGACTGCAAATTTTTCAAATTCTGATGCCATATTAAGTCTCTTACGGGTTATTTTGTGAGCTCGTGGAGCTTTTCAATAGTTATTTTCTTCTTATCAAATGAAACGACACTTCTTATCCAATTGAGCGTCAGGTCATCCTCCACCCTTTCAAAGATACGGCTTGCCTGCTGCTGATCAGAGAGCATTCTATCAGCAAATGACGCGAGGTGTTCCTCGGGAACTTCGTTCATTCCGTACATTGCAAATTGATACGCAGCCATGGCTTTCGCCTCTTTCATGATGTCCTCTTTTGTAACCTTTATTCCTTGCTCCCTCATAATAGTACCACGAATAAGGTTCCAGCGGAAATCTTTTGCAAAGAGGTCGTATTCTGCCTCAATCTGCTCCATTGTAAACTTGCCTTCATTCGTAGCGTGAAGATATCTCTTCATAAATGAATCTGGGAGAGAGATGTTTGCCTTGGCAATAAGGTACTCCTTACAGTCAATCATAAAACGGTAGTCTGCCTCGCGAGTATATTCTACAACAAGTTGCTCTTTTATCTTGGCATCAAACTCCTCTTCACTTGTCACATTGCCTTCACCGAAAATTTTGTCAAATGTCTCCTGACAAACAGTAGCGTCAACAAAACTTTTCACCTCCTTTACTGTCATTGTCCATATAGGGTCCATTTCCGCCAGTTCCGACTTGTTCATCTTCAGCATGGCTGCCCTGTCACTTTCATTTTCGAAAACCTCGTTAAGATTCATATCCATCTCGGAACCTGCTTTTACACCTACGAGAGTGGCTTTCTGTTTATCATCCTTGATGCTCCTCAAAGCAACATATGCTCCTTCGACTCTAGTTTCGCCCTGTTCGAAGTCAGCTATTAGAAAGTCATCTTTTTTAGCTTCCTCTACTGTACAAAGTTCGCCATACTGCTTAAGTATTTGGCTCTTGCGTTCCTTCACAGCCTTAGCTGTCGCACTAACGATATAATAAGGGATCTTGTCCTCAGCAGTGATCTCCATTTTTACTTCCGGAGCAATAGCCATATCGAAATTAAATCTATAGGATCCCTCCTCTAGTGGTGTGCTCTCGACATTCTCTGAAGGCAGGGGTTCGCCTAGGATATTAAGTTTATTCTCCTCAATATATTTATTAAGCTGCTCACCTACGATAGTATTGAGTATTTCAGCAAGAGCGCTCTCTCCGTAGTACTTTTCCACGAGAGCCATAGGGGCCATACCTTTGCGGAATCCTTTAAAATCTGCCTGACGGCGATAATTATTGAGTTTTTTCTTTAATGCTTCTGCGTAATCCTCTTTTACAAGTTCGATGGTGAGGCTGAGATTAAGATCGTCAATTCTGTTTTCTGAAATGTTCATATTAAATTAATTAGATATATTCACAATTGAACGTGCAAAGTTAGTAATTTTTAACTATTTTTGTGATTTACGACCAAAATTATAACTGATTATGGATAAATATATTGAACGACACAAAGAACGCTTCTTCAACGAACTCTTTGAAATATTGAGAATTCCCTCTATAAGCTCTTCGCAAGCTCATGGACCGGATATGCAAAAATGTGCTGAAAAACTCGTATCCCTCCTTCTAGAGGCGGGAGCTGACAAAGCAAAGGTCTATCCTACCGAAGGCCATCCTGTTGTATATGCAGAGAAAATTATCGATCCCTCCAGGCCTACGGTACTCATCTATGGACACTATGACGTGCAGCCGGTAGATCCCCTGGAGCTCTGGCACACACCTCCTTTTGAGCCGGAAATCCGTGACGGAGCCATTTATGCACGCGGTGCAAATGATGACAAAGGACAGTCATTCATGCATATCAAGGCATTCGAATATCTCGTAAGAGAGGGAAAACTCCGCCACAATATTAAATTTTTACTGGAAGGAGAAGAGGAAATCGGCTCTCCTTCCCTCGGTAAATGGGTGCGCAATCACAAGAAGATGCTTGCCTGCGACATAATTCTCGTATCCGACACTACTATGATTTCGGAGAAAGTTCCTTCGATCAACTGCGGTATGAGGGGTCTCGCTTATCTCGAGGTAGAAGTTACCGGACCGGATAAGGATCTCCATTCAGGCCATTATGGCGGTGCAGTGGTAAATCCTATCAATGCCCTCTGTTCTATGATCGAATCTCTCATTGATGAAAATGGGCATATCACCGTCAAGGGATTCTATGATGATGTAGTTAACCTCAGTCGGAAAGATCGCCAACTTCTTAGCAAGGCTCCTTTCAATAAAAGGGAATATATGGATTCAATAGGAGTTAAAGCACTCACAGGCGAGAAGGGATACACAACTCTTGAGCGTACCGGTATCAGACCTTGTCTCGACGTCAACGGTATCTGGGGTGGTTTTACCGGTGAGGGAGCTAAGACCGTCATCCCCTCTACCGCATACGCAAAGATCTCAATGAGGCTTGTGCCCAACCAGGAGTATAGTAAGATATCCAAACTCTTTGCAAAGCACTTCAAGTCAATTGCTCCCAAGGGAGTGAAAGTTAAGGTTGAAGAGCACCACGGAGGTAACGGATTCCTGATTCCCATCTCCTCTGATGCATATGCCGCAGCCTCCAAAGCTATTACGCATGTATATGGAATTGAGCCAGTACCGAGCCGTGGTGGCGGCAGTATTGCCATCCTTGCCGAGATGCAACAGGCTTTAAAGGCTGATCCCCTGCTGATGGGATTCGGACTCGAACGCGACACTATCCACTCTCCCAACGAGAGTTTTCTCCTTTCCCAATTTTTTAAGGGAATGCGTTCGATTGCTCTTTTCTACGAAAACTTCAGATAGTTTATGACATATTTACAACTAAGCAACGAGATTAGACGCAAAGGAAGTTTCCTTTGCGTCGGTCTTGATACCGATGTCAGACTTATTCCGGAGCATTTGCGAAAGTGCGAGTATCCCCTGTTTGAGTTTAACAAGGCAATCATTAACGCCACAGCTCCATATGCGGTAGCATTTAAACCCAATACTGCCTTTTATGAGGCACTGGGAGGTAACGGATGGAAGCAGCTGGAGATGACTGTCAGCTTTATCAAGGAGCATTATCCGGAGACTCTTGTAATTGCGGATGCCAAGAGAGGCGATATAGGAAATACCGCCGGCATGTATGCCCGTTGCTTTTTTGAAAATATGAATTGTGATGCTGTGACTCTAGCTCCCTATATGGGAGAGGACTCAGTGCGACCATTCCTGGATTATGAGGGCAAATGGTCGGTAATTCTTGCCCTCACATCCAACAGTTCGGCAGAAGATTTCGAGACACTCGCCATAGCCGGGAAGCACCCCGAACAGCTATTTGAAAAGGTGCTCCGTACTGCCTCAGGTTGGGGCTCCAAGGAAAACACCATGTTTGTGGTGGGTGCCACCCGTCCCGAAAGATTCGTTGAGATTCGTGCTATTTGTCCCGATCATTTCTTGCTGGTACCTGGAGTAGGAGCACAGGGAGGCAGCGTAGACGAGGTAGCCCGTTATGGACTCAATGACCATTGCGGATTGCTGATCAACTCCTCACGGAACATCATTTATGCCTCCGATGGAGAAAATTTTGCTAAAAGTGCTGCTGAAGAGGCGGCAAACCTGGCTTCAAAGATGGCTTTACTGCTTTAATTTACGACGGCGACAAATCTGAACTATAATAACTCCTGCCGTAAAAGGCAGAAAAAGATATGCGGCAACCAAACCGATCAAATCCCCATAACGGGTAAATGGTGTCAGGTTGCCGTTTGTATTTATATTCCCTCGGAAAGAAGTCTCCTCCCACCATCCGGTGCGGATAATTACATCTCCCCTACGATTAATAATGCCTGAGATGCCGGTATTGGCAGCATGTACCACATCACGACGCATCTCAATTGCCCTCAAACCGGCATATCTGAAGTGTTGCCTATAGCCCGGGGTGTCTCCCCACCAGCCATCATTGGTCATAACTGCCATGAAGGTAGCTCCTTTTACAGCAGCGATGCGGGAAAAATTACCATATACCGATTCATAGCATATCATGGGACCTACCTTATTGCCATCATTTCCCTCCAAAGCATCCATCTCATCCTGGGTACCATAACTGCCGCTCGAGCCGCCAAATTTGGATATCAACTTGCTCAGGAAAGGAAAATAACGTTCATAGGGGATAATCTCAACACCAGGTACCAGTTTTGACTTGTGATAATAGGAATAGACATCACCGGCATCCATCAGGACGGCTGAGTTGTACACATCATACCACACGCTACCACTTTTACGAGCGCTGTGAGATGGACGAGAGATCGTAGTATAGAGGCGATGTGAAAATATACCCACCAGCAGGTTGGTATTGGGATACTCCTCCATGAATGATAGATACTTTACAAAGGAATGATGGGCTGTCGGACGATCAAGGTCCATATCAAACGTAAAGGTCTCGGGAGTGACAATGTATTTAGTCTTTGGGGTTATAACTTGGTGAACAAGCGAGAGCATAGCATCGTCCATCTTTTCCTGAGGGAGTATTCCATACTTTTTAAAAGGGTCAATATTAGGCTGCACCACCACTACCTCTATCTCTTCCCCTCCGCTCTCACAATCAATGGTATAATACCTAACAAGGGATGCGGTTATCGGGAGTATTACAAGTACAGAGGCAGCAATTGTGAGCCTCTTCGCATGAACTCTCTCGGAGGAGGTCAAAAGAGAAAATATGAGAATATTGGTTAGAAGTATCCACAATGAACCACCTAGAGAACCGGTGATCTCATACCACTGCACCAAAGAGGGAGAAGTGGCAAAAGAGTTGCCGAGCACCAGCCAAGGCCAGGATAACTCAATCTCAAAATATACATGCTCCCATGCAATCCAAGCCACAATCAGAAAGAGGTAGGAGAGCCAGCGATAAGTGAACACCTTGCGGCTCCATCGGTAAAGAGCAAATACTATGGACATCTGGAGCGCATTAAGCGCAATTGCAGCGATAGATCCCACTTCGGAAACAAACCAAATCCAGAAAGTAGAAAATATATTGAAAAGCAAAAATGCCAGATAGTGATACCACCAGAAAGGACGTATTCCCTCCTCCGAGGCAATTTTATCCATGTAAAGGAGTGGAATAAAGGCTACCAACACCACAGGGCCACAGTGTGGCACAAGATATGGCACTGACATCAACACCCCAAAAAGAAGTGCGAAAAACAACAATTTTAGCCTTGTTTTCTTTTCCACTTTCATGAGTGCAAAGATAGTTTTTTTGAACAAATAGAGCAAGTTGATTATATTTGCGTTTGCAAAAACAAAATGATGTTAGAGAACTTTATCAAAGCAATCATAGTGGGACTCGGAGCTTCAATTCCTCTGGGTCCTCTAGGTATTATGTGCATCCAGAAAACCATCAGTAAGGGACGCAACTCCGGCTTCTCTATCGGGCTAGGCTCTTCGCTGGCTGATGTGTTCTATGCTACCATTGCTCTCTTCTCACTCTCTTTCATCAATAATTTTATTGACCAAAACCGCCAATGGGTGATGCTCATAGGTGGAGTGGTTATTTTTTTCATAGGTCTGAACATTGCTGTGAGCAACCCTGTCAGACAACTAAGACAGCCCAAGAAGAGCAATGGTTCCAAGCATGCTCAGGAGGTTCTTCAGGGATTTGTGGTGACTATCTCAAATCCTGGGGCACTTGTGCTGCTGCTTGGTTTTTTTGCCTTGGTGGGGATCGACATCGGTGGACATTATACCAGGTACAGTGTGGTTGTGATACTTGCAGGTGTTTTTCTGGGAACAGCCTTATGGTGGTTTACTCTAAGTACCAGCATCAATATTTTTCGACGAAGATTCCGACTCCGGCAATTATTGTGGATTAACCGCATTTCAGGTACATTAATCGCTCTACTTGGACTGATTTCAGCGGCTGAAGGACTTTTCCGGCTTGTAGGCTAAAGTAGGCAACTATTACTCTATTATTACCTTGCAGAAGAGATAAGCTGTTGGAAAAATGAGGATTTATTAGTACTTTGTCATGTCACTAAATAACATATAACATTATGAAAAAAATATCGATCCTCGCCATTATTCTGGTTCTTGCAGCTTCAGTTTCATGCATTCAAAATGTTACTCAACTAACTGAAGGTGAAGTTTTAGAGCAAATTCTTATGAAAAGATGCTCAATCAGAGAATTCTCGTCAGAACAACCTTCGCAAGAGGTCCTTCTTGAGCTTTTGTGGGCAGCCAATGGTGTAAACCGCGAAAATGGCAAACGCACAGCACCATCTGCCATCAACGCACAGGATATCAACCTCTATCTGTGTCTTGAGGATGGAGTCAGCTTTTATAACCCTCAGGAGAAATCACTTGTCAAAGTATCCGATGTGGATCTCAGGCCCCTGATCTCTCCGGACAGAAACAACTTCATGCTGGATGTACCAGTAGTTCTGCTTATCAGCGATATGACCTCATTTGCACGACTTCCTCTTGAAAGAGGAATACTTTTCGGTGCCATGGACGCAGGATATGTATCTCAGAACATCTATCTCTATTGTGCGGCCAACACCCTTGCTACCGTAGCTTGCGCACCTCGAATGGACGACGCAAAAATCAGAGAGATACTCTCGCTTCCCGAGACTATGATCCCAATGATATATCATCCGGTAGGATTTCCTGTAGTTGAATGACGAGATATTTTGCTTCTCCAAAAAAAAAGAATACATTTGCACCCTCCAATGAGAAAAGGATCGGTCCGGTAGCTCAGCTGGATAGAGCAACAGCCTTCTAAGCTGTGGGTCGTGGGTTCGAATCCCGCCCGGATCACATAAAGACTAGCGACCCTCGGGTCGCTTTTGTCTTTATGTGATCAGTCGCTGCGCTCCTTTTATACCCCTCCTTTTAATGGTTCCCCCAGGGAACCAAAGCAGCGCAGAAGCACTGCCGTCAGCTTCGCTGAATTAATATGCTGACTTTCAGTTCGCTTCTCTAATTTTTAGTTCGGAGTCAAGAGTTATGAGTAAGTTTTATAGTAGATAGTTTCAAGTAAATTCAACACTACACACTCACCCCGTACCGCGCAACCCGTAACTCACTCCGCTAAATTAGCGGAGCAACAGCTCTGTCAAGTATCCCATTTAAATAGGCAATCGTCATACCGTAGTTTGTCACCGGAATTCCATCTCGCATAACTCTGGCAAGACGACGGCGCAGTTGAGTTGTGGTGACCATACACCCTCCGCACTGAATCGCAAGACGATATTTCCTCCCCTCTCCCGTTACTATCGGGTCCAATCCCGAAATGAAATCGAAATCAATCTTTTTCCCACTCACCTGTCGTATCAGAGCAGGAATCTTCACTCTTCCAATATCATCACAGGAAGCGTGGTGGGTACAGGACTCCAACATAAGTATCCTATCGCCATCCTTAAGATCTCCAAGTACCTGAACACCATCCAAAAGTGCTTGGAAAGGGCCTTTACTGCGGGAGAGCAACACACTGAATGAGGTTAGAGGTACCTCCTTCGGCACAATAGCCGCTACCTGAGCAAAATACTGACTATCGGTAACTACCAAATCCGGCAACAATCCGGTAGCCAAATGATTTTCAAGAGCAGGTGGCTGAAGCACAGTTGCTACAGCACCGGCATTGAGCACCTCCCTTATGGCTGTTACCTGAGGAAGAATCAGCCGTCCATGAGGCGCTCCCTCATCTATGGGACAGACTAGCAGTATATTGTCCGACTCTGCTATCAGGCCCTCAAACATAGGTCTCTCTACATCATCCAAAGTTGCAAGTACCTGTTCTATCTCCGCAACAAGTTCAGAACGGTATTCCTCTGCAACTTCCGGATCACTCTGCACACAGGAGTACTCCACCACATAACCGTACTCAGCCGATAGGTCTACCAAAAGTTCGGGATCCAGCGATGATACATCGCTTTTATTGTGCACAAGAATAAAGGGTATTTCTAACTCCTTCAGAGTTTCTACCAACTCACGCTCCAGGGAGGTAAAGAAGTTGTTTGTGAAAAGGATTAACGCTAAATCAGCCATATCCATTGCTTCAAGGCTCTTTGCCACTCGCCTCTCTCCAAGGGCACCTATGTCGTCAAGACCAGCCGTGTCAATAATACTGGAAATACCAATGCCGGGGAGTTCCACCCTTTTGCGTACCGGATCGGTGGTTGTGCCGGGAATATCGGAAACAATGGCGGTTTGCTGACCTGTAAGGGAGTTTATAAGCGAGCTTTTGCCCGTATTCCTCCTGCCGAAGATGACTATGGTACGAATGCTCATTTGTTCTATTTTTTGTTTCGATTACAAATTTAATAATAAAATGAGTATTTTTGCGAACTCAATAGCCAAACGCAACTATTATGGTATTTACCTCGGAAAATATTCTCCTCATCGGATCCATCATTCTGTTTGTAAGCATTTTTATCAGCAGTCGTGTCAGTGCTAGGATAGGAATTCCAATGCTGTTACTTTTTCTTATTTTGGGAATGGTTTTCGGCAGTGACGGTGTAGGCATACATTTCTCCAATGTCAAAAATGCTCAGTTCATAGGAATGTTTGCGTTGAGCGTTATTCTCTTTTCCGGAGGTCTAGATACGCGGTTTACAGAGATAAGGCCTGTTATGTGGCAAGGTATTACGCTTTCTACAATTGGCGTGATGTTAATGGCATTGATTACAGGGGTATTCATTTGGCTGCTTACACGCAATGGAGCATTCTCCTTCACCGGATCGTTAGCACTCTGTCTATTGCTTGCCTCTACCATGTCTTCCACTGACTCTGCCTCTGTGTTCAATCTCCTGAGAACCCAGAAAGTAGGGCTCAAACACAATTTAAAGCCTTTACTAGAGTTTGAAAGCGGAAGCAATGACCCTATGGCTTATATGCTTACTGTCGCGCTTATACAGTACTGCAAATTTGGCGAGATCAGCACATGGACTATAGTGCTTAACTTTATCCTCCAGTTCGTTTTAGGTCTGCTACTGGGTGTACTGATAGGTAAGGGCGCAATTTGGGTTATAAACAGGATTAGGCTCAACAACGTCGCCCTCTATCCTGTCATAATGCTCAGCATAGTTTTCTTTACCTTTTCTATCACAGAGTTGGTCAAAGGCAACGGCTATCTTGCTGTATATGTTGCCGGTATTATAATGGGTAACGCGCCGTTTGTTAGAAAAAGAGAGTGTATGAAATTCATGGACGGTATTACCTGGCTCTGTCAGGCTGTGGTATTTCTCACCCTAGGACTGCTGGTAGAACCTCACCAATTGCTTAAAGTGGCTCTTCCTGCTACTTTGATAGCCCTATTTATGATATTCTTTGCTCGTCCATTAATGATTATAATAACACTTCTACCTTTCAAAAAACCCACTTTAAAACCCAAGATTTTTGCATCCTGGGTAGGTCTTAGAGGCGCTGTCCCCATCATCTTCGCAACCTATCCTGTGGTAGCCGGAGTAGAAGGATCAGATGTTATATTCAATATAGCCTTTTTCATCACCATTCTCTCATTGTTGATTCAAGGCACTACCATTACATGGATGGCAAAAAAGCTCGGTGTAGCAACTGACCTACCAAAGGAGGGTAATATTTTCGGAGTCGAACTTCCGGAAGAAATTGACTCCAAATTATGGGATATAAAAGTATCGGAGGAGCACCTTGCAGGTGGCAACCAACTCAAGGATATGAACATTCCACAGGGAGTGCTGGTCATAATGATCAAGCGTGATGAGGAATATCTGGTACCAAACGGCACTCTGGAAATCCTCCCCGGTGACCATCTACTGCTTATATCTCAGAGCGATGCTGTACAGGAGCACGCCCTACAACCTTAACGCAAATTGTTATTGAAAACCAATGACCTATTAATACTATGAAAAAATTATCAATTTTATTTATTGCTGCTATCTCTATTATGGCAGCATCCTGCGGATCAACCGACAAAACTGAAGTAATAACGGTCAACAATGCTGCAGAACTCATAAAAGCTCTTGGCAACGACCGTACTATCATCCTTAACAATACGGAAGGGATTTACTGGTTGACGGAAGCCATTGACAATGCACTTGAAACAACCTCATTGCTTGATGGATGGAACCAAATGGAAGGAAAGAGTGATATTATGGCAAATAGAGCATATGACGGCAGCGAACTCTGTTTGTTCAACATCAAAAATCTCACAATCAGGGGAGTTGATGATGGGGAGTACACAAAGATATATGTTTCGCCTCGCTATGCAGATGTTTTCACTTTCGAGGGCTGCACCGATATCACACTTGAGAATCTTCAGCTTGGGCACTACCCTGAAGAGGGGTCATGTACCGGTGCCGTACTTGGTTTCAGCAATTGTGACCGCATCAACATCAATAATTGCGACCTTTTCGGATGTGGCATAACCGGTATCGAAGCTGTGGTGTCCCAAAATTTCAAGGTAACCAATTCAACTATCCGTGACTGTTCTTATTGTAACGTTTGGATCACTGAGTGCCAAAACTTCCGTTTCTACAACTGCGATATTATATCAGAAAACTATATTATCTGCTACGACAGTAAAGATATTTCATTTGAAAAATGCAAAGTTCCTGCCACATTTGATGAGAGTATCTCCTTTATAGATTGCGATTTTTTTGAGTGGCCGGGATTCATCTATCCAGACGGTGAATAAATCCTAATGATTAGTCGTAACGAAAAATAGTTACTATGAAAAAAATATCACTGTTATTTATTGTAGCCATATCGATTATAGCGACATCCTGCAAGTCAGGTAGTGACACTGACATTAAAATAATCACGGTCAACAATGCCGAAGAATTAATTCAAGCTCTCGGCAATGACCGCACAATCATTCTCAACAACAATGAAGGCATTTATTTTCTAACAGAAGCCATTAAAGCCTTGGTTGAAGCAGGTTTTCTTATTCATAGCTCGGATGCACCTGAAGTGGAAAGTGCCATTAGGGCGTTTGGTACACCAGGAAGTTGCGAACTTGATATTTTCAATATTGAAAACCTGACAATTATAGGAGCTGATGAAAACAATTACACAAAAATATATGCTTCACCAAGCTATGTGGATGTTCTCGCTTTCACAAGCTGTACAGGCATAACCCTCGAGAATCTAGAATTGGGACACTACCCTGAAAAGGGGGAGTGCGATGGTGCCGTACTTGGATTATATGATTGTGACAGAATAATTATCAATAATTGCGAACTTTTTGGCTGCGGCATCACAGGCATCCAAGCAGTTGGGTCAAAAAATGCCAAAGTAAACTACTCAACTATCCGTGACTGTACATTTAGTAACATATCTCTCTACGATTGCGAAAACTTCCATTTCTATAAATGCAAGTTAATATCTGAAAACGATTTTATATGCTATGATAGCAAGAATATCTCATTTGAGCAATGTGTTGTTCCTGACATAGTTTCCGGAGATATGTCGTTTATAGAGTGTGAATATTTTTATTGGCTGGAAGACGAAGGTTGTGGAGATGATGACTTAGAGAAAGATTAATCTAAATAATGTTAAGCCGTAAGGAAATAACAGAACTACTCCTCAGCAAGGAGCCCGAGATTATCAGCAACCTACACAACAAAGCGGCCGATCTCAAATTAAAGGCTATAGGCCCCAAAGTCCACCTTAGAGGCCTTATTGAAATATCCAATATATGCCATAAAAACTGCCTCTATTGTGGCATCCGCAAAGGCAACACCTTCTGCGAAAGATATACCCTTACTGATGAAGAAATCATGACCTGTGCCAAACATGCGTATGCGGCCGAGTTTGGATCAATCGTAATCCAGGGTGGCGAGCGCACGGGAAGACAATTCACCGAGAGAATCACATCCTTAGTTGAACGTATAAAATTCATTGGAAATGGTGCTCTCGGCATCACTCTCTCCCTTGGCGAACAGAGTGAGGAGGTATATAAGGAGTGGTTTGAGGCAGGCGCCCATAGATATCTGCTCCGAATAGAGACTTCGGATCCCGACCTCTTCCGTAAAATCCATCCGAATGATAGACACCATACCTACGATAGGCGCATCAAAGCCCTCATGGACCTCAAATCCATCGGCTATCAGGCCGGAAGCGGTGTAATGATAGGACTCCCCTGGCAAAATGCCGAACATCTGGCATCTGACCTGCTTTTTTTAAAGGAAATGGACTTCCCTATGATTGGAATGGGACCCTATGTGCCGCACGATGACACTCCACTTACTCAGATGGCTGTTATTGATCCTATGGCATCATTCCCATCTATTGCTGATCGGCTAGAATTATCACTAAAGATGATATCTCTGCTCAGAATCCTGGTACCGGATATAAATATCGCCGCCTCAACCGCTCTGGAAGCTCTCCATCCGAAAGGACGCATAATGGCTATCCATGCAGGAGCAAATATCGTAATGCCCAACATCACACCTTCAGACTACCGCAAATACTATAATCTCTACGACCGCAAGGCTATCCTACTGGAGGATTTGGACCTTGGGGACGCAGAGATCGGATTTGGTGAGTGGGGAGATTCCCTACGCTTCTTTAATAAAGTTTGAGTTTACCGTCAACAAATGTTGCTGTGATTTCAGATTCCTTATTTAGGGTTCCGTCCAGCAGCAGTGTTGCCAGATAGTCTATCAACTCTCTTTGTAGCACCCTCTTTACAGGTCTTGCCCCATAAGCCGGGTCATAGCCCTTTACACTCATATAGTCATAAAACTCTTCGGTGAAAGAGATTTTGATATCCATTGATGCAAGACGTTTATGCAACATTTCAGCCTGCAGCTTGACAATGCTGCGAATATGCTGAGGAGAAAGCTCATGAAATACGATAATCTCATCTATCCTGTTTATAAATTCCGGTCTGAAAGTCTCCTTAACTAAATCAGGATCGATGTTGGAAGTCATTATCAGAATAGTATTTTTGAAATCAACGGTGTGGCCTTTGTTGTCTGTAAGACGACCGTCATCCATCAACTGCAACAGCAGGTTGAAGACATCCGGATGAGCTTTCTCTATCTCATCCAGCAAAATAACAGAGTAGGGTTTGCGACGCACCGCTTCTGTCAGTTGGCCACCCTCCTCATACCCAACATATCCCGGAGGTGCTCCTATTAGACGAGACACGGTATGACGCTCCTGATATTCACTCATATCTATTCTGGTAATCATATTCTCATCATCAAAGAGATATTCTGCCAGGGCTTTAGCCAATTCTGTCTTTCCGACTCCCGTACTTCCCAGGAACATGAATGACCCTATCGGCCTTTTTTCGTTCTGCAGTCCGGCTCTGCTACGGCGCACGGCATTTGAGACTGCCGCAATGGCTTCGTCCTGCCCTATTACGCGCTGGTGGAGTACATCCTCCATATTCAAGAGTTTATCCCTTTCACTTTGTAGCATCTTCTGTACGGGGATGCCGGTCCATTTGGCCACTACTTCGGCAACATTTTCGCTGGTCACCGCCTCATTAAGGATGGGATCGGCATTATTCGCCTTTTCAGCCATTAGCTTTTCAATTTGTGCCTTGGCTTCGGCAATCTTGCCATATCGCAGTTCAGCCACTTTACCATAGTCACCACGACGTTCTGCATCATCCGCCTGTATGCGATACTCTTCTATTGCCTGTCGGTTGCTTTGGATGGCGGTAAGGAGCTTTTTCTCTCCTTCCCACTGTTTCATCAGAACATCTCTTTCGTCTGAAAGACGGGTAATATCCTCCTGAATGGCAGTGAGTTTGGGACTTTCACCCTCCCTTTTTATCGCCTCACGCTCAATTTCAAGCTGCATTATCTTTCTGTTCAACTCATCAATAGGCTCCGGTACCGAATTCATCTCAAGACGGAGTTTTGAGGCAGCCTCATCAATAAGGTCTATAGCCTTGTCGGGCAAAAACCTGTTGGTGATATAGCGCCGAGAGAGCTCTACCGCCGCAATGATTGCATCATCCTCTATGCGCACCTTGTGGTGATTTTCATATCTCTCCTTAAGTCCGCGAAGGATGGAGATGGATTCAGCGGGAGTAGGCTCTTCTACCATAACCATCTGGAATCTGCGTTCCAGTGCCTTATCTTGTTCAAAGTATTTACGATACTCATCTAAGGTAGTGGATCCGATGGCCCTGAGCTCGCCTCTGGCAAGTGCCGGTTTAAGAATGTTAGCTGCATCCATAGCTCCGGAAGTGCGTCCGGCTCCAACCAGAGTGTGAATTTCATCAATAAAGAGAATAATCTCTCCTTCACTTTCGGTTACTGCTTTGACTACACCCTTGAGCCTTTCTTCAAACTCACCCTGATACTTTGCCCCTGCAATCAGTGCGCCCATATCAAGCGAGTAGAGATCTTTGTTCTTAAGGTTTTCAGGCACGTCGCCATTAACAATTCTTTGGGCGATACCTTCGGAAATAGCTGTCTTCCCAACACCAGGCTCACCTACAAGTATAGGATTGTTTTTAGTTCTTCTACTGAGGATCTGCAGTACTCTGCGCACCTCATCGTCACGCCCTATGACAGGGTCAAGTTTGCCCTGTCTCGCCTTCTCATTGAGGTTTATGGCGTATCTGTTCAAAATTTCGAGATTCTGCTTGTCCATAATTATTTTATTCCGTTTTCGTTGTATTGTAGTTTATATTTATTTCAATATTAAGAGTTTCAATTTGTTTGCCATCAACTCTAGACTGACTTTTTGTCAAGCTAAAATCCACGAATAGTGGCAAAAATATTTTGGATTAAAGAGACATATTCATTATTTTTGTTGGATATGAACAATTTTAATCCAATTTATAATGAAAAGAATCCTAACTCTCTCACTAGCAGCACTTATCTGCTTTTCAGCCACAGCTCAGCTTAAAGACGAAGCGAAGTCTGAAGGCTTCCAGTTTACCACAGTTAAGGAGCTTCCTATTACCTCAGTGAAAAACCAGGCCAGTACCGGCACCTGCTGGTGTTTTGCTGCACTCTCATTTTTTGAATCCGAAGCTATCCGTCAAGGCTACAAAGGTGACCTTGACCTGGCAGAGATGTTTGTCGTTTCAAATGCATACGTAGACAAAGCCATCAAGTACATCCGCGTTGACGGTCACCTCAACTATGCCCAGGGCAGTTCCTTCGGAGATGTACTATGTGTACTCAAAGAGCACGGTATCGTTCCCAACTCCGAAATGCCCGGACTTAATTATGGCACAGACCGCCATATGCATGGCGAACTCGCTGCCGGCTTGAAGGGTTATGTGGACGGTATCCGTAAAAACCCCAATAGAAAATTATCTACAGCCTGGATTCCAGGTTTAAAAGGCATTCTGGCTGCATATCTTGGCCCTGTACCTGAGACATTCGAGTATGAAGGAAAGCAATATACTCCCAAGTCATACATAGAATCACTCGGTCTCAATCTGGATGATTACGTAGATCTTGTATCCTGGACACACCTTCCCTATTACGAGGAACACCCTGTAGAGGTGGGAGATAACTGGCGCTGGGAAACTGCTTATAACCTCCCTCTAGACGAGCTTATGGCTGTAATGTACAATGCTATCGAAAATGGCTACACTTTTGCTTGGGCATCAGACGTAAGCGAAACAGGATTTACCCGTAACGGCATCGGCATCGTTCCTGATATGGATGCAATTCGCCAAAAAACTGAAGAAGTAGGGTCCGATCAGGCTCACTGGGTGGGATCAGATCCAGCTACCGGCAGACCTACGTTCAACGCACCCGTTCCCGAACTTGAAATAACAGCGGAACTTCGCCAGCAGGGATACGAAGAGAAAACCACTACCGATGACCACGGAATGCACATTTTTGGGCTTGCAAAAGACCAGAATGGCACAAATTACTTTATGGTGAAAAACTCCTGGGGTGAAAACAGCAAATACAAAGGTATATGGTATGTATCCGAAACTTACGTTAAGTATAAAACCATGGACATAATGGTCCACAAGGATGCTATTCCCAAGGATATCCGCAAGAAAATAGGCATTAAATAACAAACCGGACACAACAACACACTATGAAACGTTTTTTACTGATAACCATTGCCGTGCTGATTGCAGCAGCGGCTTTCTCACAGACACAGACTATCTATAAGTTTACTCCTGTGAAGGATATCGAAGTTACCTCCGTAAAGGACCAGGCACGTACCGGTACTTGCTGGTGTTTTGCCACAATATCACTACTGGAAGCAGAACTTATACGTCAGGATAAGGGTGTTTACGATCTTTCCGAGATGTTTGTGGTGCGCCACAATTACAACAAGAGGATTAATGACAACTATCTCCGTCTTGGCAGAGGTAATGTGGGTCCAGGTTCGCTCTCGCATATGACTATCAACGCTATTGCCGAACACGGCATTGTACCTGAAAGTGTATATGGCGGCATCGCATATGACTCGGACAAACATAACCACAGCGAGCTTAGCGCATTTGTAAGAGCTCTTGCCGATGTCAGCGTACAAAGAAAAGTTCGCTCACCAGAATACTGGAAGATTCACGAGCATCTTTTTGACACCTACCTTGGCAAGCTTCCTGAAGAATTTGAGTATAACGGCAAAAAGTACACTCCGAAGAGTTTTGCTGCAATGCTCGGCTTTGATGACCTAAGCGATTATATTGAAATCACCAGTTTTACTCACCATCCTTTCTATCAACAAGTTCCACTTGAGATTCCGGACAACTGGGACCACCAGCTCTACTACAATGTGCCTTTGGATGAATTCATGGCCATCATAGATAATGCTCTGCTTAACGGCTATACCGTTGCCTGGGATGGCGACCTGATTTCCAAGTCATTTAACCACAACCGTGGAATTGCCATTGATCCCAAACCTGAGTTTTTTGAAGAAGCTGTCAAACTCGAAAAAATCTATCCCGAACTGGATGCTACACAAGAGCTCCGCCAAAACTATTTCGAAACATTCCAAACTGTGGATGACCACTTGATGCACGTTACCGGTCTTTTTAAAGACCAGAATGGTACAAAATTTTACAAGACTAAGAATTCCTGGGGAACAAGCCGTAATGAAGAAATGGGAGGTTACCTCTATATGTCCGAAACCTATGTTAAGATGAGGACATTGGCAATACTTGTACATAAAGATGCCATTCCAAAGGAGATTCGAAAAAAGATGGGCATAGAGTAGCACAATATGAAGAAGCACATCCCCAATATCCTAACACTTCTTAACCTGACCTGCGGATGCTGTGCCGTCATAATGGCCTTGTGGGGTCTCTATCTCGGAGCATTCCTCTTTATCGCAGCCTCTGTAGTGTTTGATTTTCTGGATGGCTTCAGTGCAAGATTACTCAAAGCTTATTCTGCTATAGGTAAGGAGCTGGACTCTCTTGCAGATCTTGTAAGTTTCGGTCTGGCTCCTTCCCTTATCCTTTTCAACTGGTACTATGAGTCGGGACACCAGTACACTTTTCTGGCATTCGTACCACTGGTTATTACTGCATTTTCGGCTCTGAGGCTGGCAAAATTTAATCTGGATACTCGTCAAGAAAGTGATTTTATCGGCCTTGCCACACCGGCAAATGCTCTGATAATTGCACCTTTGGTGGCTTATGCCGATATCTGCCGTATTCACGGCACCACGTCATTTGTCAATGTGCTACTTGACAGTGTATGGTTTATCCCAACCATATCGATTGTTCTCGCTCTTTTGCTCATAAGTGAAATCCCGATGTTTTCACTTAAAAAGAAAAGAGTGAGCTTCAGTAAAGCACCACTCTTTTCCTCATTTATCGTAATCGCGATTTTGATCCTGATTGTTGGGATGATATTTATCCCTCATACGGGTAACGTACTCGAAACGTTACCTCTTATCATTTCAGCAATTTTCGCACTTTACATTCTGATCAATATTTTTGCGCAAATTTTTCGAATTGCGCGAAAAGAGAGCTGATTTTCCGGTCGGCATCATCACCTTTCGCTCCAAAATAAAACTTTATTTTCGGCTCGGTACCTGAAGGTCTCGCGGAAACGAGGCTACCATCTTTGCTGAAAAACTGCAGCACATTAGACTTGGGGAGATTTGTTTCTTCCGGTTTATTGTAATCGATGATTTTAACAACCGATGATCCGGCAAGCTCTGTCGGAGGGGTTATTCTTAAATCTCTCATCATCTGCTGGATCTGTTCCAGGCCCTCTTTACCCTTCATTGTCACGGAGAGGAGATTCTCCTTGTAATAGCCATATTCAGCATAAATTTCCTGAAGATAATCATAGATGCTTTTTCCACTGTCAGCAAGCCATGCTGCGCACTCCGCAAAGAGGGCACAGGAGATAATAGAATCCTTGTCCCTAACAAATTCACCGGCATTGAATCCGTGACTCTCCTCGCCACCGCAGATGAAGACCTTTTTGCCCTCATTCTTGCGTACAATTTCGGCAATATACTTAAAACCGGTAAGCACATTGTAGAGCTCAACTCCATATTTGTCACAGATATCGCGGATCAGTTCGGTAGTCACTATGGTCTTAACCACATATTCGCGTCCCTGGAGTTTGCCCAACTCAGACCAGCGGGTGAGCATATAACTTGTCAGGAGAGCTACTATCTGGTTGCCGTTAAGCAGCACCAGTTCCCCTTTATCATCACGAACTGCAAATCCTACGCGGTCAGCATCCGGGTCAGTTGCCATCACAATATCTGCACCCACTTCCTGAGCCTTTTCGATCGCAAGTTTGAGGGCAGCAGGATCTTCCGGATTTGGGGATACGACTGTAGGGAAATTGCCGTCACTCACATCTTGTGCATCAACATTGTAAATGTTTGAAAAACCCAAAAGTCGCAGCCCCTGGGGCACAAGACGCACTCCGGTGCCATGCAGAGGAGTATA